>NZ_JBVVQH010000026.1:0-103898 GCF_055811115.1 Mesorhizobium sp. WSM4832 | reverse complement strand
TGGCAGAGGTGAAAACCTATGAAGCCGGCTGCGCCGGTGACCAGAATCGGCCTGCTTGACGTCAATGCATGCCCCTAGCATTAAGCCGCCCTTCCACCCTCGCCTCCATAATCCCGGGAAGCATCATCAGAATGATCGATGAAACATCTGGGGAGGCGATCCATAACCGAACCTGATCTCTAGCTCAGGCAAGCCATGCTCCCGGCATATGTGAAGGCACCCGCAGCGGACCAGGATCTTGATGAGGCTCCTCTTCCACCGGGGCCCGCCAAGTGGGTAGAAGTGCGTGATTACGCCCTGGACCAGGGCGGACCTGCGCTGCGGCCATATCCGCGATTGCCAGCCGGGTTTGCGGATATGGGGATCGGTCCTCGGCTGGCCGCCGTTGTAGGGCAGCATCCGCATAAGATCGCTATCCATGACGGCACGGACGAACTCTCATATTCGGCGTTAGGCGCCGCCGTCGAGATTCTATCGCGCCGCGTTGCGGGTGCCGTTCCCGAAGGTAGGCCGGTCGGCATCTGTCAGCCATGCTCCGTCTGGAGCATCGTCGCCATGCTCGCGACGATGGCAGCCGGACGGATTTCAATTCCGCTTAATGCGAGAGATCCCGGTCACCGGGTCAAGGAGATCATGTCAGCGGCCAAGCTCTCGGCCATGCTGGGCATGGGAGACAGGCCCCGCGACCTGACTACGGATATCCAATGGATCGATATGGGCATAAGTTCGGCCTCTGAGCGAGATCTGTTGGCGACGCCCCTTCCAGGACCCTCAGTCGACGAGCCGGCCATCGTTCTTTATACCTCGGGGAGCACAGGGCGCCCCAAGGGCATCGTTAACAGCCAGCGCAGTTTGCTGTGGCGCGTGCAACAATATGTCGAGGCCTGTCACATCAGTTCGGAGGATGTTTTCCTCCCCCTGGCGGGTCTGGCCACGATAGCCGGCTGTCGTGAGATTCTGGCGGCCATTCTTACTGGCGCCACTTTGCAGCTCGTCGAATTGGAAGCGATCGGCCTGCGCGGCGTTCGCACGAGGATGCAAGACCAGGGCACGACCGTCACGTATCTCGTGCCCGCTTTGCTTCGGACGCTGATGGCCGACGCTCCTGCCGATACATTCAGTTCGCTTAGAGTTGTCCGCGTCGGGGGTGAGAAAGTGCTTTGGACCGACATTGCCCTTCTGCGCAAAGTCGTCCAGCCGCATTGCCTCATCCAGATAGGCTATTCGTCCACGGAAACGACAGGATCGCAATGGTTCCTGCCGCCGGAGCCACCGAACGCCGAGCCCGATGTGCCGGTTGGACGCCTTTTGCCGGGGATAGCCTTCTCTGTCGTGGACGAAGCGGGATACGTCGTCCCGCCCGGTGAGGCGGGGGAGCTTGTAATCAAGAGCCCCTATGTTCTCCTTGGACATTGGGAGAATGGCGCCGTCGTCAATGTCGAAGCGGACACCGGCAATCCGCACGAGCGGATTTTTCCGACGGGCGATCTCGTGCGATTGGACAGCGATGGTCTGTTGAGGATCATCGGGCGAAAAGGCCGGCAGATAAAGATCAATGGTCGACGTATCGAGCCGGCTGAGCTGGAAAGGGTACTGCGATCCGCCCCATCGGTTCAGGACGCTGTAGCGATCGTGACTGAGGCAAGGGAACTTGTCGCATTCGCTGTGCCAAGCGATTGCGCGGGTCTGAACTTTGTGGATGACCTGCGCCAGTTGATTGCAAACGCCTTGCCCCCACCGTTGCGGCCTCTGCGGCTCCACCGGGTCGGCGAGATTCCATACCTTGGCGGCGGAAAGATCGACCTGGGCAAACTTGGCAAGATGGACCTCCTGGCCAGGAAGCCGGCTACCGTTGTCCATTCGTCAAACGCTGGTGCCGGTAACGATCCGGCAGTAGGTCCGGCGGTGCGGAAGGCATGGATGAAAGTTCTCAACACGCCAGCAGCCGTGGGCAGGTGGGACGAGGCCGGGGGAGACTCGCTGAAACTGCTGCACTGCGTGATGGAGATCGAGAATATCATCGGCCAGGAACTCGGGCTTGAGAGCTTCACAGTCGAGATGAGCGCCGACGAGATGGTCAAGGCGGTCGTGGCAGCGCAAGCAGCCGCTTCTGGCAACGTCGCGCCCGAGCACAACCCGCCGCTCCTTTTCCTGTTTCCCGGTTCTGTCGGCTACGGTCCAAGTCTTGCCGCCTTTGCCTCGGCTATGGGCAAAACAGCAAAGGTGGTTCCAATCAGGTATCCGGGCCTCCCGTTCATCCTCAGCGGGCAAAACGATCTCGCGAACATGGCAGACGCCGCGGTCCTACAAGTCAGCCGAGCTCAGCCGTCGGGACATGTCAGACTGCTGGGCCACTCGCTCGGCGGAGCGGTCGCGCTGGAAGTCGCGGTGCGCTTGCTGAAGGCGGGACGGTCCGTCAAGTTCTTCGGCATCCTCGACACAAGCCTTGAGGGCGAGCGCAGCCGCCTCTGGGATACGGTCACCCGCACAGCGCGCCGGCTCCGGTCCAACCGCATCTCGTTCCATCGCGTCGCCTGCCGCGCCCTGGCGAAGATCGCGGTCAGAATGGGTTGCGAAGCCCGTCTCGCTGGCGCGATCGACCGCTACACCGAAGGCCAGTTCAACGGAGCATGCTTCCGCATCAAGCTGGAACTGCAGGAAGTGTTGCGGGCTCAGGCGTTTTTCCGCTGGCTGGAGGAACCCAAAGCCGTGCTTCCGATCAATGGCACGCTGTTCCGCTGCGCTCGCCCGGGCATGTCCCGCGCCATCGGCTGGGATCAAGTATTTCGCGACCTGCAGGTGATTCCTATCGTCGGCACACACATCGACCTCGTCGTGGAGCCTCACGTCGCGACCAACCGTCCGCTGATCGAAAAAGCCGTCCTACAAACCTACACGACGGCCGAAACTCTGCAATTGGAGGGCCAGCCGGCGTGATCTCGGGATTTACCAGGGAAGTGCTGGCATTGGATGCCGCCGCGGAGGCGGACCGCATCGTGTCATCGACGCGTGAGCAGGTTCTGGTCACGCTTCGTCGGCGCGGCGTGGTCGTCGGGCTGTCGGGCGGCATCGACAGTTCCGTCGTCGCAGCGTTGTGCGTGCGCGCCTTCGGCAAGGACAAGGTGCTGGGGATCTTCATGCCGGAGCGCGACTCCTCCGGAGACTCGCTGAGGCTCGGGCGCGTCGTCGCGGCCCAGCTAGGCATCGACACTCTGGTTGAAGACATAGCCCCTGCGCTTGATGCCATCGGCGCCTATCGCCGGCAGATCGAAGCCATCCGCTCCGTCGTTCCGGACTATGACGAGGGTTGGAAGTGCAAGCTGGTGCTTACCTCGGTCCTGGAGAGCCAAGGCCTCAACATCACCCGTCTCACGGTTCAAGACCCCGAGGGCAATGTCAACACGGTTAGGCTCCCTATGGCGGCCTATCTGCAGATCGTTGCTGCAACCAACTACAAACAGCGCATCCGCAAGATGACCGAATACTATCACGCGGATCGCCTCGGCTACGCTGTCGCGGGAACGCCGAACCGGCTCGAATACGACCAGGGTTTCTTCGTCAAGCAAGGCGACGGCATCGCCGATGTCATGCCGATCGTGCACCTCTACAAAACCCAGGTCTATCAGCTGGCGGAATATCTCGGAGTGGACGAAGAAATCCGCCGCAGGCCACCGACCACCGACACGTTCTCCATGGCGCAAAGCCAGGAGGAGTTCTACTTCGCGCTGCCTTACCATCTGACAGATCTATGTCTCTATGGCGTCAACCATGGGTTATGCGCCGACGAGGTCGCAGCGGCTGCGGGCCTCACCGGTGGCCAGGTCGAGAAGGTCTTCAAGGACATCGAAGCCAAGCGCCGGGCAGCACGTTATCTGCACGCCCGGCCCTTGCCGGCCGTGCCGATGGATGTGGACTGACGCCTATGTGCGGGATCGCCGGAATACTGGCGCTGAACGCCACCGCCGAACCGCCTTCACGCGAAGCACTGTTGCGCATGGCTGGCGCGCTGGCGCATCGCGGTCCCGACGAACGCGGGCTGTACCGCGACAGGCGCGCAGGGTTGGCGCATGCCCGTTTATCGGTCGTCGATCTTCAGCATGGGCAGCAGCCCCTCGCCGACGCAGACGGCCCGGCGTGGATTGTTTTCAATGGCGAGATTTTCAACTATCTCGAACTGCGCGACAGGCTGTTCGCCCTTGGCCACCGGTTCTGCACCCGCAGCGATACCGAAGTCGTCCTGCATGCCTATCGGGAGTGGGGCCAGGCCGCCTTCGAGCGCATGAACGGCCAATGGGCGCTGGCAATCTGGGATCCGACTGTAGGCCGGCTGGTATTGTCGCGCGACCGCTACGGCATTTGCCCACTGCATCTTTGCGAGCATGGCGGCCGCCTGTTCTTTGCGAGCGAAGTCAAAGCGATTTTCGCGGCCGAGGCCGCAATCCCCCGCGCCTTCGATCCGGCAGGCATAGATCAGACCTTTACCATGTGGGCGGCCGTTGCTCCGCGGAACGTGTTCCAAGGCATCCGCGAACTCCCGCCCGGACATGTGCGCCTCTATGAGAAAGGTGTGGCGCGAGAATACCCGTTCTGGCAACCGCGCTTCCCGCAAACTCCTGATCAGGACCAAGGCCCATTTAGCGGCTCCTTGGACGAGGCGGTCGACGAGGTGCGGCTGGCTCTCGAAGCCGCGACGGCATTGCGAATTTTGCAGGCCGATGTGCCTGTTGGCTGCTATCTGTCCGGCGGGCTGGACAGTTCCTTGGTCGCCACACTCGGCAGACGCTTCGCCGGTGAGCGCTTCCAGACCTTTTCGCTGCGTTTTGCGGATGCCGAATATGACGAGACCGATTTCCAGCGGCTCGTTGCCGCCCACACGGGGAGCGAGCACCATGAACTGATCGTTTCGCGCAGCGACATCGCGGAGATATTCCCCGAGGTGATCCGCCACACCGAGCGGCCGATCCTCAGGACCGCCCCGGCACCGCTCTTCCTGCTGTCAAGACTGGTGCGGGAACACGGCATCAAGGTGGTGCTGACCGGGGAAGGCGCCGACGAGATGTTCGCCGGTTATGACCTGTTTCGCGAGGGCAAGGTGCGCCGCTTCTGGGGACGCCAGCCGGCTTCGACGGGGCGCGCTCGGCTGCTCGAACGGCTCTACCCTTACCTGTCGCGTTCACCGGTCCATCAGCAGGCGCTGGCCCGGCAATTCTTCGGCCGCAACATCGAGGCCCACGCCGTGGCCGGATTTGCGCATGACACGCGCTGGCGTACCACCAGCGCCATCAAACGCCTGTTCTGCCCGGATATGTGCGCCGCCTGCGAACGCCACGACGCCGTGACTGAACTGCTCTCCACGCTGCCGGCCGAATTCAAGCGCTGGAGTTTCCTCGCCCAGGACCAGTATCTGGAGATCCGGACTCTGATGTCGAGCTATCTGCTCTCCTCGCAAGGCGACAGGATGCTGATGGCCCATTCCATCGAGGGCCGGTTTCCCTTCCTGGACGATAACGTCGTCGCGTTGGCGAATGCGCTTCCGGACGCTTACAAGCTGCGGGGTCTCGACGAGAAGCACGTGCTGAAACGCGTCGCATCGCCCATCCTACCGCCGCCGGTTGTCGCCCGAAAGAAGCAACCCTATCGGGCGCCGAATGCAATGAGCTTCTTTGCCCACGCCGCGCCGGCCTACATCGGTGATGCCTTGTCCGAGACGGCAGTGCGGGCAGTCGGCGTCTTCGATCCGCAGTCGGTGAGCCGGCTGGTCGAAAAGTGCCGGGCTCGAACCGGCGGGGGCGACATGTCGAACTCCGACAACATGGCCCTGGTTGGCGTTCTGTCGACACAGCTTCTGCACCAACAATTTGTCGCAAACCGCCCCGCCGGCGCGACAAGGCGGGATCTCAGCATCGACATCGACTACGAACATCGGGAAAGGGCGCCGGCATGATCGATGGTGCCGTACCGCTGCTGCATGATTACCTGATCCACGCCGCCGGCCGGCTCGGCGGCAAGGTGGCGTTGGTTTGCAACAGGAAACGCGTCTCCTACGCCGAAATCGACGAGCGTTCCAACGGGCTCGCACAATGTCTGGTAACAGCCGGCGTGCAACGCGGCGACCGCGTGATGATCTTCGCCGACAACACGGTCGAGACGGTCGTCAGCTTCTGGGCGGTGCTGAAGGCCAACGCCGTCGTATGCATCGTCAACCCGCTCACCAAAAGCCAGAAGCTCGACTACCTTCTTAGCGATTGCCGACCGGCGGCGCTGATCACCGACCAGCATCTGCGCTCCGTGTTCGACGGGCCGGCACACAATTGTCGCTCGCTGCGCAAGATGATCGTGTCGGGGCCGATCAATGACGACCAGTTCAGCCGGCTGCCCTGCGCGATGCGCTGGGAAACAGCGGCCGAAAGAACACCAGCCGCACCGGAACGCAAATCGATCGACATCGACCTCGCCGCGATCATCTATACGTCGGGGTCCACAGGTGAGCCCAAAGGCGTGATGCTGACGCATCGCAACATGACCGCGGCATGCACGTCGATAGCGTCATATCTGGAGCTTCGCGAAGATGACGTGATCCTCAACGTTCTGCCCCTCGCCTTCGACTACGGCCTCTATCAGATGCTGATGGCGTTCCGCACCGGAGCTCGGCTCGTCCTCGAACGCTCTTTCGCCTTTCCGGCGCAGATTCTACAGATCATCAAGGACGAGAAGATTACAGGCTTCCCTGGGGTTCCGACCATCTTCGCATCGCTTGCGGAGCTAAAATCGCTGAGGGATCACGACTTTTCGAGCATCCGCTATGTAACCAATACCGCGGCTGCCCTGCCGCTCAAGCACATCGCCATGCTGAGGGATCTGTTTGCGGGCGCCCGCATCTATTCGATGTACGGCCTCACCGAGTGCAAGCGCTGCACCTACCTGCCGCCGGAAGATTTGAAGCGAAAACCGCTGAGCGTGGGGATCGCGATCCCCAACACGGAAATGTGGATCGTCGACGAGAACGACAGGCGCGTCGAGCCCGGGACTGTCGGCCAGCTTGTTATCCGCGGCGCGACGGTGATGAAGGGCTACTGGGGCAAACCGGAGGCGACCGCCAGGAAGCTCAAACCCGGTCCCGTGCCGGGCGAGCAGGTGCTCTACACAGGAGACTACTGCCGAATGGACGCGGACGGCTATCTCTACTTCGTCGGTCGCGGTGACGAGATCATAAAATCCCGGGGCGAGAAAGTTGCCCCGAAGGAAGTCGAAAACGTCCTGGTGAATATTCCAGGCGTCAAGGAGGCTGCGGTGGTCGGTGTCCCTGACGAGCTTCTGGGCCAGGCGGTGAAGGCCTTCGTCGTTGTCGAGCAGGGAAGGGTTATCGGCGAGAAGCAGCTACAGTTGGAATGCCAGAAGCAGCTTGAAAACTTCATGGTCCCGAAGTCCATCGTCATCGTACCCAGCCTGCCGATGACCGACACGGGGAAACTCAAGAAGGCAGCTCTTTCCTAGCGCTTATTGGACGGCGCGGACCGTATTTTCCTTTTTGCCGGAGGTGGATTGATGGATTCGATTTTGGTGACGAAGCCCGCGGGCGACATTTATACAAAACAAATCCGGGATTTCCTGGCATCGAACTTCTACATCGCCGACGTCAAATCCCTCAGCACGACGGAATCGCTGCTCGACCAGGGCATCGTCGATTCCACCGGCGTGCTCGAGATCATCGGCTTCATCGAGGAGACCTTTGGCATTATCGTCGAAGACAGTGAACTCTTGCCGGAGAACCTCGACTCCATCCAGGGAATAGCGCACTTCATCGCGCGCAAGAGAGGATGAAATCCGAGCTGCGGGTTGCTCAGGCCTGCGGCTTTGCGCATCCGAGCACGACGCGCGGCTCGCCGGCTAGGTTGCTGATGACGCGGATATTGTCGTAGCCCTTGCTGCGCTCCAGCAGGCTTGCGACCTGGCGATCCTGACCCAGGCCGACCTCGAACAGGAGGGCGCCACCGGGCCGCAGATAGCGGTGGGCATCTTTCACTACCCGCATATGGATAGCGATGCCGTAGGGCCCGGCCGCGAAAGCCTCGCGCGGCTCGAGAGCGACCAGATGAGAGCTGTCGCCCTCAAGCCGTTTTTCCGAAATGTAAGGCGGATTGCATACGATAACGTCGATCGTGCCTTGCGGCACCACGGTGGAAAGAGCCTCGAACAAATCGCCCTGCAGCACCGAAACCCGGTCGGCTAGCCCATGGTGGACGACATTCCGGCGCGCCACCTCGACACATGCATCGGTAAGATCGCTTGCCCATACCCGCGCCGTCTGGAGCTGATGGGCGATAGCGCAGGCAAGATTGCCGGCGCCGCAGCACATATCGACAACGCGCGGAGCCGGCAGGTTCATTTGATGCAAGACGTCGACGGCAGTCGAGCCTAACAGCTCCGTCTCCGGCCTCGGGACAAGCGCGCCGGATGCAACAAGCATCTCCACTCCCATGAAGGTCGCGCTACCTTTGCTATAGGCGTCAGCGACATCGACATCTTTGCTCAAGGCTTGCCTCCACAACGAGATCGGGCGCTCGCCGGACGACGCAGAAGCACGAAGCTTATGCTATTGTGCCGCTGCACTCTCCAATTCGTTGCTGAATCTGACTTCGATCGTATCTCCCGGCGCCACCTCGGCGTCCTCGCCGGAAACCTGCTTGCGCCATTGCCCATCGACGTTGCGGACGATCGTCATCTGAGCTCGAACGGTTTCGCCGGCGATTGAAAGCGGCGCGGCGGTTGCACCGAGTGGCTGCAACTTCTGGCTTGCTGCGCGAAGCCTGGTGCCGATGTCGGCCAGCCGAACCTCGGCATCCCGCAATTCGTTCAGCAAAGCGATGCGCCTTTGGTTCTCGTTGCGCTCGAGCTGCCTGGCAAAATCATCCTGCTGGCGCCGTGTTCTCATGAGCTCGACCGATGTTTCCAGCGCCCGGCTGGACGAAAGCAGGACGGCGCGCCGCACGTCGGCGAGCCTGTTATTCGTCAGGTTGCCAGCCTTGAACAGCTTGGTGACCTGCTCCAGGTCCTCTTCGTCAGCCTTTACCCCATCCGATTCATCTTGCGCGCGCTTCATGAGCGCTTCGATCTGCGCTGCGGCATCTTTGGCGCCTTTTTCGACAAAGCTCTGCTCTTGCCGAAAATTGCCGAGGGAAAGCTTGAGCGCCTCCGCTTCGGCCTTCGCTATCCCCGCGGCGAGCGAAGGGGAAAGCGGCGATCCTTGCGGAGGCTGCATGTCGAAGCTTTCCTGCTTGTCGAGCTCCGCGCGCAGGCGCGCGCTGTGCAAGTAGTCCCTGGTGTATTCTCCCCAGATCATCTCATAGTCGCGCCGCAGATCCGTCGGATCCGGGCCCGGCTGGTTGGCCCGCGCCCGCAACAGGCTGAAGCCGCCGGCCACAGCGATCGCCTGTCGCACGGTCATGAGCGGACGATAGGCCTGCTGTCCGGGGGTGAGCACATCGCCGGTTACATAGACGGGACGATATTCGGCAATGACGGCCGTCACGTCGCTCGGTCTGACAACCGCCATCTGTTCACGGCCATCGGGCATGCGGATATGAAAGATCTTGGTCGGCAGAATCGCCTGCATGCGGGTCTGCAATTCGGGAGGAGTCAGGCCGCCGACTGAAACCGTGCCGGCTTCAGGCAGCGCGATTGTGCCATCGATCTGGACAACCGCGCGCTGCGTTCGGTTGGGAATGGATATTATTCCGATTTCGACCGTGTCTCCTGGTGAAATCCGATACGCTGATGAGGGATCGGCCGCCACGGCCACAGGCAGAGTGCTGAGCAGAGCAAGAACCGCAAGGAAGAGTCGGCTAAGGTTGACCATTCGCAACAAGCTCCTTCGGGTCGTGTTGTTTGGGCCAGTCAAGACGGGTCACGAACTCGTAAACTGGCCCGCCAGGCACGCCCCAATTGCTTGACCAAATTACCTGCGAGCCATCCGGAGAAGGCGAGGCATGTGTTTCGCTCCAATAATCGAATGGAACATTTCGTGTCTGCGCAATGCGTCGGACGGCGCCGCTGCCGTCGATCCGAAGCGCAATGACCTCGCGTGCATAGGGAGCCCAGGTTGGATTGGCCGAAACCTCATCCGGGTCGCCCCCATAGCTTACGAATGCCCACCCGGGCCTGTTTAGTGCGCGGGTTGACGCATGCTCGGCCTCGCCGAACGCGGTAAGGGAAGTGACTTTCCCGTCCGACAGCCTTCGTTTGACTATGTGATACTTGTCTGGATCTGATTTGCTGATCCCAACGAAAACCTCGCTTCCGTCGTCGTCGAGTGTCATGTCGCCGTGACCGGGCCGATGATGGTCCGTCCATCTCTGACGCAGAGTGCCGTCAACGGCAAAAATGACTCTTTGTTCGGTGCCGTCAATCTGGTTTGGAGAACACAGAATTGTCGTTCCGAGTGGAGAAATCGTACAGGAACTGGTCGTCCCGGGAACTTGAGCAAGGTCGATGTCCGGGAATTTCAACCGTTGATTTAGATCATAGGCAAAAACAACGTCTTTGCCGTCCTTGCTGATTGCGCGGACCGCGATCCGGCTGCCGTCCCGGCTGGGATTGCCTTTTGATGGCCCAAATCTCAGATCGTGATACGCCGCTGAGATGAACAGGATTTCTTCCTCATTCGTTCGTGGCGCCCAGGTCGAAATCGTCCGGCCTTGAACGCAGATCATCAGGTCGGGATTTCGGGGGTGCCACTCACATTCCCCTCCTCTGTTGCGACTAAACAGCGCCACATAGGTGTGCCCGTCGAGAAAGCACATTCCGTTGCAACCGTTGTCGAGGAGGAGCAATGTCTGGTCCGCGTTCCAGGCTTGGGCGCTCGAATAGCGATGGCTGCAATGTTTAGGCCCGCAGACGACACCATTTCCGAGAGCCCCGGGCTTGGTGATCCGAACGAAGCTTGTGCCAAATGCCGGGTCGGTCGCGGGATGACGATAATCAGGCAAAGCCATCGCCACCGGCGCCACGAAGCCGGTGGATGTGTTGCTTCCTTGACCGCCGGCCGTCCGAAGACTTAGGAGCGCCGCAACGCAAACCAGCAGTAGAGCAGCAAGCGCGGGAAGCCTCATGTCATGTAGCCCATCTCATGACGTACAAGGCCCTGACGGAGGCGTGCCCGCCACCACGCGATGGTCTGGCTCAAGCCCTCGCGCAGACTGGTCTGTGCCCTCCATCCCGTCGCGGCCTCAAGCCGGGATGAATTTGCCAGCAGAGCCCGCACCTCGGAATTTTGCGGCCGCAGCCGCCCCTCGTCGCGATGGACCGGCTTGTTGGACCCGCTCAGCTCCAGTACAAGGTCCAGCACGTCCGATATCGTCACGGCCTGCTGGCTTCCGGCATTATAGGCACGCCCGTATTCCAGCTCGGCAGAGCCTGCACTGAGGAACGCCGCCGCGGTGTCTTCAACGAAGGTAAGGTCGCGGACCGGGCTGGTGTCACCCACCATGATGGCTGGACATTTCGGATCGAGGGCCTGCCTGATGATCGTCGGCACGATTGCCCGTTCGCTTTGCCGCGGTCCGAATGTGTTGAACGGACGAAGCACCACGACGGGCATATGAAACGATCGAGCGTAGGACTCCGCCATCATGTCGGCCCCGATCTTGGAGGCCGAATATGGCGATTGCCCCTGCAACGGATGGGATTCACTGATCGGCATGCTTAGAGCGGTGCCGTAGACCTCGCTGGTCGAGGTATGCACCACACGCTCCGTATCCCACTGGCGAGCCGCTTCGAGAACATTCACCGTGCCCATGACGTTGGTTGCTACATAGGATTCGACGGCTGTGTAAGAGTACGGAATAGCAATCAGCGCCGCGAGATGAAACACGACGGCTTGGCCACGAACGATCCTGTTGAGGAACGCACTGTCACGAACGTCGCCGCGGACGCGCTTTAGCTGGCTTCGGATCTCGTCCGGCAGATCATCCAGCCACCCATGGCTGTCGAAAGAATTGTAGAGAGCTAGGCCCGTCACATCGGCACCGGCGCGAACCAAGGCTTCGGTCAGGTGCGATCCTATGAACCCATCCGCGCCGGTGACCAGAACTCTTTTGCCCTTATAGGTCATGACCAGACAAGTCCTGCACCGCCTTGACCCTCACTTTGCGAATACCGCGAACCATCATCAGAAAGGTTCAAGTACCGCTTGGATGTTCCGCGGCCATGCCGAGGACGATGAAAACACCTCGAATGATGAGGGCTGCGTCCGAGACGATGGTCCGGCGACCATAATAAGAGAGATCGATCCTGGCCTTTGCCGGAAACAGGACTTCCTTGTAGAAAACGGTCGGCTCGACATCAGGAGGATAGAATAGAGCCTCGTGGCGGAACACGATCTGAGCAGGGCCGAACAAGCCTGGCTTGTATTGCAACACGGCTTCGTAGCCGTCCCTGAAGCACTCGGCGAAAGACAAAGTCTCAGGACGCGGGCCGACCAGAGCCATTTCGCCTCTCAGGACGTTCCACAACTGCGGCAATTCATCCAATTTGCTGAAAGCGAGAAACCTGCCCACCGTCGTCATCCGAACGTCGTTGGCAAGGGTGAGCGCAAGGCCTCCCGCATCGCACCGCGGGTAGAATTTTCGGAATTTGTACATCTGGAAAAGCTGACCGCCGGCGCCTATGCGAGGCTGAACAAAAAGCAGGGGACGACCGCCTTCGATCAGCAGCGCCACTGCGACAAACAGCATTAGCGGCGACAGGGCAACGAGGCCGACAAACGCGGCGATGATGTCCATGGCGCGTCGGCAAAGTCCATGGCTTGCGCGGCGCATTGCAAGCCGGCCAAGGGGCATGTCGAACGCATTCATGCCGCAGCCCCTGCCCGAGCGCAACTGTTGAGGGTGGATGCCAGGGCATCCACCACTGCCTCCGCCACGGGAGACGTTATCTGCGGATGGAGCGGAATGGTCAGCTCACGGTCGGCGAAAGCCTCCGTCCGCGGCAGGTGAACTCCGGGAAAGAGCTCCCGGTAGAACGTCATATGATGCACGGGCGGATAGTGAATTGTCGTCTGTATGCCCTGCGCCCGCAATTGATCGATGACATCTTGCCTGTTGACGCCGCGCGGCAAAAGGATCGGCATGATGTGATAGGCAGAGGTGCGCGCTTCGACAAACGGCATCGAGATGGCTGGGCAGCGCATGGCGATGAGGCGTCGATACAGCGCGACGAGTATGCGCCTGACCTCATTCCATTCCTGCAAATTGCGCAGCTGCACCAGGCCGATGGCAGCCCGCATTTCATCCATGCGATAATTGAAGCCCAGCATGGTCACATCATATTGCGCGGTGCGGCTGTTCAGTCTCTGATGCGTGCCGGTGGTCATGCCATGGCCACGCGCCAGGCGAACCTTCTCCCGTAAGTCGGGGTCGCGCGTAATGACAACGCCGCCTTCGGCGGTGGTCATGTTCTTGTTGCCGTAGAAACTGAACGCCGCCGCCGCACCATAGGTCCCCACCTCTTTCAGGCCAGGAGCATGTGCGGCGTCCTCGATGATGTAGAGCCCTCGCACACTTGCGAATGTCTGCCACTCCTGCTTGCTCGCGAGATAGCCGGCGAAATGGACGAGGATCACGGCCCTGGTGCGGGAGGTGCAGCTTGCCTCCGCATCTTCGACCGACATCAGGGGCACGTCATCTGATTCTATATCGACGAAGATTGGCTTGGCCCCGACATACAAGACCGCGTTTACAGTCGCCACGAACGTCAGTGAAGGCACCAGGACCTCGTCACCGGGTCCGATCCCAAGTCCATGGAGGATGAGGTGCAGGGCTGCGGTGCAGGAGGCGACGGCGACACAATCATCGGCGCCGTGCACCGCTGCAAATGCCTCCTCAAATGCTCTGACGCGTTCGCCCATCGTCAGCCAGCCGCTGTCAATCACCTTCGACAAAGCGGCCTTCTCCGGCACACCCAACACGGGGGCACTAACCAAGAGCATCCCAACCTCCCGGTGAACTCTCGCGCCTCGAAACGGCCTCAGGCAGCAGCCGCGGCTACCTCTATGGAAGCCGACTGCTCCTCCCAGGAAATCGTTTGCGCCTTCTGAAAATCTTCGACGCGGCCAATGTCCAACCAAAGACCTTCGTGCTTGTAGACATGCACGATCTGCCCATCTTGCAGCATTTGCAGCATGAGATCGTCGAATCCGAAGGGAATGCCCGATGGAATGAACTGCAGAACGGCTGGATCCATGCAGTAAATTCCCATGCTTACCAGATGCGTAAGCGCAGGCTTTTCGCGAAACACTTGGACAGTGTCATTAACCTCGTCGATGACGCCAAAGTCCATTTTGGTGACACGCGCTGCCGTCGCGATTGTAACCAGATCCTTGTGCGCGCGATGCGCCGCCACGAAACGGCTGAGGCTGAGGTCGGTTAGCACATCGCCGTTGAGGACCAGAAACGGTTCATCCAGTTCCTCTCTGATCAAGGAGAGTGGGCCGATGGTCCCGAGCGGTTCCATTTCCTGTGTGTAGCATATTTTGAGGTTCCATTGCGAACCATCACCGCACACGCTGCGGATCAGATGGCCCAGGTAGCCGGTTGTGACGTAGACGATTTCAATACCGTTGCGCCGTAGCCATTTAAGCAGCAACTCAAGCACCGGCCGAGCGCCGATAGGCATCAGAGGCTTTGGCAGAACCGATGTGAACGGGCGCAGGCGCATGCCCATTCCACCGCATTGGATAACCGCTTTCATATGACACTCCCTGCGCACAAGGCCATACTGTCCAACAATCAAGCTCAGCGTCCGAAAGTTCACGCGTCCGGCTGGATTATGACGTTTGGGCTGCCGGACGTGCTCCGAATTAGGTGCGAAATTACGCTCGGGCAGCAGACCTGTCGTCGTGCGTTCGAATGGCGCGCTGCGGAGGTG
Source organism: Mesorhizobium sp. WSM4832 (assembly GCF_055811115.1). Classification (NCBI taxonomy): domain Bacteria; kingdom Pseudomonadati; phylum Pseudomonadota; class Alphaproteobacteria; order Hyphomicrobiales; family Phyllobacteriaceae; genus Mesorhizobium; species Mesorhizobium sp. WSM4832. Next base: position 88,976 of record NZ_JBVVQH010000026.1, on the reverse strand, counting down.
GCGGGTGGCAAAACGGTTGGAAGCCGCCATGTCGGGTGCGGTGCAACAGACCAAGGTCTGACTTTGCATCATGGTAAACGCGGAGTAGTCTGCGACCTGGAAAGGTTTACGAGAGGGTTGAGAGGGTCAAGGTTTTTATTGGTCCGGCAAAGGGCCAAGCCGGTATCGTCACAGAACGACTTCGCTACCAAAATAACGTTCTGGACGCCTGCCGGTGTCTGCATGCCGGAGATGTGTGCGTTGGGGTGAGATGTACAAGATCGTCATCGCCGATGATCACGGCCTGTACAGGCGTGGCTTGCGGTTGGCGCTGAGCGCCGGCATCGAGGACATCGAGATATTCGAAGCAACATGTTTCGATGCGGCGGTTAGTCTCCTTGCCGAACAGAAATGCGTCAGCCTGGCGATGCTTGACCTGAATATGCCGGGGCTCTTCTCGCAAGAAGTGCTGAGCGACGTCCTAGCGGCATACCCGGACACGCGGTTTGCGATTGTTTCCGGAAACGATTCACGCTCCGAAATCCTGACTGCTCTGAATGTGGGGTTGCACGGCTATATCGTGAAATCGCAAACGGATGACGAGGTCGTGCTGGCAGTCAAGGAAATTCTGTCAGGTCGCATCTACGTCCCGGCGCTCCTGTCGCGGCACTTGGGAACGCACGAGCAGACGCCCGAGCTCCGTCACGGGAGCAGCGTCGGTACCGGCGCTCTCGAAAGGCTCACATCCCGGCAGAAGGACGTTCTGAGGCTGATGGCCGAAGGATATTCAAACAAGGAAATTGCGAGAGATCTCGACATCGCCGAGGCTACGACGAAGATTCATGCGGCCGCAATTATGCGGGAATTGGGGGTTCGAAACCGCACGGAAGCCGCAGTTCTGATAAAGACTTGGTTGGGAACAGTGTGAGCTAAGCTTGGACTTCCTTCCGCGACAGCCGGAGGGAATAGCGCAATCCATCCTCCCTGATTTCGAATTGCGAGGAATGACCGAGAAGAGGCGTTCCGTCGGCTCCAAGAATCATCGATCCAAAACCCTGGCGCTTGATCGAAGTTGCGCGTCGGCGCCCCGTTTCTATCCAGTCAAAAACAATCTCGTCGCTCTGCTCGCCTGGCGCAAGAGCCCAACGTGCCTCAACCTTGCCTAGCGCATCCCCGAGCACGCCATGCTTGATCGAATTGGTGGTGAGTTCGTGGACTATCATTGCAAAACTCTCCGCCGCCCCGCCTGAAATCTTGATGTCAGGGCCTGTGATCGTTGCCTTGCCCGCTTCTAGGAAAGGCTTGAGTTCCTGAACGATGAGATCATGAATGGTGGATGATCCGTCAGCGCTGTGCATGAGCAGCGTATGCGTCGCCTCGAGCGCGCGAATTCGCTCAACGAGAGTTTCTTTGAAATTGGCGAGATCGCCCTCCGGCGCATCCAGCATCTTCACTATCGCCGTGATGACGGGGAACAGATTGCTGAACCGGTGACGCTGTTCCAGCATCAATTTTTCTTGCTTCCTTAGGGCCGCGGACAACAGTGCGGATTGGCGGCTGGACCGGTCCAAAAGAAAGGCGATCATCCCGCCGGAAAGCACAAGCAGGATTGCGCGTACCCACTCATCGGCGAGAATCTGGCCATTCACAATTATCCGGGAACCCAGGCCGGCGGCCGCCATCAAAAGCGTTGATGCGAGCGCAATCCGGCGGTTTTCCAGGAAGGCGATGACGACGATCGCCGGAATAAATTCGAGGAAGGCGGGGTCTGTGGCGCCCGCTAGGGAAACACTAACCTCAAAGAGCAGCGTAGCGACCAGTACAGCCGTCGACGCCAAGTGAGCTCGCGACAGGATTGTACCTCCCTCGGCACCCTCATCCAACCTAACTACAACTTTCGGCTTAGCCCGTCGAGGTTAGACCGTCGAGCCTGCAGCTAATACGTCTGCATGCTTCCAGGTCGCCAAAAATCGAGGCCTTATAAAAACCAGCACCCAACCTTCTGGCTATCGATCGTCAAGCACGGATAGCAGAGATGGATAACGAGGATGGATGATCCATGAATCTGGTCAGCGGGCACAACGACACGAGAAAGATCGCGACAGCTGGCATGATAGCGGCTGGCTCCGGCAGCAGAACAGCGACTGCTTTCGCCCGAGACGCCTCTCGCAAAACCATCAGGCCGATCACAACCAGCAAATACGTGCGGCCGTGCCTTGATTCCATAACCGGCATGCTCGAGCGCATAGGCTGTGGGTGGCTTGTGCTGAGCGAGTCAAAAAGGGTGCTCGAATGGAATGCGGCAGCCGAAACCATCCTCACCGCCTGTGAGGATTCTCTGGATTCGCCTGGTGACCTATCGGCGGCGCTACGGAGCCTGACAGCGGGCGTTCCTACTCATTTTGTAGCCGGATCATTGTCCTGGATCGTAATCCGCAGTGCCGGGGATCGGCCCGTTGTCATGAATGAAGAAGGCGCTGTCACCCCCGATGGGTCTATCATTGTCGCGCTCCTCGACCGTCAGCCGAGAACCGGGCCTAATCCGGAGACCCTGCGGAAAATGTTCGGATTGACCTGCGCCGAAACGCATCTGGCGTTGCGTTTGGCGAGTGGCGATGCCCCCTTGGAAATTGCCGAGCGCAGCCGGCTCAGCCGGACCACGATCCGCACCCAGCTGGCGTCGCTGTTTGCCAAGACGGAGACGAGGCGCCAGGCGGAACTGGTCGCCCTCCTGGGGCGCATCTCGGTGCTGCCGTAGAGCCGGCACGCTTCCGACTGTCCCGTGCGCCTCGACTTTGCGGAGCGTCACCGGCTCTGGTTTACCCAGGCAAAGGGCGGGCTTCTCCCCACGACACCAAACGTATGGAACGCGCTGATGCGCGACTATGCCAATGGCCCGCGCCGGATGTAGAGCATTGAGCCGCACGCAGTTCTCAGGAGCAGCGCCTGGAGCAATTCCAGGAAGGTATGAAACGGCTTTCCATCCCAAATTGCGCAAAAAAGAAAGAGACAGAGCGGTTCGCCGTTTCCGTGAAACGGTGAACTGCTCTAGCATCTCGCAAGGGGTCGCGTCAGCGTTTGCGGGTCTGCACTGCGCCAAGTTTTGGGCGTATCTTGAACAGGTATTCCAGGGCGTACTGGTTTGCGATCTTCATGACTGACGGCCGAAGGATTTGCACCGCGTCTCGCATTGTCGTTCGCAATGATTGATGTCGGAACCTGGCTGGGATACGAGCGACCCGCAGCGCACGCAAAAGCGGCTCGGGTCTCGGAAGGCCTTTTCTATCCTCGATCAGATGCCAGTTAAGCTGTTTGACGGCAAGCGTGACCTCGTCCACCTCTTCGTAGCTCTTCGACGTCGTTATGCTTGGATGATGTGTAGCATCGTAGAAGATCAGACCTTCGTTGATTGCCACCATCTCCCCATGTCGTGCGAGATCGACAAAGAACAGTTGATCGACACCGGCCGGGATGGATTTATGGGCGCGCATCTGGCATCCGGCGTGAATTACCGCGGCGTTGATCAGCAGCGTCGAAGGTATGATACCTAGACTCCTTGTCACTCGTACGAGATACAGGTCCGTCAGGCACTGCTGGCTTGAATAGAGCGAAATCCGGTTTTGCTCCGGCGGATCCGACCGCGTTACGACCCGGTTCTCCTCCACAACATGCGCCGCGCAGGTCATGAATGCTACCGACGGATATTCAACCGAGATTTCGGCAAATCTTTTCAGCGCTCCCGGGGCTAGCCAATCATCGTCATGCAACAACTTGATCCATTTACCCGTGCAGGCAAGCATGGCATTGTTGGTGTTCTCCACCTGCCCTCTGCCCCTGTGGTTTTCAACAATCCGGATGCGCGGATCGCTTCGCGCATACTCTTCTACAATGGACCAGCTCTGCCCCCCTCGTCCCTCGTCGTCGCTGACAACAAGTTCCCAGTTGGAAAAGTCTTGCCCCACGATACTATCGATGGTGCGCCGAATAGTGTCCGGCCGGCGATACGTCGGGACGGCAACGGAAATGAATGGTCGTTCGCTCGAAGCGCCCGCAGGATGAGCGATATCGGTCACCGGACCGGGCGGCAGATCTGTCTCACTTTTGCCGCCAGCGACGGATTCTGCCGAGGGCACAGCTCCTTCGGAGCTCGCGTCGCTAGTCAACAGGAGCTTCATCGTAGTTTTTCCTCGCGATTGGATACGGACTCGACAGCGTTGCCGGTGCCGGTTCGGTGTCGCGCTTCAGAAGGTACAGCGAGGCGGCGGTTTTGATGGCAAACCCGACCGTCCCGCCTGCCGCCATGAGATAGATGACGTCGATAGGCTCCCAGCCCGCTTCGGCGCCGGCGAGCAGCGGACCGAAGACAAGCACCATCCGCGCGGCGTCGACGACCAGCCGTACCTCCTGCCGCCGCAACAGAGTAGGGACTTCGCTGAGCGGTGTCGACAAGGCCTGGACGGCACCCATGAATGCCAAGGCAGTCATGATTTGGGCCGTCGGAATCCAAGCCTCGCCCAGGAGCGGCACGACAAGATAAGGGGCTGCTAGCCCAAGCGCCAATATCGGCAATGCGGTGAGGCCAGCGGCAAGCAGCAGGAGTCCCCGCGCGATACAGAACATACGGCCACCACTGCTGTCCTTGTTTGCCTCGGCGACGAACACATTGCCTAACGGAGTGGCTATCAGCACGATGGGCCCGGTCACCAGCCGTGTCGCGACGCCGAGATAACCAGCGAAGGCGGCGCCGAACAACGACCCCACGATAATCGCCGGAAGATTGTTGATGGCATAACTGCCGAGGGTCGCGGGGATGTCGAACAATGGGAACTTGTATTCCCTGGCGGCCTTATCGAACGCACTTCTCCATGATGATCGGCAAATGCCGCGCACGTCTTGCCAACTCAGAATCCGGAATCCCAGAAAAGCGAGAAAAATAAACTGGCTGAGGACATGCGCGTGCACCATCGCTTCGCCCCCGAGATGGGCAAGGCCGAAAACCAATTGCAGCAGCGCCATGGTGGCCGGCAGGATGAGACGGCCGAGGGCGAAGTCGCGCAGCAGGCCCGCACGCAAGGCCAAGCAATTCATAGTTTCAACAAGCGCTGCGCCGCTCATCCCAATCGGAACCAGCCAGAACAGATTTCTGAGTTGGGCGGGCGCAAAGCTCAGAAGCACCTGCCCGACCGCAAGGGCCAGCACACCAGTGCTCAATATGGCCAGCACGATGAGCTTGACAGTGACATAGGTCTGCTCGATTTCCTTGACGCCGTAGAGAGAGGGCTCGAAGCGCAGCGCTGCGACCGCGCCGAGGATGTTCACGGTTGAAAGATAGATCGTGAAGACGCCAAACTCCGCGGGGGAATAGAGGCGGGCCAATATCGGAATGGTGGCGACCAGCGTGAGTTGCCCTGCAATTGCCATTGCCGAAACAACGCCCGCAGCGCGGACGATCTTGCTGATCGGGCTTGCTGTCATCCGCTCCTCCCTGGACCTCAGAAAGTCGCTGTAGGACATTGGTTCGCGACTCCGAGAAGCGGCTGGCGACTGGGATGGCGAGCGTACGGTGGCTGCCGCACCTCGCCATCATTCACCTGAATGATGTTGCACGTCCCAATGCCAGCTCGATTCCGCAATGGGTGAAATGAAGCGTCAGTAGCGGCTTCACGAAACTGTGTCGGCGGCAAAACTCAGCTACGTTTTGGCCGGGCTGGATCAGCGGGTTGGATGGGCGCGAGGCGGGCGGCCGGTGGCCCGTGAAGTCCCAATGTTTAGGATGGCTGCTCGACGTTTAGGATGGCCGCTCGACCTGACGGCGCTCACTATCCGGTTTATTCGGAATGTACCTGGCGATGATCGCCTGCTCAACCTCTTGCGTGCTCTTCATTGTCGAGCGTTGGCTTGAAGTTTTCGCACAAATAACGTCCCGCCCTGACATGGCAAGTATGTCGCTCATCGTCTTGAAGACGCTGAGGGAATGCATATTGACTTCGAAATCGGCCTCGAAGAGCCTCTCCGCCGGGGGCTCGCGTTCCATGCGCCGGCGAAGACGAGCCGCCACCGTCGCTCGTGGCGCCACGACTCTAATCGTGAGATCCGCGACCGGTACATTGCCTAGCATCGTTGCGAGAGCGGCTTTGTCCGCACTCCCATTGAGTAACGCCAGAGATCCAACTGCCTGAACGTAACCTTCGTCGAAGATTAGAATATCCTGGGCCAGCTTCGCTCGATCCCAAGCGTGCGACAGTTTCAGTATGTGCTGCCAAATTCGGGCGCGCCAGATTGGTCCTTTCGGAGGTATTGCTCTGAGCATCGACAGAGATTTCGACAGATTTGACCTGCCGGTTCGTGGGAAAAAAATAATCTTGGCCGTAGAAGCGGTTGCCGAGACGATCCTTGTCACGAACAGTAAGACGCCCAGATCAAGTGTCCCGGATCTGGTCGCTGGTTGGTAGCTGCGGACAACTTCGGCACGGTATCCGTCCTCGCGCAGTCGGCTGGCAAGAATGAGGGCGAAAGTTGTCTTGCCCGAACCGGGCGGACCGAAGAGCTCGACGATCACGATTCAACACTCGACATAGCGCCTCGCGGCTGGACTCACGGCATCCGCGGAAGTAACAAATCCGCGCTGTCGCCGAACCGATATCTGACGTGTCGTTTAAGATTGACCCGGGTGAGAACGCTCGCGGCGGGAATCGAAATTGTGCCGTCCCTTTGAGGCAGCTCCAAAACACCGCGAGCGATATCGCGCGGCGTCCTGTTCCAGCTAACGGCAAGAAGGATCGCGTTCGCCCGACTCGTCAGGAACCTTGCTTCCGGCCCGGCAAGGCCGGACGGCCCTTTGATGATGTCCAGGCTATACTCAGCCTGCAGTTCATCCCTGCATACAAGGCTGTCCGCGCGCGCCAGAGCCGGGCTCGGCGGAATATCGATGGTCGCTTTCTTGGCCCTGGGACCCGTGTCGGATCTCGGAATGTCGCTGGCCCTGTCTGACATGAGTTCGCACTTCCGAGAGCCAAAGTCATCACGATATGAGGAGCTTACGATGGGCGCCCGACTTCACCATCATCCATCTGAATGACACGATTCGGCAGCGCGGCTGGATCGCGAATTTGTGTGTCCGCTCAATGCAAATCATGGCAAACGGGTTCATTCTCGAACATCGGCACCCAGCGCGACGCACTCACGGAAACCGGCGCGAGGAGTCAACAATCGCTAGCCTCCCCGCAGGCAGAGGTAGCTCTCGAACTGGCCACCTAGATGCAGGAATTCATCGCGCGCCGTGCCGGACGATGTCATTTAGATGGATGATGGTGACGTTTGGCGCCGGTCGTAAGCTCCATCCGCATTTTGCCTTTTCAGAAGCGCAGATTCATTCGGCAAGGTTTTTGGGACAAGCGAGATGACCATTTGTCCGGCGTGTCGCAGCGTATCAACTGCGAAATTATTCGAAGTGACGGCTGACGAAGCCTCTAGACACTTTCTCAATCCGCGCCAGGAGCCAGTTCGCTTTCGAAAATTGACGAGCCACTTGTCAAACCTCTGGGGCAGCAACATGTGCGATATCCGCAGATGCACAGATTGCGGATTCGGTTTCGCAGATCCGTTCGTCGCGGGGGGCATCGAATTTTACAACCTGGCCTGGGCGCATCCTTCATATCCAAGGATGAGATGGGAGTATGCAAGAACAATCGAAGAACTTGCGGACCTGAGGACCGACGGAAAAACTGTCATGGACGTGGGTGCCGGATTCGGCTTTTTTCTGGACCGCGTCAAAAATAAATTCTTCAAACCTTCGGATATTTTTGCGGTCGATTATAACGAAACATCGCAATCGGTATTGTCATCAAAGGGTTTCACGACGTTTTCAGGCGACGTTCGCGGCGACAGCTTTGATCGGTTGCAGGAGTCATTCGACTTCATCTGCTTGTTTCAGGTGTTCGAACACATGGACGACGTAGACGACGTCTTCACTCGATTGAAGTTCCTGCTGAAGCCGCACGGGTCTGTCTTCATTGCGGTGCCCAACGAAAACAGAACATACTATATGGAGTCTCATGGATCCCTCATTGACATGCCACCCAATCACATCGGCCGATGGACGAAACAAGCGTTCGACGCGATTTGCCGGCGGCATGGCTTGCAACTGACCAAATGTGAGCGGGAACCGTTCAACCTGCTTGGATTCCTCAAACAAGACATCGTGAACAGCTATTTGCGCAAGGGAGAAAAGCCGGGCAGCCTGAGTGAGTTCGTCCGCGCCCTGCCGCGAAGCAAAGCTCAACGGATTGCACAGGCTTTGACCGCTTTGGCGATTTCACCATCGCGCCTGCCAGCATGGGCATATGCGGTCAGCAACGCGTCGACGCTGGGCGGGAACGCACTCTGGGCGAGGATCGACAAAGTCTCCTCGCCGACCGACGCTACGGAGACATCAAGCCTGGCTGCAATGAACGGCCAAGAGCAATTCCAAGAAAGTGCGTAACGGTCTTCCGTCTGGAATTTTTTCAAATAGTGAGAGCAGTTCGGGACCGTCCGTTATGGTTGGGATCTCGCCCTGAACCGCAAAGTCATCAAAGGCCAGCCGGGCGAAGCATCGAAGCTGACCGTATGCGTTCGAATTGGTTGTTGATGTAACGACGCGCTGGTCGTTCGACAACAAAGTACCTCAACACCGACCGGGCGATGCGGCTCCAAGGCCGAGAACCCTTCCAATTATCCCTGGAAACTGAGCAAAGGGATGCTGCCACAGATACATTGAAAAGGGCAGCATGCCGATAACTACCAGGGCTTCGAACCGAGCAGGCGAAGCAAGGCGGCGGGCGCTTGCCCAAGGTAGACCATGGCCAGGGCAAGAAGGGCACTTCCCACCCCAAATTTGATGGGTCGGGAACCAGGGCATCCCCCGCAGGTGCTGGTGACGCTAGCTAGATGTCGCCCTTCCGGCGCAGAAGAAGTTCCGCGACAAGGCGATTGAAGACGCAACGGCGCGCAATTGCCGCAACTCGCCCGCCCAACCGGTTCCACGGCTTGTGTCCGACAGCGGCAGGAAATCCACTGGATGCTCGATGGTTTACCCAGCTCGATAAGGTGTTAGATCGGATGAAGTCCACCGAGTATCGGGTGTTGACCTCCCTAGCACCCGTCGATCGGCCGCACGGTATTCGCAAAGACTTGGCGATACTCTCGCTCGTGCCGGAGTACGAGCCGGCGGTCCTCAAATCACCTTCTCGCGCAGGAGGTCGGCGCTGTCGCCGAGCCGATATCCGGCATGTTTTTTGAGATTCACCCGCGTAAGAACGCTGCCGACGGGCACCGGAATGGAATCATCTCCCTGAAGCAGTTCCAGAACACCGCGTGCGACATGGCGTTGCGTCTTCGCCCACCGGACGGCGAAAAGCACCACGTCCGCCCATTCGGTGAGGAATCTGGCTTCCGGCCTCCCAAGCCCCGATGGTCCATTTAAGACAACTACGCTGTAAACCGAGTGTAGATCTTCCATCACTTCAGACCCGTTCCCGCGTGACAGAAGCGTCAGCAGATCCTCCGAAGGGCCGAGGGTCATCAGGTCGATGCCGATTTCTGGCATGCTGGTGACAGCACCCTCCAAAGTGCACCGATTGCAAACATAGTCCGCGAATGAATGGCGAGCCTTAGGCCCACCATACTGGTCCAGAAACTCAAGCGTGAGTTGAGCGCCCTTGGGTTCAAGATCGACCATAAGGACTCGGCCGCCCAGGCGCGTCGCAACTAATGCCAAGCTCCAGGCGAGCTCGGTCGCGCCATCATCGGGCATGCTGGACGTCACAAGCATGACCTGCGCGGAGCGAGATCTCAGTTGACTTGGTGCCGCGGCGACAAGCAGCGACGTCACGGCGCGGCTGTATCCGGACTCCTGCTGGCCTAGCACCAGCTGCTTCAGTCGCTTGGCGTGCGTGACGGCGGCCCGAGGTATCAGCGCCAGGCACGGAACCTTAAGCGCTGCTTCAGCTTCAGCCTCGCCGCGCAAAGTACGATCGAAATGTCGGCGGAGGAGTACGAGAATTCCTCCGATCAGGCCGAACACGATCATGCCCGGCGGAACGAGGAAAATTGGTGGAAGGGTCGTTGGATTGGTAGGCGGCCAAGCGGCGGAAAGAACCCCGACTCCAGCGGACGGATTTGCAATCCGCCGCTTCAGATCCTGTTGACGGGCCAATAGGTCGTTGTATCGCTGGGTCAGGATGCTCACCTGCGGCTCAAGCGCACGCAATCCGGAGAGCCGACCGGCTGTATCGGCCACAACGGCATCGAGAACCTTCTTGCGATATTCCAGAGCCCCGACCTGAGAGCGATAAATGTCGACCTCAGCGGCAACACGAGCCAAACCTTGCTCTACTGCATTGTCAATCGCTTTGCTTATACCCTTGTCTTCCGGCGCACGGGCCTGGCGAGTTGCAAGGTCGGTCAACTCGGACGTACCGATCGCTTCGACCAGCGACGCCAATGGTGCTTTCTGCTTGCGAAGGTCCTGAATGCGTTGAAGGCGGGATACTTGCGCGGCGAGGTCCGCTTTGGACATCGATATCTGCTGGGTAAGTTCGGCAGTCTCCTTGGCCGCGTTGTCCGCCGCACCTTGATCCGCTGCGCCATGGCTCAGCCGATATCTTTCCAGACGATCCGTCGCTTCCGCGAGACTGTCTCGTATAGCCGGCAGCCCGGCAACTATCGAGTCGAGCTCCTGTTCGTCTGAAGCCTGACTTCGGCTTGCAAGATCGGCAATATACACATGGACAAACGTATTGGCCACAAGAGCGGCGCGCGTAGGATCCTTGTCGGTAAAGCCGACACTGATAACTCTGGACCTCAATTCCTGCCCAATCCTTATACCGTCGCGCAGCACCTTTAGTTCAGCCGCATCTGGCCCTGCCGGCGTGCTTTGCGGCCAGATTTTCGCCAGCAAATCGTCCAGAACGGAGCGCGATTTCGGCGGCTCGACGCGAGCCGGATCGGGAGAAGAGGTTGCGGTCGCGACATCAGCCTGTTTTGTACCGTCGGCGGCTTTGGCAACATTGGCGGCATCTGTTTTGCGCAACGCCGCCACGACACTTCGCAGATGGCTCTGCGACGAGAGCATGGTTATATGGTCGTCGATGCTGGATTCCAGCAGATCCTGGGTGGAACTCAAACCGCCGACCGGAGCCGCCCTGCTGGGCGCATCAACGAGTATCTGTGTGGTGGCCTCGTACAGGGAAGGTCGCGCAAGACCCAAAAGGGCGGCCAGGACACCGCCCGCGACGACCATGGCAAGCAAGAACCATCTCTTCCGCTGAAGGGTAACGAGGAGCTGATGGAGCGGCGTTTGCGTGTCTACCTGCTCTCGCAACGGCCGTCTCATGCGATTGGTTTCGGGTACGGGCGGGGGCACTTGCGAAAGATGGATGTGGCTAATTTTGGACCCTTCCATCTTATACTCCTGTAGGTTCGGGCACTCGAGAAAGCACCCCTTCTGACACCGACGATCCGCTCGCCTCTTTGCGCCAGGCCTGGAACATTAGAGCTGGCCACAATTCGCGGGAATGATTGTGCTTTCCGTCGACGTGGTCGCGCCAGCACGCGTCCACCTTGGCAAGGTCGAATATCCCGTCTCCGGAACTGCGCATATCGGCGATAAGGTCGTTGGCCCAAATGCGCAGCGGGCCTCTCAGCCAGACTGCTATGGGCACATCAAAACCTTGCTTTGGCCTGTCGATCAACCGCTCCGGAAGATAGCGGCGCAGCAAGTGACGAAGTATCCACTTACCGCCGCCATTGCGAACCTTCACATTGGACGGAAGGCGCCAGGCAAATTCGACGACCCGATGATCGAGAAGCGGGCATCGTCCCTCGAGGCTGTTGGCCATAGTGGCGCGATCCAGCTTCACCAGTATGTCGCCAGGCAGGTAGCCCGCCATGTCGTCATACAAGAGACGGGACAGCAATCCGTCGAGCTGTTGTGCACTATCGTTCGATGTGGGCAGCTGCTGCCGGGTGAGGTTTTCGACCGCCGATCCCTTCAGCCTCTGATACAACTCGTCTTCGCTAATTGCGGCGAGCAGCGGACCAAGCCGATCGAGCCGGTCACCCCGTAGCGCATGCCTGACACTCGCCGAAAGCGGCAGGTTTTCAACGATATCTGAACGGACCGCGCGGGCAAGCAACCCTGCCCCAGCCGCCAATGCCCGGCGCAGTCGTATGGGCAGCCGCTGATGCCGCTTCAATCTCTCCGCCATGAAATGACGGGCATATCCCGCGAAACATTCATCGCCACCGTCACCCGATAGCGCCACAGTCACATGCTGGCGGGCGAGCCGCGCCACCAACAGCGTTGGAATCTGTGATTCGTCGGCGAAAGGCTCGTCCCAGATATGCGGCAATTCTGGAATGACCTCGCGTGCGGCGGTCGGTGAAAGGTGAAGTTCTGTGTGATCGGTTCCCAAATGCCGTGCTACTTCGGCCGCATAAGGGGCCTCGTCGAAGCCGGCCTCTGCAAAGGCGATCGTGAATGTGCGTACCGGACTTTTCGATTGGGCTTGCATCAGTGCCACCACGGTGGAGCTGTCAATCCCACCTGACAGAAAGCCGCCCAATGGCACGTCAGCGATCATCCGTTCACGAACGGCGAGCCGAAGCAGGTTGTCCAGTTCGTCGGTCAGATCCTCGTCGTTGCCGGCGATCTGATTTTCCCGGCCTGCGGCGGCGACCCCGGCCAGCGACCACCACTGTTTCACCCGCCGGCGAAGAGCGTCGGCGCAGCCCGCTTGAGCAAGATCAGTGGGTCTAACGGAGAGCAGGGAACCGGGCGGTAGCTTGAACACACCCTGCCAGATGCATTTATGATCCGGTATCCACCCTCTCGAAAGCATGACTGCGGTCGCATCAAGGTCGAGTTCGGCCGAGAAGCCCGGAAAGCAGCGGATCGCCTTCAGCTCGGATGCAAACACCAGGGCATGCCCGACCAACGCAACGTAAAGTGGTTTTTTGCCCATTCGATCCCGTACGAGATGAAGGGTTCTGGTCTTTAGGTCCCACAACGCAAACGCAAACATGCCCGCAAAGCGTTTAAGGGCGGCCCCGATGCCCCAAGCCTCGATGGCGCACAGCATAACCTCCGTGTCACCAGTGCCGCGAAATCGATGCCCGGCCACTTCAAGTTCGCGCCGGAGGTCTCTGAAATTGTAAATCTCGCCATTGAAGGCGACTACATACCGGCCGCTAGCGGAATGCATGGGCTGACGCCCCGTCGCCGACAGGTCGACGATCGCCAGTCGCCGGTGGCCCAGCGCAATGCCCGCTTCACGATCTGTCCAACGTCCTTCGCCGTCCGGCCCACGGTGCCGAAGGGGCGTCGTCAGCAGGCTTATTGCCTCGAGCGGCTTCATATTCGCGGCGGCGTCTGCGAGAAGAATTCCAGCAATCCCACACATCACGCAACCCTTTTGGGCTCGAGCCGCGGAGCGAACTCGCGAGGCGTACCCGCAACAAGGCACAGGGTCAGCGCAAACCACACGATCGGGTGACGGATAATCAGGTGTGGCATGCTGAAGATGACGATCGACACCATGAGCGCCAACAGCGCGTCCAGCTTCACGCGCCACGCCGACATAATGGCTACGCCAACGAGCCAGGCCAGCGCCAGAACCGAGATGGCGCCACCTTGAGTGTATAGATCGAGTATCGTGTTGTGAGCCTCGAAGGGTCGTGTAAGAAAATCAAACTGTCTCTCCCAGGTTGCCGGGCGGCTGACATGCGGACCCGGACCGAGGCCCATAGACCCTGATTGCACGCCCTTCTCCAACGCCGCGCTCCAAAGATATAAGCGGAGCTCGGCGGTTTCGGCTGTCGCTTCGCCGCCATTGTCCTTGGTCAGGCTCTTGGCGAAGCTTTCGAGAGTGTTGGCCTCTGACAGAACATAGGGGGTGATCGAGACGGCCATCGGAAAACTGCCGATGAGCAATAGGAGCAGGGCCTGCCGTGAAAGGCTGACCTTATTGCCAGCTGTTTTGAGCCATGTCCTGAATCGCAGCCCGAGGAATGTGAGGCAAGTCAGGATGCTGGTGTACAAGTAGGCGTCACTCTTGGTCAGCCGTCCCACATAGAAGGTGAAGAACACGCTGGCGATGCCAAGGAGCCTACCCCAACCGTTGCGGGTGGTCGTCGCAAGATGCAAAGCCAGTGTTCCAAAGATCGCGCAGTAGAGCGCGAGTTGATTTGGATTCTCCGACCAGCCACGAAAGCGATCCCAGTACCATAACTCGATACCAGCCTGGGGGAGCCACCCCCAGCCCTGCACCACCTGAATGGCAAGTGTGACATTCGCGATCGCGATCAGCCACCACGCACTGCGACGCAAATGGCGGCCGGCATCGGGTTCCGCGGCAGCCAGACAAGTAATGCAGGCCAACAGAAGATAGGCTTCGGTATCGTGTACCAGCCCGGTCGGGTATAGGATCGAGGTGAAATAGGCGACGATGGTGCCGAAAGCCAAAGCGCCCGTCATCACCAGCCAGAAGCCGGCGAGTTTGGTCAATGCGACTGTCAGCACGGTGCGGCCGCCGACGAGTATCCGTCCGATCGACAGGATGATCCAGAGGACCAGGAACAATTCGCCGTAGCCGAAAGACGAGCCAGGAAGGCTAAGCTGCGTCGCACCGGCAATTACGACCCCAAGGGCGAGGAGCGCGTCCCGGCTCATCCGTTCATTCCACCGAGCCGCTGATCCGCGAGGTGGCGCCGAGGCGCGGTCGTGGGGCGCAGCCGAACAGACCCGCCTTGGGATCTGGCGTTGATCGTATTGTCGTACAGCTCGCAGTACTGGTCGACTATCAACGGCAGTGCAAATCGCTCCCTGACAACTGCGGCGGAGCGGCTGCCGAAAATCGCTGCGAGGGGCCGATCCGACAGCAGGTCGACTATGCGATCTGCGAGCGCATCCGGGTCGCGCGGCGCGACGAGGTAGCCGTTCCATCCGTCTTCGATGAAATCGCTACAACCGGGCATTCTGGAAGCAACTGTCGGCAATTCCGCGAGACCCGCTTCCAGCAACACGCGCGGAATTCCCTCGCGGTATTCGGTTGGGAAGGCGAATATGTCAGCCATGCCCAGAAGAGCAGGAACGTCCTGCCGTTTCCCAAGCACGACGACGTGAGGCTCGAAGCGCTCAAATTCCGACGCTTCGACGGCAAACGGACCCTCGGACTGCCACGGGCCGACAAAGACGAAGCGCGTATTTGGTCTTTTGGCGAGGACTTTTGGAGCCGCCGCAAGAAGGGTCGATATCCCTTTTTGACGAGTCAAGCGCCCGACAAACATGACGACCTCAGCCGACTGCAGCCCGAATTCCTGACGCAACCTTGCTGCCGATGAACCAAGCCGTCTCGCGGCTGTGAACGCGCCGATGTCGATGCCGGATCCGCCGATAAGAAGACTGTCCCCGCGTCCGATCAGCCGATAGCGTTCAAAAAATGCCTGGTCGTCGCGGTTTTGGAAGACCGTCGCAGCAGTCCAGAAGGACGCAAGCCACTGCAGCCCGCAAAAGACAGGACGAAGTGCCAGGGCGCTCGGCCGGAGTGATGAGAACGTCCAGCCCAACCCGTTGATGGTGCGGATGACCGGTGCCTGTCCGCGCACGGCCAGCGGTGTCAAGAGATTGGGCTTCGTATCGAAACTTTGGACAATGTCCGGGCGCAGTTCCGATATCAATCTGCGAAGTGTTCTGATCGTGCCTGCATCACCGCCACCGGTGGCAAAGCGGTCAAAGCTATAGCTTCGGTGCGCTATACCGTGGCGCAGGAATGGAGCTTCCTCGCCACTTGAGATAGCCGTGACCTGGAAGCCTCTCTCGCGCATTTCCATGAGAAACGGAATTCTCAGCGCGTGATCCTCGCCGCCGACGCAGACCAGGTGCGGCTTCATTTTGCTACCCCCAAAACGCTGCGGTCCACCAGCTGCCCAAAATGGCTGGAACTTGGATAGTCTCTCATGGCCCGCTATCTTTGCGAGGAATGCGTTCGATCGGCCATCAAGCTACGGACGGACCCGAAGCTTGTCCTCGTCCGTTTAAATGACGGAACCGGTCGGTTCAGCGGCGCGATCAGGATAGTATGATGCTGGAGCCGGTGCAGGTTGGGCGACAACGCTCAGCTCGGTCTAATGCTGGCTGGTTAACGGGGATCCCTCGCCATCGAGCGTCCGGCTGGAGCTGCAGGACCTGCGATGACGCATCAAAAGCCATCGTTAATTCCGATGCGAGGACCGGACCGATGTGCGCAGACTTGGGACTATGATGGCTCACCGTGCGAAGCAAACCGGGGTCGCTCAATGACGGTATATTCGTACGCCCGATGCCGTCTATCTTCTTCGAAGACCCGTATCCATCGGACCTCGGAATTGCGCAGCGTAATATCCCGGTTCGTCGCGAGCTTGGCGGCCCGGAATGGCGTTGGCGCAACAACCTTGTGGGAGACCATCACCTTTCCGGCGAAAATCTCCTCAACCTCGTAATTCGGCATGTCATTCTCCCGCACCCTTGTCCCGCGACCAGATCATCAACCTCGGTCCGGGCAAAATGTTCCACAAAGCCACGAAACGCGCGGAGGCGTCGGCCCGCGCACGCAAGGGGTGATCTGATTTTGAAAGGTGGACCTGATGTCTAGGGGGAAAAGCAGCAGCTGCAAAGATCATACAGGAGGAGAGGCGACCAAATGGACGAGAGCTAAAGTTCGTCATCCAGACGAGGGTTACTCCCGTTGGCCGAACCCTATGCATAGAACGGCGCGAGAACGGTTTCACAGACCGAACCGGTAGGAGTGCTGAGTCGCTCCTACCGGCAGGGCGCCTTGTCAGATTACAAGAAAGGAGTGCTCGCCCAAGTGGAGATGTGGAGCAACCGAGGCAAATTGTATCTGGGCATGCCCGCCAATTCCGTCGCCGTCGAAGGAGAGCGCCCCGGTCGTACTGTTGTAGATGATGTGATCGCTCGCATCATGTGCACTGCGACCGATGTGGAAATCGCCGGCTGCAAGCGCGCCCTTCTGAAGCCCGGCGAATATGGCATGGTCGAGATGGATCTTGTCTTGCGAAACGTTGAAGTCGGCGATCCTGTCGATGTTGTACTTGCCAAGGGCCGTGTTGAACACGAAGGCATCGTGGCCCCCATGGCCCTTCAACAGGTCTGAGCCGCCGCCGCCGTTTATCTTGTTGTCGCCGTTGTTGCCGTTGATCGTCTGGCCGAACTCGTTGCCTGTCAGATCGATGGCAGTTTTGCCGCCCGTCTTGGAGGTGGCGAGCTGTTCGATATGCGAGCCGGCGGATAGGGCATAGCTGACCGAGGCCATCACCTTGTCGAAGCCGCCGGTGACGCCTTCCATTATTTTGTCATGCGCATTGTTGACGTGATAGGTGTTATTGCCCTTGCTGCCGTGAACAACCTGATCGACGTGTGAAGGGTCTGTGGTTGTCGGCGGGGGCGTCGCATCCGACGTTGGCGGCGTGGGCTCGGAGGTTGCAGGCGGTGTCGGTTCAGTGGTCGTCGGCGGCGTCGACGAAGTCGAGTTGGTATTGTGCTCGCGGAAGACCGCCTGCAACGCCGCAGAGTTCTCAAGGGCGGTATCGCCGTTTTGTGAGCCCCATGCATAGGTATAGTCGAACGCCGGCGACGGGACCAGCTTGGCCCAGTGATCAAACACAGCCTTCGCCTGCTCAGCGGTCGGTACAGCAAAGGCGGAGCCACTTTCGCTCACCCAATTCCCGCCGCCGAAAGCCTGGAATTCCGGGACGATACGGTCAGCCGGAATGCCTGATGCAACCGCGGCCGCGACGAGGCGATCGATCATCGAGTAGTCAGGATTACTGCCCGTATTGGAATGGATAACGTAGGCACCCATGCCGTAATAGTCGATACCCGTGTTTGCCGGATTGTAAGTATTGGCGAAACTCGGATCGGCGTTGGACCCCATGTTCATCATCGAGATGAAGGTCTTTGCGCCCGGGAAATTGGAATGAATCCAGTCAGATTCGGCCTTCAGATTTGCCGCGGTCGTCAGCGAATGCCAGTGACCAGTCGGGTCAGGCTCATCGCAGAGATAGAATCCGAACACCTTTGGATTGTTGAGGAAGGGAGTGACTTGATCAATGAAGGACGAGGTGGCGCCATCATGGGCGTTGAGATACACCAAAGCTTTCATTCCGTCAGGCAGTGCGTTTACCTGCGAAAGATATTGGACGTCGACGAGATTGAATCCGGCCGTTGCGACCTCGGCGGTCGAACCGCCCGATGCATAGTGAAGAGTTGCCATGCTTATTCCTTCTTGTGATTCGGCAACGCGCCCCGCCCCGCTCCGCCTGCCTAATTGAAAGCTACATTAGACAAAAATCACATACAGATTTCGTCGGTCAAAATAATTGATCGCGCCACCATTCGTTGGTTGGCGCCTTGCAGAAAAAAACACAGCGTTTTCAGTTCGGTCACGCTTCGTTAGTCAACGTATCACGAACCGTATCCTTCAATATTGTCCCCGCTTTCCACTGATTCAGCCGGTCCCATTTTGGCACAGCGCCACGATTTCGCTTCATTTCGATTAAAGTAGGCTACATTAGCGAGGCCTCACGTCCGGCATATCGATCGGGCCTGACAATCCATTCAGTGAAGGCTTCCAATACGGGGCAAGGCCAAAATAAATGCGCGGTTATCCGCGTGAGAATAAGAAGGCAAATGAAGATCAAGCAAGAATCATCCTCACTTTTACGAACCGCAATGTCCGACTGCGCACCGGGATTGTTTGGGGTTGGGCTTTTTTCCGCAGTGACGAACCTCCTGGCATTAACCGGATCTCTCTATATGCTCCAGGTCTATGACCGGGTGCTGCCCTCCCAGAGCGTTCCGACTCTGGTTGGATTGACCGTTGGCATGCTGGGTCTATACGCAGCCTACGGACTGCTCGACTTCGTGCGGCTTCGTCTATTGGTCCGCGTTGGCAGCCGGCTCTACAGGAACCTTCACCAAAGAGCCTTCGCCATATCGGTGCTTTTACCGCTCAAGGCCGGTCGGGAGGCAGACCGGCTGGACCCCTTGCGAGACCTCGACCACCTGCGCGGCTTTCTGTCGGGATCGGGGCCTACTGTCGTCTTCGATGCGCCCTGGATTCCGTTTTATCTGCTGGTCATCTATATGCTGCACCCGTCGCTCGGTGTGCTGGCGACCATCGGTGCTCTTGCCGTCGTGGCGCTGACCGCGGTCGCGGAAATTTTCGGTCGCAGGCCTGCCAAGCTGACATCCGAAGCCATGATCTCGCAGCGTGCTCTTGCTGAGTCCGGCCGTCGCAACGCAGAGGTCGTCCAGGCCATGGGCCTGTCTTCCAGGCTGGCCGGGCGCTGGAGCGACATCGTTCATAGCTACCTGGCCCATCAGGAGCGGCTCTCGGACATCATAGGCGGGACCAGCTCGTTGTCGAAGGCGCTGAGGATGGCGCTGCAGTCTTCGGTGCTCGGCCTTGGCGCTTACCTTGTCGTCGGCGGGGAAGCATCCCCCGGGGTGATCATCGCATCGTCCATATTGCTGGGCCGCGCGCTTGCTCCGGTTGATGCGGCGATCGCAAACTGGAAAAGCTTTCTGGCGACACGGCACAGCTATTTCCAACTCAGGGCCATGTTGGATTCCTTTGAAAACCCGATCGACCTCATGGAATTGCCCCAGCCGCAAACGCGGCTGGCGGTCGAGAATTTGACGGTGGCGCCGCCCGGCATGCCAAAGCCGACCGTGCTTGACGTAAGCTTCCAACTGTCCCGCGGCGCGGGCATGGCCATTGTGGGCCCAAGCGGTTCCGGGAAGACGACGCTCGTGCGGGCACTGGTCGGAGCCTGGAGGCCGCTGCACGGCACGGTGAGGTTGGATGGGGCCCCTCTCGATCAGTGGAACCCACATTCGCTCGGCGCTCACATCGGCTATCTGCCTCAGGACGTCGAGCTTTTTGACGGAACCGTAGCGGACAACATCTCCAGATTCGGCGGCAAGAGCGATCCCAAAGGCGTGCTTGCAGCCGCCAGGGCCGCAGGCGTCTACTCAATGATCATGCACCTGCCGGAGGGTTTCCAAACACGCATTGGCGAGGGCGGCAGGGCTTTGTCGGCAGGTCAGAGACAATTGATCGGCCTCGCCAGGGCACTCTATGGCGAGCCTTTTCTCGTTGTCCTGGACGAGCCAAACTCAAATCTGGATGTCGAAGGTGATGCCGCACTTGCCGGAGCCATTCTGACCGTGCGTCAGCGTGGAGGCATCGTCATTGTCGTCGCACACCGTCCGTCCGCTCTTACCAACATTGATCAGGTTCTGGTGCTGGCCAATGGCATGGTCCGCTCGTTTGGCTCCCGCGAGGAGATCTTGGCGAGCATGGGGCGACCACCCTCTCCTGCGACGGTCCGCCCATCCCCGGTCGTTCCAATTCAAAGGGGTGTAAGCGGACATGCATGATGTCCTGTCTCGGGTCTTTGCGTTCCTGCCGTCTCACGCCTGGCTTGATGGTGGTCAGCGCGGCACGGATGCGAAGTCGCTCAAGTCCCCCGGCAGCCTCGGACCCAGCCTGGCTCTCGGAGTGGCAGTGACTTGCCTGCTGGTCGTCGGCGGAGGACTGTGGCTTGGCTTGACTGAGATTGCGGGCGCCGTAATCGCACCCGCGACGGTGGTGGTTGAGAGCAACACCAAGAAGGTCCAGCACCAGGCTGGCGGCACGATCAGCGGCATCTTTGCGCAAGATGGCGATCATGTTCGGGCCGGCGACGTGTTGGTCAGACTGGACGATACGCTGGCGCGGGCAAATCTTCAGATTATCAGCGAGGATTTCGACCGCGCCACAGCACGGCTTGCCCGGCTGGAGGCGGAGCGACAGGGGCGGGAGACAATGCAGCTTCCAGCCGCCCTTCAGGCGGAGATGGACAAGCCAAGCGTGGTAGCGCTGATCGATGGCGAGCGCGCCTTGCTCGAAACGCGGGCGTCGGAATTGGCGGGCCAAAAAACGTTGCTTCGGAGCCAAACCGAGCAGATCCAGCGTCAGCTCGAAGGCCTGAAGGCACAGCAGGCTGCGATGGACGAATCCGCGGCTTTGCTGGGCCGCGATCTTACCGATGTGGATACTCTCTACTCCAAGAAACTGGTTTCGAAAGAGAGGCTCAGCAACGTCAGGCTGGACGCGACACGGGCCAAAGGCGAATCTGGGCGGCTGGCGGCGGCCGTCGCGGAAGCCCAGGTCAAGATCACCGAAACCGAATTGCAGGTTCTGCAGCTTGACGAACAAAGGCGCAGCGAAGTGACGAAAGAGCTGCGTGAAACGGAAGCCAAGCGAACCGAGCTCGACGAGCGCAAGATCGTGGCGCAGGACGAGTTGACCAAAACTGAAATCCGCGCGCCGCAATCCGGAACGATACAACAATCCACTGTCCATACGGTTGGCGGTGTAATCGCTCCAGGGGAGTTGCTCATGACAATTGTCCCCGATGCGGACAATCTTGTCGTCGACGCGCTTATTCCCCCGCCGAGAGTGGATGATATTCGTTCCGGTCAACCGGTCTCAATTCGTTTCCCGGCATTCGATGCCGGCACGACACCCGCCTGCCAGGGCACGGTGAAATGGATTTCTGCAGACCTGATCAAGGACCAACAGCGCCAGCTCTCCTATTTCTCGGCTCGCATCAGTGTCGAGAACAAGACCGATTGCCTGACAGACGCGAAAGTGCTCAAGGCGGGCATGCCGGCCGAGGTTCACATAAGCACGGGTCAGCACAGCGTCTGGTCTTATCTGCTGAAGCCACTTACCGACCAGATGTCACGCGCTTTCCGGTAGGTCGGTCCTCGTTCGGACCATTCTTCCTCACGCTGTTGGCGTCCTTCGTTCGCATGGCGGAGAAATTAGCAAAGACTGATATGTCTTCGGGGTAGCCGGTGCCATGTTTTTCGTCCTAGCCCCCGCCGGTCAGGTCCGGCGCGCGGCGGCTGATTCCGCCAGAGCGCCGGGCCGCTGCTGGGTGCAGAAGCCGCCGGGTGCTGATTGGGCTAGCCCGGCCAAGAAATACTTTTTGGCGTTGTCTCCGGCGACCTGAGTTCGCCGGACGAGCCTTTTCAATGCACGAAGCGGCTTCTGAGCCAGGCCAGAATCCGGTTTCCGGTGATGAGCCTGCGAACCCGCGCGGCAGCCCAACTGGCCTGCATCGTGGCGCCGGCGTGACAGCTGCAGACGACATCGTGCAACTGCCAATCGGAAAGTTCGAAGAAGCGTTTGGCTTCGCCATACGTGTCCGACTGCAATCCGGCGGCGCGCAGCAATGGATCATCGAACGCAACCGCGAGCGGCGACCCGTCCGCCCGCACCCGTTCGCGAACCTCGGGATCGACATATTCGGTGCCCGTTAGCGCCGAGAGGCACCGCATGGGATTTCGATCGAGCAAATCAGCCCACCGCTCTATCCGCTGCGCTCTCGTTGCAAGAGGGATCAATCCAAGCCGGTCAATGGCCGCAACCGATTGAAGTTCATATGATGTCTGATGCTTCATTGCTGTCTCCTGTTCTAATAGCGGCGACATCTGCACAGCGCGCGGCAGGTTCTGCCGGAGCGCTGAAGCCCCCGCATGCGAGGGACACGCACGGGCTGATCAGGTGTTGCCCACCGATCTTCAACAGACGCCTTGGCGAGGCATCCGAAGTAAAGCCGAACTGTCAGCGATCTCCGATGTTCCCGCACAGACTTCACGCCAAGCGGTTTTCTCAGGCGCCGTCGCGGCTGCGCCTGGCGCGCGAACCGACCGGCGGTTCAACGACTGACCGGATCGCTTGAACCGCGAGGTCGCCGTGATCGTCGCGGTGGTTGACAGCCCAATTTGGAGGTCGTTCGCAAAATGTCCGTCCAAAGGCGCATCTGAGGCTTCGAACAACCAGAACGTCATCGTTATCGGCGCGTCGACGGGCGGCATCGAGCCGCTGAAGCGGATTGTTGGCAACCTGCCCGTCGATTTCCCGGCGGCCGTGTTCATCGTGCTGCACAACGGCCAGTTCAGCTATCTGCCGGATCCTCGACCGCGTGGGCGCTCGACGCGATAGCGGCCAGCAACGACGCGGCTTTCAAGACAGGCTGCATCTATGTGGCGGCGGCACATTTCGCGCCATGGATAATTTCCTAATGTGAGACAGTCCCGCCCTATGGATGGCGGGGGCGGGAGTATAATCGCCTTCAGCCGGCGCCATGTGTTGTGAGCCCCCGCCGGTCAGGCCCTGTTCGTGCTACCCCCGCAGCCGGCCGGGCCGCCGGTCATCGCGCTGCGGCGTGGCATCCGTGATAGAAGATCACCTCGATCAGATCCCAGTGCAGGCATCCGTGACCGGCCCGAGCCGCTTGACCAGTTCGGCAACGTCTAGAGTCGCCTTACGCTTGCACGTCAGGCAGTCGACCGAAAGGCCCTACAGTACTAATTAGGGTGTACTAATACACGCATTACTTGTGCGACCTACCTCGTTGTGCAGCCGATGTCGGCCCGTTATCGACATGATGCCGAACGGGCTTGGTTGGCGTGGCGCGCCGGCAATAGGCAGGCGAGCCTCTCACGGCCTTTGCAGGCCTGCAGCTTCTGGCCGAGCGTGTCTTCGACGAAGGGATATTTGTTCGACGTTAGCGGTCCCCGTGAGTGGATCGCCGCACCGAGTGTAGAATATATTCCTGCACGCCCTGCTGCCAAGAGTACGCGATCACGTCGTTTGGACATAGCAATTTCCCCAACGAGAGGCGCCGGCCACCTTAGACCGCTGCGGTGATGGTGAAACATCCGCGGCGGACCATCGGCACTTCCGCCCCGAGTTGGACGACTGAAACGAAACGGGCCCGCCCGGCGTGGGTCAACCGGGCAGGCCCGTCTCGGAGCCAAAGGGGATCGAGACTCCTAGCGGCCGGAGATATCACGAACCGTACCGCGCGGCCCCAACAGGGTGGCCGGTCGATTGTTCCATTAGCGATCGCTTTAGAACTAACTCCCCTGTTCGGAGTTAAATGCGCATGGCTAAGGGCAGCATCAACATCGGCGATGAGGTCGCCATCACGGCGAAGGTGCGCAGGCGGGTCACAGAGGACCGGGTGAGCGTATCGATCCCATCCTATGCACAGCCGCACTCGATTGTTGATCGAACGTCGAAGGTGACACACGGCCAGGAGATCGAGCTTCGAGGGGACGTGACGCGTGTTGATGACGGCAAGGTCACGATCAACCTCGGGATTCCGGTCACCGTGAACGCCGATACAGTCAGGCTGGTGATCGCCTACAAGCCACCGACAAGAAAGAAGCCGCTGGTAGACAAGCCAGCCTAGGTTCCCTTCCAACGGCTTGCATGCGTTTCGACCTTGCGCATAGATTCGGGTCCAAACACGTTGAAGGGGCGAACGATGGCAGGCGCGAAGCTCGGCATAGGCGGCTTTCGGCACCGCAGGATCGGATTGCCTCGTGATTGGTCTGACTGCCGTCGATGACGATAAGGTCTGGCTTTGCTGTGCGTGGATGGGGTCGACACCCCGTCACCGCAGATTGCAGGCTGGCCTTGGCTGCCGCAGGCGCCGCCGCCAGCCTGGAAATGAATGCCTCCTTGCAACGCCGTGCCATCCTGGCAGCCTCGTTTCTATCCGTTGGTGTGCTTCCTCGACGCGTGGCGACGGCAGTTCTATCGTCAAAGCTTGTCGCGTCGTCCAGGCCAGCTTTGCATTTACGGATGTCAAGGTTCGTCCGTTACGCAATGAGATAGGAGAGTACCAAAGTGTGGGGTCAATGGACCATGGTGGTCTCCGAAGAGGAGTGCTTTTGCTGACGGCCAAGCCTAGCCGAATTGCACCTCTATCGCCCACACTTTTCGACCTCGGTCTTAGCGACAAATCAGAAACTCTCATTTCGCTGAAGCAATTGCCCTGCGGCCGGCCGGACAAATGAGAGTCTAATCCGGCCAGCGCAGGGCGCCGGCGGAATCCTTGCGCGCCGCCTTTATCGCATCCGCTGGCCGCTCCTTCGCCGCCAGCACCGCCCTCAGCCGGTCGGCCACGATCTCGGCCTCGCCGGGATGGAGGTTGCATGGGTCGAGGAAGAAGTGGCCGCGCTCGACCTCGTGGTTGCGCACGATGATCGGCGGCGAGCTGGCGGCAAGCGCGGAAGCCAGGCCAGCTGCGGTGAAGCGGCTTTCGGGCCGCACGAAGACCTGCAGGCGGTCGAGCGGGTTGGCGGTCGGGTCCGGAATGATCTGCGCACCGATGCCGGGAATGTCCTGCAGCGCCTCCTTCCACAGGCTGAGCGCCGCCTCTTCGCGTCGGCGGATGCCGGCATGGTCGCGCTTTTCCCAGGCTTCGAGCGCCGCCATGGTGCCAGCGATGCTTTCCTTGCCGACCTTCATGGCACGCGCGACGCCGCGGTTCTGCAGATAGGCGGCCCGGACAAGGTCCTTGCGGCCGGTGACGATGCCGCTGGTCGGCCCGCTGAGGAATTTGTGGCCGCTGTAGACGACGATATCGGCGCCGCGCGCGAGGAAGCTTCGCAGATCGTATTCGGACGCCGCGTCGACGATCACCGGAACTTTTTTGGCATGACAAATCTTGCAGAATTCCTCCAGCGAAAGCATGCCGTATTGAACCGTGTGGTGCGCGACGACGTAGAGCGCTGCCGCCGTGCGCTCGTTGATCGCCTCGCGCACATGATAATCCTGCGTGACGCTCACCGTGCCCGCGGGCACGACCTTGGCGCCGGCGACCCGGGCCGACTGATCGATCGGCGCGCCGTAGTTGACGATATGGCCGAGCTGGATGACGACCTCCGACTTCAGCCCTTCGGTGTTGTCCGGCAGCCGTTCGATTGCCAAAAGGTTGGTGCCGGTCATGGTGCCGGCGACGGCCATGGTGATGCCGGAGGCGCAACATGCGGTAATGAAGCCGGCTTCGCCGCCGGTCAGGCGCGCGACGACCGTGCTCGCGGCGCGCTGCAGGTCATCCATCTCCACCCATTGTGAGGCGATCTCCGCCATGGCGCTGATCGCCTCGGGGATGATGATCGAGGCTCCGAGCGTCGTCATCGTGCCGGAGACGTTTATGATGGGCCTAAGCCCCAGCCGCTCGCGGATCGTGGTGTTGGAGCCGGTTTCGGAAAAGGTTTTCATGACAGCAGATCCTAATGTCAGGAAGCGATCTCGACGACCGCTTCGATTTCGACAGTGATGTTTCCAGGCAGCGAGCCGACGCCGATCGCCGAGCGCGCATGGCCGCCGATCCGGTCGAAGACATCGGCGAACAGGTCGGAGCAGCCATTGACCACTTTCGGGTGGTCGCTGAAGGTCGGCGTCGCGTTGACGAAGCCGAGCAGCTTCACCACGCGCACGATGCGGCCGAGGTCGCCCGCCGCCTCATGCATGACAGCGAGCAAATTGAGGCCGGTGAGGCGGGCATGCTCATAGGCCTGCTCGACGGTGACGTCCTCGCCGACCTTGCCGGTGCAAAGCGTGCCGTCGGCGCGCAGCGGCCCCTGGCCGGACAGGAAGATCAGCCGGCCGCTCTCGGCATGAGTGACGAAGTTGGCGATGGGCGTCGGCGGTTCGGGCAGCGTCAGGCCGAGTTCGGCGAGCCGGATGTAAGGCGTCATGGAAGAAGGCTCCCTAGGATGGCTTAGCCATCCGCTGTCGACAATGGGTGGCTCTCGCCACCAATGTCAGAAATGCGAGGCGCGAAAACGCGCCAGGAAAGAGCGGAGGCGCTCGTTGGTGGTCTCGGCGGCAAGCACATCCCTCGGCGGACCGACGGCGCTGACGCCGCCATCGGCCATGAAGACGATGCGGCTGGAGGCATCGCGCGCGAAGGCCATTTCGTGCGTCACCATGACCATGGTCATGCCGTCCTCGGCGAGGCTTTTCACCACGGCCAACACCTCGCCGACGAGCTCCGGATCGAGCGCCGAGGTGATCTCGTCGAGCAGCAGGATTTTAGGTTCCATGGCGACCGCACGCGCAATGCCGACGCGCTGCTGCTGGCCGCCGGAAAGCTCGGCCGGCAGGCTGTCGGCCTTGTGGGCGAGGCCGACGCGGCCCAGCCAATGCTCGGCGATCGCGCGCGCTTCCGATTTGCTCTTGCCGCGCACTTTGGTGAGACCGAGCATGATGTTGCCGGCGGCCGTCAGATGCGGGAAGAGGTTGAAGCTCTGGAACACCATGCCGGTCTCGGCGCGCATGCTGGCCAAGTCGCGCTCGCTGCGCCGCTGGCGCTGGCCGCCGTCGCGAAAACCGACCTCCTTGCCGTCGATGCGGATCGAGCCGCTGTCATAGCTTTCGAGGAAGTTGACGCAGCGCAGCAGCGTGGTCTTGCCGCTGCCGGACGGGCCGATGACGGTGACCACCTCGCCCTTCGCCACTTGCAGGCTCACCGAGCGCAGCACCTCGACGGAGCCGAAGGATTTCGAGACCTCGGCAATATCGAGAAGTGCGGCGCTGTCGCTGGAACTGGTGGCCATCGTGCTATTCCCGAATGAAGGCGAAGCTCCGCTCGAGCCGGCGGCTGGCGAGCGAGAGCGCATAGTTGACGGCGAAATAGAGAAGAGCGCCGAGGATGTAGAGTGGCATCGCCTCGTAGGTGCGGCCGATGACCTGGTTGATGGCCTGCATCAGGTCGGTGATGCCGAGCAGCGAGACCAGCGCGCTGCCCTTCACCGCGTCGGTGACGCCGTTGATCCAGGGCGGCAGGAAGCGGCGGAAGGCTTGGGGGAAGATGACGTAGGCGAGCCGTTGGCGGAAGGTCAGGCCGATCGCCATCGCCGCTTCCGACTGGCCCTTGGGAATAGAGGCGACCGCGCCGCGCAGATATTCCACGACCTGGGCTGTCTTGAACAGGGTGAGCGCCAGCACCGCGGCCCAGAAGGATTGCAGGTGAACGCCGACCGCCGGCAGGCCATAATAGACGAAGAAGATCAGCACCAGGATCGGGATGCCGCGAATGGTGTCGCTAAAGATGCGCACCGCCCAGCGCAGCGGCGCGGGGCCGTAGACGAGGCCGACGCCGAGAATGACGCCGGCAATCAGCGACAGCACCACGACCAGCAAAGACACCCAGAGCGTCAGCGCGAAGCCTTGGGCAAGGAACGGCAGGGCATAGGCGATCTGGCCAAGCATCAGTGCGCCGTCCTGTACCAGCGCTCAATCAAGCGAAGCGCGAAAAGCAGGACGTAGCCCGTCACCAGATACATCGCCGTCACCACCAGATAGACCTCGACGATGCGGAAGGTGTTGAAATTGATCCATTGTGCGCCATAGGTCAGTTCGGGCACCGAGATGACGGACGCGACGGACGTGTCCTTGAACAGCGATATGAAGGTGTTGGAGAGCGCCGGCAGCGTGATGCGCATCATCGTCGGCAGGCGCACATGGATGAGCCGCTGCCAGGGTGTAAGCCCGATCGCCTTGCCGGCGTCAATCTGGCCGCGCGGCACGGCCTCCAGGCCGGAGCGGAACACCTCGACAAGGTAGGCGCCGCTATAAAGCGCAAGTGTGGCGACGAAAGAGGTCTGCGCGCTGTAGGCGATGTCGACGACGGTCGGCAGACCGTAGAAGACCAGATAGACCAACAGGATCAGCGGCACGTTGCGGATGAATTCGACGTAGGCCGCGATGACGCCACGCACGACGCGCCCGGCCGAGACATACCAGACCGCCAGTACCAGCCCGATAACGATGCCGATGGCGATCGAGATCACGGCAAGCTCGAGGCTGAGCAGCAGGCCGCCCGAAAGCTTGTCGAAATGCCGCCAGATCAGATTGAAATTGAGCGTGTAGCCCATGTGTCCGTCTCAATGGCCTGCGGTGACGGATCAAGCATCCGCCACTCGCCAGGCCCGTGTCGAGGATAACGGCGTAAGGACAGCACCTCCCGCCGGCTTTGCCAGATAGGCTTCGTCAGATGACCGGGAAGCCCGGATGGCGTGGCGGCGGCTCCTGGCCAAAGTATTCCTTGAAGGCGGCGTCGTAGAGCGCCGTCTCATGGCCGAACATGGCGATGGTGAAGGTCTGGTCGACGAAGGTCAGCCAGTCGAGATCGCCTTGTCTGAGCGCCGCGCCGTAGAGCATCGAATACCAGCTTTTGCCGGCGTCGAAATATTTGTCCGGGTTGCGCGAGGCGAGCCAGCGCACGGTGGACAGGTCGACCGCGGCAGCATCGACGCGCTTGGATTCCAACGCCTGCAAGACGTTCGCCTGGGTGTCGATCTGCATCACCTGCGCCTGCGGCAAGGCACAATGCACCGAGCTTTCGGCATCGACATTCTGCAGGATCGAGATGCGGGTGGCGGAGCCCCCTGCAAGCAGCTTGTCGAATGTCTTGTTCTCGGAGCCGGGCAGCGTCAGCAGCGCGACGCCTTCGATGTAGTAGGGCCGCGAGAAATGGATCAGCTGCGAGCGCTGCGCGGTCATGGTCATGAACTGGATGGTGATGTCGACCTTGTTAGTGGTCACGTTCGGAATGCGCTGCGCCGGATCCTGCATGACGAACTCGACCTTGGTCGGATCATCGAAGAGGCCCTTGGCGAGGATGCGGCCCATGGTGATGTCCATGCCGACCAGCTCGCCCGCATCGTTCTCGAAATGCCACGGCGCATTGGTGCTGCCGGTGCCGACGATCAGCTTGCCGCGATCGAGCGCGGTGCGCAGCACGCTGTCGGACGCGGCTTGCGCGGCGGCCTTCTCGGCGCTGATAGCGGTCAGCACGCCGGCGGTCGCTAGTCCTGCCATTCCCAATTTCAGAAAATCACGTCTTCCGGATGTGTCGTTCACGGCGACCTCCTTTTGCGTTGTGTTCCCCTTGTGAATACATGCGGCAATAAAACGATTGTCTCTTACAAAAGACACATGTATCCTGTACAAGACAGATACTAACACTGAGAATCGACAATGCAAGATGGCAAAGCGCTGAGCGAGTGGACGACAGACCACGCGGAGGCGGAGAAACCCGCGAGCTCGCGCGAGAAGGGCCTCAACCGGGTGCTGCACATCCTGGAGTTCCTGCACGCCACGCAACGCGCGATCGGCATCGGCGAGCTGGCCAAGGGGCTCAACGCCCCGCGCTCGACGACGTACACGCTGGTGCGCGAACTGGTCGACGCCGGCCTGCTGGAGATGGCCGGCGACGGTAATCGCGTCTATTTCGGCAAGAAACTCTACCTCTACGGAATGGCTTACATGCGCGGCAACGACCTGCTCAGGCGCGGGCGGCAGGAGGTCGACATGCTGTCGCGGGAGACAGGCGAGACATCGGAGCTGTGCACGCTGCAGAGCGGCCGCTACACGATCGTGCATTCGAGCCCCGGCACGAGGCCGTTCCGCATCAGCTCGGCCACCGGCCTGCAGATACCGCTGCCCTGGACCGCATCCGGCCGGCTGCTGCTCGCCGGCCTCGAACGCAGCCGGATCGAGGCTATGATCGCCGAGGACGACCTTGTGCTGCCGGACGGCCGCAAGATCGAGCTCGAGGACTTCATTGAAGACATCGCTAAAGCGCGTGTCAGCGGCTATTGCATGACCTCAGGCCTTGTCGACGCCTATACCAAATGCTTAGCGGCGCCGGTTTTCTCGGCGCCCGGCAAAGTCGAGGCGACGATGTGCCTGGTAGTCCCGATCGACACGTCGGAAGAGCGGACGGGCGAGCTGGTCGCACTGCTGCGCGAGCGCGCAGCCCGGTTTTCGATCTCGTGATAGCAGCGTTTAGGGGCTTCCGTTCAGGCGGTGATGTCGGGGATGATCCGGTCTTCCAGCGCCATCAGCCGGTAACGCAGGATCCGCCGTGCACCAAGTGCCTCGGAATTTTCCGATACCGCAGCGTAGCCGCAGATGGCAAGCAGCGCCGTCTCGTCCCTCCGGGCTGACTCTGGCGGAGTCGCTGCTGCCATCGCCTACTTCATGCACGGCTTCGATGAAGGGGCGTACGCTATCTCGTGCGCCCTAATCAGCGTTCGCATTTATGGGATGGTTCCGGGGTAGTGGCCCGCCGGGTCAGTGCCGAGTGCAGTTGCCATAACCGTTCGAGGCGCTTTCCTGTCAGGATGGAAGATCCGATGTCAGCCGACAGCCCACCGCCGGCTGGGCGATGCGTAGCGCCAGTATGTCGGAGAGGAGGCCACGCCCTACAAAGCCGCGATGGACGCTTGGGTCGGGGCACGCTTGTCGCAGCCGGGCGCTTCCATGAGCCATGAAGCCTGTACATCCGTCGTGCGACGGAGCCCGCCGCCGACAAGCCTGCGCTCGGCCGCCATCCTACGGCCGACGCTGGCGATGTCGGCTGCCGCCGAGCCGCAAACGACAGCCCTCCAGACAGCCGTGCCGACCAGAGATCGCGAGTTACCGCAAGCCAGGTCGACGAGATTCTGACATTGAGAATGCATCGGCTCAACTGCCTGCGGACAAGAGGTCACCAAAGAGACCGCTTCCCTCTCCAAGACCGGGTTTCCGTCGAGCGTCTCGCCGCCGTCTCAGACTATGCCCCTTCCCGCCCCCCTTTCAGCTGCCGGCCGAGCCGCCGCACACTGCATTAAACCGAAGCAATCGCTCAGAAATCGCGATTCTTGCAATGTGCAGCAAACATGCACGCATTGTGAAATAATTGTCTAGCCTACTGAAAAACAACCGCCACCCCAAAGCGCAATGTGCGCCTTTTCTTAATCGGTTGTGCTTCCGATGACCTTGTGAACTCGTCGTTACCCTTCAATGTTGCGATAATACACGAATCTATGCTCCGCGCGACGATCCCGCGTTCTGGCGTCGATTTCCAATGCACCGTGCAGTCTTCCGCGCACTGCGACGGGTGACTTGGCCGCATGCATCGAAGAGTCCGACTGCCTGGGCCGCGACGTCAGTCCGAAGTAGGCGGCGACGTCGCGCGACCGGCGGAAGCGCGTCGGATCGTCGATCGCCGTCATGAACGAGAGCGCTGTCACCGGACCAACGCCGGGGATGCCATGAAGCGTCGACATGGCTCGCTGCGCGCCACCATTTTGACGAGGAGATCTTGCGGTCGGCCCACAGCGCCGAGCGCGCCGGACACCATCGCGTCCATCAGCTCGGCCGATAGCGGATCGTCCGCCACAGCCTGTCGCAACACCCGCTCAAAGGCCGCGCGTCCGACCTTGCCCAGTCGGACGGATGCCGAACGACTTCAGCGAGCGACGGATGGCGTTCTCCGGATCGAGGAACTTGGTCTTCAGATTGCGCCGGTGCGTCAGCAGAAGCCGGTTTGGAAGGGTCACGTCGCGATTGTGGGTGACCGAGATCATTCCTGACCGGCACCTTCAATGTGGAGAGCCAACCTGTGGAACCATCGGGAAGAAGCTCGGGCTGCTCGATGGTCGCGTGTTTCCCATTTCTGAGGACGGCGAGTTCATCGTCACAAAGGCGAAGGTTGCCACATGGCCACCAGAAATTCTCCTTGGCGCAAGCGATGGACCGATATCGTTGCGGATCGCAACTTCCGAAGGGTTACGTCGGGCAAATTATTGACAGACTGGTTAGCGTGCCGGATCGCTCTTTGCGCAAATTGTCTCTAATATATGGGACAACTAAGCAGAGGCGCGAGACCGATGGAGCAGCCCACCAAATTAGAAAGCTTGCGCTTCGTGCAGGCGATGTTGCGAGAGATGAGGCAATTGACCCAAGCAGATGGAGAGTACTTTCTCACCTATCTAATTGATGTGGCGTACCTTGAAGTGAGCGACCGCGTTCGGGTCAGTTGGGCGGATGGTTTAGGGTCGCCACTTCAGATCACGCGCCTCACGTAGCAGAGCCAGCCGGTGCGCCGTGCATCACGGCAGCGGTTCACCCCCTACCTGCAGCACTCCTACAGCGCGGTTGCTCCTCGTAGTTTGCGTGGTGCCGTTCGCGTTGAACTTGTAGCAACAAGCCGCCCTCCGTTTCGCGTCTTTGTTATGCTGGCAAAATATTGGGCAATAAAGTCTGAGCGGAGGATCGGGCAACCTGCCTGCGCAAACACCCCTTGCCCCCCGCAACGTTAATCGTTTGGGGACCCTTCCTCCCTTAGCACGGCGAAGCGACATCCAGCTATCGTGTCGCGGGTCTTCTCGAGCTCGTGAGCGTCTTGTTTTTGATCTCGGCTGGCTCCGGCCTAGTGCAGCAATACCCGGTTTCGGCCCGTTTGCTTGGCCAGGTAAAGTGCAGCATCGGCTTGAAGCTGCTCGAGTTCGGCGTTCGGCCAGCCGGCGGGAGCGCAGAGCTTCGCCTAGTTGGAGGTGGTCGCCAGCGAGCTATGGAACCAGCTTCCGCCTTCCGGATGAGAGCAAAGGCTCGGAAAATCTAAAATCATCTGCTGTACGAACGCATGGACCCAGGCGGCGCTCGGTTCACTGGCGCGCCAGAGGATTCAGGCATTGGTTCCCGGCCGATCAAAAAATTGCCAAAAAAGTTAACAAGCACCGGCAGCAAGCGGCTACTCGTCCATCTCCAGCGGCTCATGCTTAGGCTGGCGATGCCATACAAGCTGCCGAATATCTTTCATATCGACCGCCTGATGGCATATCGGGCAGATATAGCTGGTTACGCAATAGCGCGGTTTGGGCCTGTCCTGTTTGCCGGAAATCGACGTTCCAAGATCGGACAATTTTGTCATCAAGTTGAAACATTCAACTCAGCTAAAATGTTCCGAGAACCGAGCAGGAACCTGCACGGGTGCGGGACCTGGATTGAGCGCACCGCAACAACGAATCTGTTATCCAAGCGCCAGCTAATATGATATCTTTCATGACAGCCCGCGCGGTGACGATCTGCAAGTCCGCTCTAGTCCCCAGATCGCGCGGCGAGTGGGACCAGTCATCTTACGCCGGTGGCTGGTCCCTTCCTTTTGGCGAAGATGCCGTTATCGTTCGCCATATGCACTGGTTCTCCCCTCCCCTTCCCGTCGCCGTCAAGACCGATAAGCCCGCCAGACGTGCAACTTTTCAAATGTCGAGGGCGCGGCTGCCGAACTGCTGAAATGAGCAAGCGCGGTCCGCATTGGGAATGGGCAGTGCGCGTCTGCATGGCGTGTCTCGAAGATCAAGCGACCCTCTGGGAGGTCCAATGGCTGTTCCGCCTCGCGGCCGAGGAGGAAGGCCCATTGCGGGAGGGAGACTGAGATGAAGAGCCAAGACATTGTCATCGGCTTCTTCGTCTGGCCGATCTGGTACGCATGGAAGAGAGTGCAGGAAAGCAATCGCAACGTATCCGAAGGCGCTGGCGCTAGTCAAAACGATCCACTGCACGGACGAGGATGGTGACTCCGAAGCGATCGTTGGAAGCGTGAATATAGGACCTTGCTAGACTGGTATATTACCAGGATCCCGAGCGCGGCGTCAGGGAATACGCGCCGATGTGACGGGAGATTAACGCGAAATCATATAGCGACTGAGCCTCTTCCATTTGCCCGAGACGCCGCTATCGTAATCACTGCCCGTCGCCACCTGTGCCCTCCGTGGAGGTGGCGGGCTAGAGGGCTGGTGTTGGGTACATCAGCCCTCGTTTCTGTTGGCCGATCCAACAGTTGACGCCATAGGACGATGTTGCCGTCTGTGGCCTTCCAATGTTCGCCTATGAACAACTTCCGTGCGCCCTGGCAAATAGAACATCCAAATCTTCGAAAGCCTGCCATCCAACCCATCCCCGATTTAGACTTCAGTGCAAGCTGAATCGCGTATCAAGGCCGGCGCACGTTGTATCAAATCGGGAATTTATCAATGGCGCAGAATTTGCATGTTCACGGGATAGCTAAGGGGGCGGCCGCACCCTCTCCCCGGCTATGTCCCTACGACCATAGGGGCGCCCGCCGCTGCCGCGAATGGGGCGGCGGGCTATTACGTCGTTTCGCTTAGCTCTATGTTCCCTTCACGGTTCTTGGCCTAGTCGGTTTGCGGGATTGAGCCGCGCCTTCGAGAGCGGGGCCCAACCGCTTCTCATCTTCAATGGCGCGATCGACTGCCTCAATTTCCTCTTGGAGCGCCTTCAGCTGGCACCGTAGCTGGAGCCTTCGCTATCCCCGATCTGAAAGCCGCTAGCCCGCATAGCGTCGCGTGTATGGTGCACGTTACGGACCCCTTCGCGTCGAGTTGCGACCAGGATTCCCTGAACTCTCCAAGACGTTCAATGTGTCGTGACCTGCCACTGACCTGCCACGGGTAATTTCCTCCATCTGAGATTAGAGTCCGGCCTCGATTGAAGGACGGACTGATGAAGAGAAAAGCGGTTTACGGAAGAGCAGATCATCGCGGTTCTGCGTGAGCATGAGGCGGGAGCAACGGCGGGCGACCTGGCGCGCAAGCATGGGATCTCCGAGGCGACGCTGTATAACTGGAAGGCGAAATATGGCGGGATGGACGTCTCCGATGCCAGACGGCTGAAAGCCTCGGAAGACGAGAACGCAAAGCTGAAGAAGCTGCTCGCCGACCAGATGCTCGAAGCGTCGGCACTGCGCGAGCTTCTTTCAAAAAATGGTAGGGCCCGCCGCCAAGCGCGAAGCCGTCGCGCATCTGCAGGCCGTCTGGGCGTGTCGGAGCGTCGGGCCTGTTCCTTCGTCGGTGCCGATCGCAAGATGGTCCGCTATCGGTTCCGGCGTCCGCCGGAGACGGAGCTGCGCGCAAGGTTACGCGACCTCGCCAACGAGCGCCGCCGCTTCGCCTATCGATGCCTGTTCATTCTGCTCCAGCGAGAGGGCGAGCCATCAGGGGTCAATCGCATCTACCGGCTCTACCGCGAGGAGGGCCCGACGCTGCGCAAGCGCCGGGCACGGCGACGAGCGGTCGGCACGCGGGCGCCGATTCTGGTTGAGGCGAAGCCGAACGCGCGCTGGTCGCTGGACTTCGTCCATGACCAGTTCGCCTGCGGGCGGCGGTTCCGGGTGCTGAACATCGTCGATGACGGGACGCGCGAATGCCTTGCCGCGATCCCGGACACGTCGATCTCCGGTCGGCGCGTTGCTCGGGAACTGACTGACCTGATCGCCTGGCGCGGCAAGCCGGACATGATCGTTTCTGACCACGGCACCGAGTTCACCTCGAACGCCATCCTCGCCTGGTCGAAGGATCATCGCCACGAATGGCACTACATCGCCCCGGGCAACCCGATGCAAAATGGCTACGTCGAATCCTTCAACGGCCGAATGCGCGACGAGCTGTTGAACGAGAGCCTGTTCTTCGGCCTCGACCACGCCCGCAGTGCCATTGCCGAATGGAGGCTGGACTTCAACACCGCGAGGCCCCATTCCTCGCTCGGCTACCAGACCCCGGCGGCCTTCGCCGGAACCCTCGCCGCAACCGGCTCCGACGCTGCGCTCAATGAAGGCTTCGCGTCTCCGCCGGTTGCTCAAACCGCGCCATACGGCATAACAGAAACGGCCGAGGCTCTAATCGCCACTGGACGAAAGTTCAGTGGCAGGTCAGCCTCGCCCGCGGGTGGACCGATATCGGCCCTGGTCCTCGCTTCGACGACACCCCCTAGCCCCTGCCTCGTTCGTGGCGGAAAGTGGCACTGACCGCAAGTGTTAGTTGGGGAGAAGCTCTCCTCTTTTGCTGCCGGCACGGAAGTACCTTCGGGCCTTCTGTGCGAACGCTGAACGCGCGCGCGCAAATAATTTCGCGGTCATGGAACCATGATCAGGCTCACGCATTTTTAGATCGACGGGTCACCCCCCGTAGTCCCTCAAAACCCCTCGACCCGTCCGACGGAAAGCCGACCTGTAAAAAGGTCGGCTTTCTTTTTGGGGAGTGGACCATCAAGCAGGCACCCGGGCCGGCCTCACGGGCACCGAAAGGGCTAAACCAACGGAGAGGCATCAAGGTTTTCGCAAAGTCGAAAGCGAAAGCCCGCGTTCTGCGGCCAACTCTATGATCACCTGGTAGTGGGTCAGTTTGAAATTCAATCGAGCTTCTGGATGCGCCCTTTGTCGAGGCGGAACACGCCGTTGGCTCCGCCTTGGCGCTCGAAGTCGGTCTGTATTTCATCCCATGTGCTGAGATATCGGCCGCAATCGTCGCACTTAATCGGCGTCGACGGTTCTGCGTTCTTTGGAATCCTGAGGCGGATAGTGCCGCAATAGGGACACTCTAAAAGGTGGTCTAGATACTCGTCGGCCATGGTCACTTTCAGCCCAACCCCAACCGGAACTATATGGCATTATAGCACTACGCGCTTCTTATAGGGACCACGCACGGCCGAATTTTCGGCTTGCTTGGCTTCGATAAGCGCAACGATGTCCGCGATCTCCCAAAGCTTGTCTATTACGCCAGCGGCCATGGCGGGCGTGACGCGAAGCGTCTTATGGATTTCGCACGAAGTTGTAGTACATGAAGTGGAGCGTGACCGCATTGGCGTAGGCTTCGACCTTCTTTGAGAAGCCGTTCGTCAGGCGCATGTGCATCCGCATCGTAAGGTTCTGACGCTCGGCGAATGACGTGTTGACGTGCTGGGGATTGGGATTGCCTTCGATAGTCTCTTTCCGTGCGCCAGTGCATTCGACGGGGCTGTAGCGGCCCTTGGCGCTGTCCGGCGACGTGCCGTAAATCTTGACCAGCATGGCGTAATCACGTCGCCACCGAACGCGCCTTCAACCGCTGCACCGGAAGGCGCTGGCGACACGTGGACTTGGACGGCAATCGATGCCGACACCACGCTTGTAATGTCGTGGCTGGTCGGTGGTCGTGACAGCGATTACGCGATGGCTTTCATCGACGATCTTTCCCGCCGCCTCGCCAATCGCGTCCAGCTTACCAGCGACGGCCACAGGGCCTACCTTGAAGCGGGATCGAGATCGAGAGTATTCGCGGGTGGGTGGGGTAAAGAATCCCCTTTAACTTCCCGATCGTTGCGATCGTGGGTGAAAATGGCTCAGGGAAAAGCACAATCCTCCAGTGCGCCGCATCGACCCACCAACCACCAGCCAATGCGCGGCGTTCAGACGATTCCAAAAACAGCAAAGGATGGTTTGCTTCCGACTTCCTTCCTAAGACCATCTGGGAAGACGTGAGGGCGGGAGAGATCAAGTTTTCGCTTTGCGAGGGCGACCGCTCCCGGATC
Source organism: Mesorhizobium sp. WSM4832 (assembly GCF_055811115.1). Classification (NCBI taxonomy): domain Bacteria; kingdom Pseudomonadati; phylum Pseudomonadota; class Alphaproteobacteria; order Hyphomicrobiales; family Phyllobacteriaceae; genus Mesorhizobium; species Mesorhizobium sp. WSM4832. The sequence continues at coordinate 50,904 of NZ_JBVVQH010000026.1, read as the reverse complement.
GGAACGGCCCGCCAGCCGGGTGATCGCTGACGTGGCAATCCAGAGCGTCCAGTTAGAAGCGTGAACTATATCGACCTTCGTCGCCTACAGCCGATTGTTGCACGAACTGGCTGTTCGAAATTGGCCAAGGACGCGACGATGGAAATGTCAGCCGCAGCTTTTGACAAGGTAAAACTGGCGAGACTCACGCCGACGAAAAGCGCATTGTCCCCGTCTTCCAAGACAAAGATCAAACCTACTCTGGCTACCATGCGGGCGCTGGACAGATCGCGGAATTTCTGCGGGTCGAACCGGAGCAACATAGTTTGCTTCTGATCGATGAAATCGAGACCTCACTTCACCCCGCGAGCGCAGCGCCGTCTGATCCGTGACCTCGCCGAGATGTGTCGCGAGCGCGACATGAACCTCAAGGCGGCATTCTGTGGCGCACCGTCTGAAAAATCAACGTTCGGAAACGTTAAGAGACGGTCGGTCCTTAGGCGATGTCCCCTCGGGTGATCCTTCGCTTCAGATCAACAATGTTGAGGAGGTCGACCAGATCGTCGGCATACTCCATGTCGAGGCCTACCGCTGGAGCGCCCCAGTCGTCGGCCGGCTGCCCGGTGAACACGTCGAAGACCGTCCAGGTCCCGTCAGGCTCCTTCCTAAGGTCGTACCGCTGCTGTGCCATAAGGTCTTAATTTAGGTCGCTTGGCAGCGCGCGCCTGCTCCTGCCGTTCAAGCTTTTCCAGCAGCCGAACGTGGATCGGTGGCAGAACTGGATCTACCTTCAGATATTGGCGGTAGTGTAAACGCCTTCGACTGGATTCCGAACGGATCAGCCCTCGGAAGGCTCGCTCTGATAATTGAGCCATAAGGATTTCCCTAACCTCTGGCACCAATCCGCGAGGAACGAAAGGGTTCCCTGAGGGGGATCGCAATGTTAGGGCGCGGCCGTCCTCTGGGAGTATTTTGCCATTTCGCTAGACCCGAGCGCTTGAAGTTTCTCGCCTTGGCTTCGTCTTCGTCGGCAAAAATGCTGATCTCGCGCCCTTCGTTGAGGCCTCGCATGTCGCGAGGTATGGTCGGGAACAAAGTTCAGCTTCGAGAGTTAATGGAGCCGTTTCAGCGGGCGATTAACCCAGATGCTTCTTGCGGTGAACGATGCGATCTCGTCAGCCGTTCTGGCTGGCAGGAGTGGGAATGCCGAAGTTTTCGGAGTGATCGACCTCACCAATAGAATTGAGGTCAGAATCGGCGCCACCAGCTTGGGAATGGCCATTCAGTTCGTCGCCAACGCCTCGGTGCTTGGATACGACGTTCGTAGGGCGATGGTCTTCTATGGTGAGCCGGGCACTCCGAGCTTGAGGGCGAGAGAGTGCGAACGGTTGTGGGCACAATTTGGCGGCGTTCTCCTTCAACGGTAGCCGTGCATTTTTAGCGGGCACGGAAAGCGATATGCTTCCCACAGCAGTGAGTCCCAATCCATCCCTCGACAAGTTTTTGAACTTGTTGGGCGCTAAATCCGCCTCACTCACTGGGCCCGCAACCGAAAAGCCCGTCGCAGCTAGCTGCCCGCCTTCACGAGATCGCAGTATTTGGCTGTCCAATCGAGCCCTCGGCGGGTGAAGATGCGCACGTCATCTTTGTCGCGGACGATTTGAGAGCGGTAGCCGTCGAATTTAACCTCGTGAATCCACCCGTCGCCCTCTGGTGTGGCTTGTCGACCAGTGTCGGCAGTAGCGGAGCAATGACGGATAACCGGACGCCGCCGGCACGCTTACGCATGGAACGTCCCAACAATGGGAATTTGATTCATTATGGCGTGATTGGTTCGGTTCCGTTAGGACCGCTAATGAGCCTTGGAACATTCCTGCTCTGTCCGCCTTTCTTTTGGCGAAGGAGGAATCCCAAATGGCTGACGACAAGAGCAAACGCGACTTTCGGGACCGTAATAGGGTTTCTGGCGACGAGGAATATGAGGTCGGATATTTAGCCAGCAAATTCGGGCTCTCTATCCCACAGGTCAGGGAACTTATCGAAATGCACGGTAACGACCGGGAGACGCTAGAGCGCGAGGCAAAAGCTCTTGGAGTCCGGTGACCTGTTGACAATCCCGATAGAAGATCTCAACGAGGCACTTTGCCTTATCAGAATGGGATCAAGGAAACTTGCCCGGCAGGCGTGCTACCGAGCGAAGCAGCGGTTTTAGGTCTGGACCGATCCACGAAGCCGAAGCGCTCGCCACAGTGGAGAAGCTCAACGAATAACCAAGCGGCCATTCGCCTCTACGGCTCGCTAGAGCCAAACGATGATCTGGTCAATCATGCTCTGGTCTGGCTCGCGCACGGCCATCTCTTGCAATAGCCGCTTGGCGTGTTCCGGCCATTGGCCTTCAGGCATGTTTGTGTCCATGACGGATTTCCTGACGGCTTCGCCGATGATGTCAAAGGCGAAGGCTGAAATTGTCCGTCATTATTGTCCATTGTCTAGATCCCCAACAGGCCGGGAGCTTTACGAATTCAAGCGCCCGCACCTGCAACCACGCCAGCGACGATAGCGACTCTTGCTCTCTTGGATCAACGGATTCGCGCGTGCAATTTCTCCAGAACGAAAGCGTGCCGGCCTATCCTGCTTATTCTGCGCACAGGCCTGCGGCTGGAGAGTGTCCGGGGCAGGCCCGTCTCGGAGCCGGAAGGGAACGCACTCCTATGGCGACCGGTGAGAGATGCCGAGTTAACCGTGCCGCCCGACGCGAACCGACTGGGCGGTCGATTGTTCCATCAGCTTCGCTTGAGGACCACCCCGCCTGTTCGGAGTTAAATCCGCATCGGAAAGGGCAGCATCAACGTCGGCGATGAGGTCGCAATCCGCCAAGGTGTGCAGGCGGGTCACGGAGGATCGGGTGAGCGTGTCGTTCCCGTCCTATGGACAACCCACTATGCGCAAGCCCTCAGGGAGTTTTGTACGAAACCGTACAGTTTTTTTGGTTGAAGGCTGCAGTGGTGCGGCGCATGTTTCTTGCCGCGCCGGCTCGTCCCTCAAATCCGGTGTATGGCCCGGTCTGCGGAATCCTGTGTCACAACTTGATTTAGACAGACCGGGCTGTCCAATTACCCGTCCGCCGGCTGCACTCCTCCGGATCAGGGCGTGGTTGGCAAACTGCAGATTCCTCTAAGGCAGCGTCCCGCTTGCATGTGAGGCAGTTCACCGAGAGGCCTGTGCCGGCCTGCAGCTTCTTGCCGAAGCGCCGGCAACGCTATCGTCGCGACGGTCGACAAAACTGACCTTGCTGGCACGCGAGAGCCGCCTGCAAGCAGCATCAGATCGTAGGGAGAGATTGCCGTATTCGATTAATGCTGCTGTCCTACCAGCGCGCCAACGCACGCTCTTCGCAATCCTGGCCTACGTCGCCATGGCAGCTTACTCGCCCGGCTTCCCCAAGCCGCTCACCTTGGAGGAGCACCTGCTTGCGTGGCCTTCAGGGTTGCGCGATGCTTTCCCCGCAAGGAGGGGGCGGCTATGACCAATGCGCAAATTCTGAGCCAGCAGGAATTTACCTATGAAGGGCGTGTAGGCGCTTTCCTTTTATCCGCGGACCGATCGCCACCGGGCTTGGTTATGCGTGGCTGATGAATGAACGCAATGCGATCACTACCGATCGATGCAGGACGCCGGCTACGGCGTTACCGCGGGCCAGAGCATGAAAGCCAACAGCGCTACGAAAACCACCAGGGCGATGGCAGTGCCCCACATCATCACACGTCGAGTGCCACGTTGCTCCTCGCGACGAGAGATATTATTGGGCATGGCCATATCCTTGTGATTTCCGCTCGACGAGCAACGCGTGCCTCGGGCGCAAGTTCCAGGGCCGCCGAGAAGCGAAACAGGCCTGCCCCGGGGTCCACTCGGGCAGGCCTCTTTCGGAGCAACGGAGCGAACTCCGATAGCGGCCGGTGAGAAAGTGCCGAACAACCATGCGGCGCGACCCAAACCGATTGGCCGGCCGATTGTTCCATTAGCAATTGCTTGCGAACCAACTCGGCTGTTCGGGGTTAAATCCGCATGGCAAAGGGCAGCATCAACACTGGCGACGAGGTCGCCATCACGGCGAATGTGCGCAGGCGGATCACAGAGGACCGGGTGAGCGTGTCGATCCCGTCTCTGGACTTTGGTCTGATGCTGACGCGCATTGGTCCCAATCGATCTTCCCAGTGAAACATCAAAGCCGGAACACCATTGCTTAGACGGGTCGCCGAGAACGCGCCCCCTATCGGCGGTTCTGCTGGTCTCGTGCCGGCGTTGGGCAAGGGGCATTGATGGAGAATATCGAAATGAAGACGATGATCACCAATTCTGTCGCCGGCCTGTTGCTCTTGTCGGGCGTTAGCGTCGCAATCGCGGACACGGTAGTTCTGGCACCTGAACAGGAAACGACCATCCGCGAATATGTGAAGAAGGAACCTCTTGCATCGATCAAGTTGCCGGGCGTCGAGTTGAAGGTCGGGAGCACGGTACCGGAAAAGGTCGAGCTCCATAAAGTACCCAACGTGAAGTATGAATATACGGTGATCGACAACCGGACCGTAGTCGTCGACCCCGAAACCCATACTATTGTCAAAGTGCTCGACTGACGGTCGCCTCGCGGCGGGAGCGCGATTCGGCGCCCCCGCCGCCTGCTCGGCCGGAGGGCGTACCCGATGATGCAATCGCCGGGCTTCAATTTTGCGAGCAATCGCCACCTATTTGTGCGGCGTCAAATTATGAAACTCTTCAAAACGGCCGGGAAATTCCGTGCCAGATATCGCACCACCCTCGAATTATCCATCAGCCGGTCAAATAGCGGTGGCGGCGACGAGTTCCAGGCTCGATCGCCCTTTGCCAAGCGGATGCGGCTGTTTGCCCGGCCTCGAAATCACTGCGGAGAAAACCGGTTGGTGATGTCTCGGAGGGCGCCCCGGGCGTCCAGATTCACGCTTGTGAGCATCATGAATGCCGCAAGGACGCCGGCTGAGTTTCGCCAGGCCAAAGCAGGTGCCGTACTGGTTCTGCTTTGAGCGTTGGGCCGAAGGAGAGAAGTTCCTGCGGTGGAGAACTGAAACGGTGACGCGTGACAGCATAGCCACTGATCTTGAAAGTGCAGCTGGTTAAATCGCGGAGATATTGCAGGCAGATCTTCAGATCATGCTCCGAAGGGCGCGCCGATCCTGAGGAATGTTGCGGGCGTTGCTCAATCCGAACGTTGAGGACGCACCGTCGGGTATTGCCGACAAGAGGGAGTTTCGAAGACCTTCTGCGAGGACAATCGTGTGTGACTGGCTCATGACGAACGCCTACATGCCCTGTGCCTTATGCGCCGGCCAGGAAAGCACAGTGGAGGGCAACGCATGATAAGAGCGCCGATTGTCGGACAGTCATGCTCCATGGCTTTCAGCTATTGTCCACTGCATACTGGCCGGCTGGTGCCGCGGCGAAGTTGCGCGGTTGCTGCGCCGGCTGGTCGCAGCCGACAAGCTTGGCGAGACTGATCTGGCGATTGCCAGGGCAATTATCCGAACCAGGAACACTATTCTAGCCGCTGTGACGAGCAGCCGTGCCAGACGAAATGGCCACGGAGTTATCGTCGAATCACGTAAAATTTAACCAATCGTTGACCGCGCTGTCCTATTCTGAGACAGCGCGGTCACAGGGTCCCCAATACCTTGGCCACGCAGGCGGCTTCGGCATTCAGTACCCCTACCGCACTGTCGGAGCCGCCACCTTCCCGTTATATTTACCATCAAAGGTTGAATCAACGGTTACCACGGGTGTTTTCCAGTACGCTCTCGGGGATCACTACCCTCACATTGAATTGCCGAAAACCTGGAAGGCGCAACCCACCATGCCGGTCGACCGGCACGAGAAGGCGACGGCCATCTTAGCCCCCTGCGGTGATGGTGGCACATCTGCGGCGGGCTATCGGACTTCCGCCCCGAGTTGAACGACCGAAACGGAACAGGCCCGCCCGGGGGCCTTAACCAGGCAGGCCTGTCTCTCGGAGCAAATGGAGCGAACTCCGATAGCGGCCGGTGAGAGATGCCGAGCAACCGTGCCGCGCGACCTAAACCGATTGGTTGGTCGATTGTTCCATTAGCAATTGCTTGAGAACCAACTCGGCTGTTCGGGGTTAAATCCGCTTCGCAAAGGGCCAGCATCAACATTGGCGACGAGGTCGCCGTCACAGCGAAAGTGCGCAGGCGGGTCACAGAGGACCGGGTGAGCGTGTCGATCCCGTCATACGGCCAGCCGCACTCTATCGTCGATCGGACGTCAATAATGACGCACGGCCAGGAGATCGAGCTTAGAGGCGATGTCAGCCGCGTCGGTGAGAGCAAGGTGACGATCAACCCAGGCGCCCCGGTAACCGTAAACGCCGATGTCGTTCGGCTGGTGCGCCACCGACGCAAGACACCACTCGTGGATAGGCCGACATGACCAAGCTCTCCGACCATGGGGCATCAGGATGTTGTCGCTGTGGGGGCGTTCGTTCCGAAGTAACCGGCGAACTGGCCCAGCCGATTGCCTGTCACTGCTCGAGTGTGCGCGGACCAGCGGCAATTTTGCTGCGATGGCGGCCTGCAAGACGGGAGATCTGAAGATGCAGGCCAAGGAGACCTTGAGATGGTACCAGTCATATCAAAACGAGCAGCGTGGTTTCTGCTCCCGCTGCGACGGCAATCTGTTCTGGAGAGCCGCGCCAAGCGTTGAGACCTTTGTCGCGGCTGACACCCTACCCGCCGACCGGTCTTGGTCTTAGGCAGCACATCTTTGTCGGCTCGAAATCAGACTTTTACGACCTGACCGACGGATTGCCTCAGAAGGAAGATGGCTGACAAAGCTTGCCATCGGTCGGAAGTTTGTCCTCGAGTGAGGCCTGTTGATATTAACCGCTCTTTTCCCCGCGCCGGTTTCCGCGCTGAAACAAAGAGGTCGGCCGTGCGTTGCGGACCTACAAGCCAGGAGGAATGAAATGGCAGATGACAGGAGCAAGCGCCACTTCCGCGACCGTGACCGGGTGTCGACGGATGAGGAGTACGAGCTGGAGTATTTCGCCCAGACTCCCTTCACCGCGCCGCCGACGCTCGTCCATCGCGATACCGAGGCGTGATTGATGCACTGCAGGTTACGATCCTCGCGGCTGGCGCCGTGGCACTCGTGACAGAAGATCACATTGATCAGATTCCAGTGCAACCTCAAGCCGTCTTCGGCATCATCCTCGCCGGGCTGCTGCGCCGGCTTCGAACACGCCGGCGCCAATCAGCGCCCAGTCGTGGCCGTCGCCGGTGCCAAACAGGCGCCAAGGCACTCTCGAGCCGGTGACGAAGCTCTCCGATCTCGGGCCGCCCTTCATCGGCAAGCCGCACCCGGGGCCGGCGCGCTGTCCGAAAAGCCAACCTATCGGTGCCAAGTGTGCGGGCACATGGTCGAGAAAGCGGACCTGGGCCAGGTGATGTGGCAATGCACGACCCGCTACAGCAGGACGATTGAGACGAAACAGGCCCGCCCGGGCTCAGGCGGGCCTGTTTCAGAGCACCGGCACTCCGATTGCGGCGTCTTGGGAGGGAAAGCAGGAAGCCGCTCCCCCCGAACTGCCTCGTGCCCACGTTGTTCCGACAAAAAAGCCCGTCGACATGGACGAGGGGCTCCTAAATCCAGAGATCGTTGTTGGCTACGCAATGGCCCCGCGACGATGGCCGAAAGCTTTGCCTTGCGAACAAGTACAGTTTCTCGTCAATCTTCTTCATGGGTACCCCCCGGTTGGTCCTCAAACGCTGCAAATTGGCCAGTGCCATCGTTGGTTGTTAAGCATCACCCGTTTCCATGTTTCAGTTTGAAATTTGCGGCGCTGTATTAATTGCGAGATGTCCACGACAAGCTCTTTGGCACGGGCGACGTCGTTTTCGTTGTGAGCTTTAGCGCATGGGCGAGGACCGCCGCACTTATGAGGAGGTCGTCGCCGTTTGCAATCGCCAAACTAGGAAGGTTCAAGCGATCCACTCACGTCGCGCGCCTTGGGGTGGGGGCAACAGCACCCATCTTCTCGCATGGTAGATTGCGACAAAGGTACCCCCAGGAGATGCTCTCAATTTTCCGCAGCCCGAAGAACCACCCGCCGGATCAGCGGAAAAAAGCCCGCCGACTGAAGTCGACGGGCCCTGTCTGCGCCCCTGGTTTCCAGATGGTCCGCCGTGTCCAGGCAACCCTCCGCAAAGACCTTGTAGGACTAAACCCCGACGCCGCGCTGTAACCCTGGGGCAACACTGGCGTTAGATGTGTCATTGATGGCCGCGTTGGCTGCGAAGTGGCTCGTCAGATCTGGGCGGTTATCTCCGCTGGTCCGGAAAACCTATCTTCAGGTCTCGCTCACGGCTATAGCGGTCAACACGCGGTAAATTGTCGGCAAATTGCATCCACGGCAGCTTCATCGACCAGAATGCGTGGACTTGGGGTTCAAACCGTTCAGGATGGTCCATAAAACCAATGGTAAGCCAGCATTCGTCGAGCAGACCCTCATCAGAATAGCTGATCGACGAACCGCAATCCTGGCAGAATGTGCGCGTGACGCCTGGTGTTTTACTGAACGTCTTGGGTGTCCCTCGGGTGAACACAATTTGGTCTAATCGATAGCCAATCCAGACAGTTAGCGGGCTTCCAATCGCTTTGCGGCAATCATCATCATGATCATAATTGATCCAGAAAGGCTCGCCTCGCGCTTCCAGCGCGATCTTTCCGCAGAAGCACGAACCAGGCTCTATTCGAGATTGGTCGGACATTTGTCTCCTCCGGTCAGGCTACCAAGGTATAAACCCAGTCGCGAAGCTACGGACGGCTTATGCGTCGTTTCCAACCGAGACTTTCATTCTCAAACAGAGTCTGATTCAGCCTCCGAATGAACCACTGATCGACTCTGAATGGGGCGCGCACGCAGGCAAGGAAGTCTTAAAATAACCAGAAGCGGTGCAGTCGGCCCTCTAATGGCCCGGCTTTGATTTCGCTACGATGCCAGCGGCTAAACTCTCGGCTTGTAGAACATCCGTGACGTCGCCGACGCTGACCTCGGCGCTGGGGTGAGCCTTCGCCAGTTCCTCTGCCTTAGACTTTACGTCAAACGACGATTGCCGCTTTTTTGCCGCTGCTATCGTGTCTGCAATGTCGACTGCTAGAGTGAGTGATGGCACTGGAGTTCTCCCGAATGCCCCAGCCTCTGCCCCAAATATGGCAGACGTTCGGCAACTTGTCCGAGGATCGTGATCAATTGGGATCGTCATGCTGCACCGAAGCAGCCTGCTGCGACCTAAGACCACCCAACGGGCGATCTCGGAAATGATTGCGTTGGACTCCAACGGCTCCGCAATCCGCGCCTTGTCATCCACCGACCCTGAGGCCGATGGATCGATTTTTTAGTTGACTCCGAACAGACGAAATTCCTATCGAAAATTCGAGGGGCAGTGGTTCTCAAACCTTGGGGTTATGGGTCAATGCCAATAGTGCGCATCGCCGGGAATGGCGGAGTGTTTCAACCTGATGAGCTATCGGCTCTCCAGAACGTCTTCGATCAAATCTGCGCCCAATACGGGATCGTCCGCCAAAGCGATAAAGCCGAGGCAGTGGCCGAAGTCGTGATCACGTATTACCAAAGCGGGCTGCGCGGCGAGGAACTGCTTCGCACCGTCGCGCTAAGGACGGCCGCGCCCTAACGTTCGGACCCATTAAGGGAACCCTTTCGTCCTTCGCAGGTTGTCGCGCGAGGGTTAGGGATCCTTATGGCTCATGAATCAAGTCGAGCCTTCCGAGAGCTGATCCGTTCGGAAGCAATCGAAAACGTTTACAGCACCACGAGTACCTGAAGGTAGACCCAGTTCTGCCACCGAACCACGTTCAGCTGCTGGAAGAGCTTGAACGGCGGGAGCAGGTGCGCGCCGCCGAGCAGACCACAGTAATTCTCTATGGACCAACAGCGCTTCGATCTAAGGCAAGACCCTGACGGGACCTGGACGGTCCTCGAGATGGCCACCGGGAAGCCTGCCGACGCATGGGGTCGACCGGCAGGAGCGCTCGACAGAGCGTATGCATACGATCTGGTGGACCTCTGAACGTTCTCGACATGAAAGGGCGGGCTCATTCAACCTCCAGCTTTGTATGATTCCGGCTCTTGCTTTTCCAACAGAGTGCACCAAAGAATGTGATGTGAAGTTCTGTCTCTTTGGGAGGAAGGGATGGATATTCAGCCGCCTCCACGGCCTGAGTAACCCGCTAATGAGCTGGTTTATGAAGCCATCAAGGGCTGTCAAGCCGGTGAGATAATTTCCGTGAAGGCGACCATTACAATGGTGCGCGAACGCGGCCCTCATCTTCGTGAGACTGACTGCCAGCTGGTCGAAATAATTGTTGATGTGGCCACCAAGTGGGGGCTGTTCATCGCCTTTGAGGTTCGAGAAGCGTAATGCCCCACCATTGGTTCAACTCTCCGGTTTTATGTGAAGACCGACCGCCGGGACTCGCCTCGGCGTCACCGGTGTTGACGCCGCAGCAGCGGAGCTCCTGAAGTGGCCCACGTGGCCTCAAGTGGCGGCTGGCGGCCGAGGCACGTCTGTCTGCGCTGGATGGCAAAATGCTGACCGACCCCTTTAGGCTGCTGTTCGCGGCTACGGCCGAGGAGAAGGAGATGCTGCTGCCCTGTTAACAAATGTTATACGGTTCGGAACATTCGGAGCCTGCGACCGTTCCGCGGTCGGGGAACTCACTTTACGAAGTAGGCTTCCGATGCCGTCGGGCTCTGTCATGATCGTGGAGGATGAGAGCATCCTCCTTTTAGACATCGAAAACTCCCTGCGCGAGGCCGAGTTCGAGGTGATCGCCTTTTATAGTGGCGTCGAAGCCATTGCGGCCTTTGATCGCGACCCGGCGCGCATTGCGGCTCTGTTGACGGACATCAGGCTTGGAGACGGCCCAACCGGGTGGGACGTGGCCCGGCACTTGAGGGGTGCCAATCCCACTTTGCCGGTCATTTACATGAGCGGCGATGGTGCGGAGGACTGGCCCTCACTCGGGGTGCCAAATAGCCTCATGATAACCAAGCCGTTCGTGATGCCACAGATCATTACCGGGCTGGCAACTCTCCTCAATCAACAAGGGGTGGAACAGCTTTCTGATTGAGCAAAGCCCGTCCTATGCCAGCCTTGAGGACTGCGTCTTATCTCGTCCGCATTCACCGCAGGCAGGAGCACCCAGAACTCTTCGCCGCCGTAGCGGGCAACTTGATCGCGATCTCGCCCGACGTTTTCCTGGATGACGCTGGCGACACCAGACTCCGGTCATCCTTCTCGACCAAGCCAAGCAGACCGTCGAGATCCTCTAGCCATACCCGAACACCTTCACCTCCTTCCCGCTTTTGCACCCGCAGCTTCGGTGCCGGGATCAAAGCAGACGGCCGCTCGCTGGAGCAATTCGAGGAAAGCAGTGAGCAGTTTTCGTCTTAACTTGCGTGAAAATAATGCGGTTCGCCGCGCGCGTGAAACGGTGAACCGCGCCGGTAATCGCCACGTCAGCGCTTAGCCCTGTCGCTGTCGGCATCCGCCCGCTTCAGGAATGTCTGGGCGACCTGCGGCAGATTGCTCTTCAGCCACTCGGCCATGGCCTGCTCTTCGCGCAGGTTCTGTTCGCACGCGCGGGCAATCTCGGCCTCGCCGGCGGCATTGGCGGCAACGATGAGGATCGTGTAGGAAGCGATTTCCATATGCTCGAACGTGTAGCTCGCCAAAGAGCCTTTCATGACCTCGTCGCCGGCGAACACGCCGCTGATCGACTGCGCCGTAGCGATCAGCTTGCCGCCTGCGTCCTTCAGCATGGACGATCCTTCACCTAGGCCATCCAGGCAGGTCTTCAGCCGCCTGCCCTGCTCTTTCGTTTCTTCCAGATGGCTGCGAATTCGCTCGCGGAGTTCCGGGTAATTATCTATCCGGCTCAATTGGCCCGATAGCATCGTCTCGGCCTGTTCCTCCATTGCGTGAGCGTCCCTCAACCATTGGATAAGCCATTCGCGCGATTCAGCCATTTTAATCTCTCATTGGTCTGACGTCGCCCGAACCAAGGGCGGCGCGCATTGTTCCCTGACGGGTTGAAAAGCGACTACGATTTCCGGGACGACCACGGGTCGGAATCGGAGAGCTTCTCGCGCACCGATTCGTCGGTCTTGTCGGCCGCGGCTTTGACGACGCCGCTGACTTTGTCAGCCAGGGTGCCCTCGCTCGGCGCCTGCCGTGCGGCTTCGTCGGTTGCCGTCTGGTAGGCTTCGACAGCGACTTGCTTTGCAGTGTCGAGGCCTTCTTTCAAAGTGTCTTCGGCACTGTCGCTAAGTCTCTCGCGATAGCCGCCCAATCGCTCATCCTCCACCTCAGTGTGGGGCAACATGGCGCCGATCGCGGCTCCGACGGCGAGGCCGATAGCGGCTGCGGCGAGAGGCTGGTCTTGGAGCAGACTATGCGCCGACCGGCTGGCGCTCGTCGCCGTATTGGCGGCAGCTGCCGCCGAGCTCGCCAGTGTGTCGGCCGCGCTGCTTGCCGTGTTCGACACCGTCGCGGCTGCTTCGCTTGCCATTCCCGACACAGTCCCGGCCGCTCCGCTGGCCGCATCCGAGGAACCCATTCCAACGCCGAATGCTCCATGATCGAGGCCAGGACCGCGCCGCGTCACACCATCGGTACCAACAGGGCTAGCGGAAGCGCCGCTGCCCAACATCAACCAGGCCAGGCCCGTGCCGATCACCGTCAGCGGCAGGGGATTGTCCCGCACCTGGGCCTTCAGGTTGTGAAGCATGTCGGAGCCCACGCCGCCTCTGAAAAGCCCCGTGAACTCGTCAAAGAGCTGCCCCGGGGTCATCTTGTCGCGAATGGAGTCGGCGGTCGCCAACACCCTGGCGCGCGTGGCTTCGGCCTTGCGTTCGAGCTCGGTTGCGGATTTCTCGGTCATCTCGCTTGTTCCTTGATCACGTTCACGTCACGCTTGAGCTGTTCTTGTGTGCGGTCCGGCGCGAGCTCGGAAGGCGCCATGCTCGCCATGCCGGTCCGCAACAGAATCACGCCCAGCATGGCAACGACCACTCCGACGAGTAAAGCGGACCACCCGGCGCCCAGACCAAGGCGCGCCAGGGCGATGACGAGCGCCTGCAACAAAACCAGCAGCGCTGCGAGTAGGCATATCGCGCCGCCGAGCACTTCAACGGCGCCCGCGCCAGCCTTGGTCGCGTTCTCCGAGATCTCCGCTCTTAAGAGCCTCGCCTCCGTTTGCACGAGCGTGCTCACCTGCTGCGCCAGATCGGCGACCAGTGTGCCAAGGCTTGGATTATCTTGAGTACTCATTTCTTCAGCTCCGCTGCCTTCCCCGGTATGCCGCCGTCGGAGCCCCAGTTGGTTGGAGCTTTATCCCGACGCGCGCTCACTCCCATGCCGGTTTGGCGCGAATCTTCGCGCGTGGCAGCGTCCTGCGTGGGGCGGCGCGTGCCGGGTGGCGACGCCTTTATGAAGCGGCCAAGCGCCAATCCCGCCAGAACCGAACCGGCAAGAAGCGCTCCAGGATTCTGGCGGCCAAAGGACTGAATGTCTTCAAGCACCTGTCCGAATGGCTTCTCCTTCAACGAAGAGGACAGCCGTTCCAGCCCGCTAGCAGCCTCCTCCATGAATTTCGAGGCCGCCCTCTGGTCGCTGTCGGCCAAGTGATCGCTCGCGGCGCGCAGGGCGCCGCCGAGCGCGGACAGGCTCGATCCGATATCGCGCTGCGTCTGCTCAGCCTTTTCGGCGACGGCCTGCTCGGCTTCGGCCGCATACCCTCCGGCCCTGCGGGCGACCTCGTCGCGGGTATCGTGGAGCGCTTGGCCGGCGCTTTGGGTTTCTTGCTGGATCCGGTCAGAAACCTCGTCCTTTGGCTTGGCAAAGTCGGTGGGCTCGCGGCCCCGATCGTTCTCGCGCTGCATGCTGCCTCCTAGTGAAAACCGAGAAAGGAAAGCACCGCGAGCACAACGACGATCAGACCGATGAGATAGATGACACTGTTCATGGCGTAACCTCCTCGATGCGAGTCCGAACGTCGCGCCGGCGCCTATGTTCCCTTGTACGAGCAGCTTTTTAGCGAGTTCTCATTTGCCCTTGGGCAGCGCGCTCAAAGAGGCAAGCTCCGGCGCCCGCAATTATCCCGATAGGGACGGCGATATCGGCTCATCGACGATGTGGGAACAGTGCCGACGCCAGCATCAGGAAGGATTCCGCAGAGGTGGACTGCAGCTGCCAAGGGTGGCTCGTCTCGGTTTCGTATAGATCATGACCCGTCTGAGCCAACGTCGCGCCGAGGAATGCCCACCAGGCGCACGGATTCGACTCGAGACCGGGAACAAACAGGGACGGCTTCGGTTGGGAAACCACAAGGAGACAAGTCAATGAAAAAATTTGCCCTAGTGATCGCCACGGTTGTGCTTGCATCGCCGGCCTTTGCCCAATCTACCTCGACCACGGAAAAAACCGGCGTGAATTCGGTTCTCGGCGTTGCGCCATCGACGCCGGACTTCGTCACCGAAGCAGCCACCGGCGACATGTTCGAGATCGAGTCCAGCAAGCTGGCGCTTGAACGGTCCGACGATGCGACGAAGGCCTTTGCCAAGCAGATGGTCGCCGACCACGAGAAGACCACAGCCGATTTGAAAGGCTTCGTGACGAGCGGAAAGGTAAAGGCCACGCTTCCGACCGCCATGACCGACAAGCAGCAGTCGATCCTGAACGATTTGAAGGCATTGCAGGGCAACGACTTTATCAAGCAGTACCATTCCGATCAGGTCGATGCCCACAAGAATGCAGTCGATCTCTTCAAGCGCTACAGCGAGGGTGGCGAACAGGCCGACTTGAAGGCCTGGGCGGCGGCGACTCTTCCGCATCTGCAGCACCACCTGGACATGGCGAACGGGCTTAACAAATAAGCCTGCTTGGGCATGGCGATGGGAAAAATTCGGGTAGGGGCTTGGGTTGCCGATTGCCGCGAAGCCTGCCTGCACGGGCGGACCCCGCTTATCGGCCTGGCCAGTCCTCACGCAAGACATTGTAGAGAAGTAGCCCCGCCCCAAAGGACACAATCGCGCCTAAGATGTCATGGCCAGTCAGCCCTGAAAAATAAACTAACGCCAATGCCAGCACGGCCACGACTCCCGGTGTGCAGAACTTCTCCAACAACCGTAAGCGAGCTCTGATGTTCCTACAGCTTAAGGATCGGTGCTGGCCGCCTGATTCCTGCTGCCCGTTCCAGGCAAGCGACGGCGAGACTGAGAGAGTTGCAGAATAGGCCGGGCTGCTGGCCGCGTCTTGGACGCAGACGGTCAGCGACTCCTCCACGTCGCCAGCAGCCATTTCGTCGACCGCTTGGATCCGCGATCACCCGGCAATATTAGCCGGTTTGGCCGCTGACAAGAGAGGCCAACCGAGTGAGAAAGCTTACGAGGTCGTTTTCGGGATCCTCATCGTCGCCGGCCAAAACCGTGATTCCCCAGCGACCCAGAACTGCCTCTTCGACAGGGTCACGTCTCGCCATAAAAATGAACGACGGGGGCCGGTCCGCCTCGTAACCTGATCGATTCCACGTCTGCCAGAGCCGATGCAGCAGCAGTCTGATGTTCAGATCCGAGAGGCTGTAGCCGACGAACAGAACCGTGCTGCCCAATGCGTCTGAGCGAAACCGAACATCGAGTGGCGAGTCGAATGACAGTCTATCAAGATAATCCGTTTCTGTCAGAACGAGAGAGGAATCGTCATCGAAATCGCCATGGAACTTCACGATACAGGCAACGTCCCGGCGAGCCTTCGAAACGTCTCGAGCATTTGCTACTTTCACGTACTCTCGACCGTGTATCTCAAAAGCGACCTCCAGGTTTCGATCGTAGTTGGTAGTGTAGACCACAGGAAAATCCAGCGCGACGATCAGACGGTGCAATTCGGATTTTCGGATCTTATCTCGCGTTATCGTCCAGTGTCTGTCCATCCAACTGCGCAGCGGCCCGATGCTGCCATGTTTGATACGATAGTACTCGGCCAAGGTCTGGAAACGCCCTCGCTGGTTTACGAGGTCCCCTGCCAGGCCTAGTTCGCTCGCCATTCGCTGAATCAGCTTCTCCCACGAGGGGAGCCCCACGCTCATTGAAACGCCAGCCCCGACGAAAAGCACGGCATTGCGCTCTCGGATGGCGTTCGCGAGCGGAATGAGAGGATCGCTGTTCATCAGCCAAGGAACCCAAGCACACAAACGCCCCAGTTCCCGTGCTCTGGCCAGTGGGAACGGCTACCTACGAGAGGACTTCGGGAAAGCTCCGCCGATATGATCGTCACGGGCTGTCGCGCGCAAGAGATCGACACGCCATCCTTTCCCAGTGCGAAGATGATTCGAATCACGCCATGAAAAACTATCGAATGTGACCGCTTCGGCAGCTTGGTTATTCACGACTTCGCTAGCAGCCTGCCTCACGTCTCCTTTGCTCCGGTCATGAGAGTTCCCCAACCGGGAGGGCTCACCTTTGTTCCTGCGATAGGCCGCCGGTGAATGTCGTCGAACCCGTTTTGTGAGCCGGCCGCAGACGCCGCCCTGGCGGTATGGTGCGTGTATGTACTATTTAGACGCAGCTATGATTCTGACTAATCGCGGTGGCAAGCAAAGGGTACAATGGCGAACGATTGAGGACGTCCAAGGTTCTCGCCAGACATATGTCACTTGGTTCGATTTCAGCCGGACTATCTGTTGCGCCATCCAACCCTCTGCCGTTCTCCTGTGCCTGCCCTTTAAGCCACGGGCACAGCATTGCCACGCAGGAGAGTCCGTCAAAGGCGAGGACGGGGCGGTGAGTTAGGAAATCCGCGTACTCTCGTATAGGCGCCCAATCAACAGCCGCAGGTGGCGGCCGGCCAGCATGTGCTGCACCCGTTCTCAGCGTCCACTAGCCGCCTCTGACGTTGAAGGGCATGCTTCCAATATTTCGGTCTACATGCTCGGCTTCGCGCAACGCTTAGGCGGCACTGCCGCTGAGCGGCGGATAAAACGGACGAACGATGAGCCCAAGGGTTTTCCAAGCCCGGGTCCCAATCGGCCTATTCCGGCAACATCGAAATTTGCGATCGAGAAGGCGGCATTACTCCATCACTGGCTGCATCCAAAGCAGGACATAGCGCAATACCGATGCATTCCCAGAGCCCGTTGTCGTCGATGACGCGCCATTCGGCGTGAGGAAAATACGCTGCGCCATGGACGCGATCGAATTCCTGAAGGAATGGCCGTTCGAAAGGCGCGGTAGCCTGCATAGCCCTGCCAGCGAGCTTGCTGCCCAGCCTATGATGGCCGTGGGTCGACCGAAGCAGCGAGGAAGGCATTCGTGACCTAGGCTATCCAGACCGGCGTTTGCGTCGACCGGCCTTATCTAGAACTCTACGTGGTCGAGGCCGGAGGGCCCAGTCATAAGTGAGGGGGTGTAGTGGCCAGGAAGAGCCCGCACTGTAAGACAAACAGGTCAGCCAGTAAGGTGGTTGAGCGTCCCGGGCGGAACTCGACTCGTCCGGCACTTCACTTATCCTTGAAGGACTTGGCGACCTCGTCGATCTTGCGCCAGTCGCTGCCATGACGCCGCACTAGCTCTCTTGCCTGGTTCTCCGAAACATCATGGGTTTCAACGACGTGCTTAACCTCGGCGTCCTCACCCTTCAGCGGTCGACTGCGGGGCTTCCTGGCAGGCCTGTTGCCGCCACTCTCTCGCACTCTCGTCATAGGTGAAAATCCTCCGCCAGCAGGATTAACTATCGACCAACCAGAAGGTTTCATCAGTGATTGCGATCCATCGGAGCGGCAGAAGCTGGCGAGCGGCCGCGTCGCATCCTGTGCAATCACCGCGGTCGTGGGAAGTGTCGCTAAAGAACCTATCTTACTAGAAGAACGTCCGCTGATCGTCCGTGATCAACAAACGCCAAGCGCTTCTTTTTCGCTCTCCGCGCCACAATCTAAGCGACCGCCACCGTCCCACCGACGTTCCGACATACGAAACCGCCACTGGCAAAACCGATTGAAGCCGATGCGGCACGCTGCCGTGTTGTTGCGGCTACTCTGTAAATCCAGGAGCGAGACGGGAAAGTAGACCGCTGATCGAGAAACGCAGGCCGTCCTGCGCGAAGACAAGATCAGGGGCCTCTCCAAACAGGCTGGTCAACGCGGCGCGCACATACCGTGTGCCGTACCCTACGCGGGAAGGCTCGACGACCGGCGGCCCCCCCGATTCCGTCCAACTTAGCGTGAGCGTTCGTTCCGAGTTCGACGCGATCTTCCAGTCCAAATGAAGCGTACCTTCCGCCTGAGACAAACTGCCATATTTGATGGCATTCGTCGCAAGCTCGTGAAGGCACAGGGCGAGGGTTGTGCCGGCCTCGCGCGAAAGCAGTATGTCTGGACCTTCAATGGTGATGCCGCTTCGTCCTGCGGAGTTGTAGGGCGCGAGAATCGAGTTCGCAACGTCCAGTAGAGGCACTGTCTCGCCGCCCGCAGCAAAGACTGCGGAATGAACATTCGACAGGGCTTTCAATCGTCCCTTGAAGTCTTCTGCAAGGCCATCTGCCGAGGTTGCGCTGCGACGCGTCATATCAAAGATCGACACGACGGTCGCCAGGATGTTTTTGACCCGATGATTGAGCTCATGACGCAGCTCCGCCTCCCGTTCAAGGTGATCTCGCACGTCACGCTGGCGAGCTCTGGTGAGGAGTGCGGACTGGATGCCGCTTATCAGTTCCAGTGTCGCCACAGGACGTTGATAGAAAATCTGGCGTGAACGTGGCCAGGCAGCACTCAGGGCTGTCTGGATGCGCGATTGTGATGCGCGTCGGTCAAGCAGGACGACGATGGGAATTTCCGACCAGTTCGGCTGCTGTTGAAGGAATCTACCTACTGCGGCGACCGCCGCTGCATCGAGCGCTTCGTGGGTGACGACAAGCACTCCCGGAGATTCGGCAAGCAGGTCTTCCAGATCTGCGTGGTTAGCAGCTTTGGCCCGAACACCGCGCTCTTGCAGCAGGGAAGCCGTATAAGAGGCATCCTTGCGGTACGGCGCCAAAATGAGCACCCAATCGAGTGTTCCCAAGCCGTTATGCCCGGCGTCACTCACGACTCTGGCAGCGGATTATAGGCAACGACCGAAACGCCGGTGCTTGCAATGAACAGCTCCCGAACATCGAGGTCGTGCGGGCCGTGACGCTTCTTGACGACCGTTATGTTGCGTCTCAGCCGGCCTTCATGTTCGGCCATGCGAAGGAGAAGCACGGTGTCGCCGAGAAAGCTAACGTCGACATCGATCCCGACATTCTGCCCGAGCAATCCATGTTGTGCGACGATGAGCATGGTCAGCACGTCCGCACGCGCGAGATGCTTCAACAGGGACTGAATGTCGAGCACCGCTTTTTCGCGGTGGGGAAGCGAATTGAGATAGCCGGTGAAACTGTCAATGACCACAACGCGCGTGTTGTTTCGGCTCACCACTTGCTGCACGATCTGCCCGAATTCGCCCGGCGAGACCTCGTTCGGGCTGAAATCGTGGATCACAAGTTGACCGTCCTTGTAGAACTGCCGCAGGTCCATTCCCAAGCCCTCGGACCGGCGAAAGAACGTCTCCAGCCGCTCCTCGAATAGGAAAAGGGCAACGCTCTCGCCTCGCTGAAGAGCAGCGGTGGCGTAAAGCGACGACATCGTTGACTTGCCAGTCCCGGACTGGCCAATAACGAGCGTTATCGTTCCTGATTCCTGACCTCCGCCGAACATCTCGTCGAGGGCGTCGACCCCGGATTTGATCAGTTGCGGTTTGGCAACTTCGGCGACCAGGCCCGGGACGATTCTCGGAAACACGACCACGCCTTCGCCCTCCCGAATGGCCATGTCATGGTAGCCGTCGGCATAGGGCACGCCCCGCATTTTGCTGACTTCGATACGCCGCCGCACGGCGCCATAGTCCTCAAGAGACTTATCAAGGCGGATCACGCCATGGGCAATACCCTCGATCTCTTCTCCGTTGTGATCGCCGCCGCTGGTTTGAGTATCGAGAAGCATCGCGACAATGCCTCTCTTGGCAAGGAATGCCTTGAAGCCAATCAGTTCGCGCCGAAACCTCGGTGTGTCGCCGGTGATCAGCCGGATTTCAAGAAGGGAGTCGTAAACGAGCCGGTTTGGTTTGTGTTCTTCGATGGCCTGTTCGATCGCCTTGCGCGTCTCATCCAATCGAAGATCGGCGGTCTGGAAAATGCTCTGATCAGCCGTTCCGCTCAGGGTGTCGGAAGCCGAGAGTTCTTCGACACGAATTCCGTCGAGGGTCCAGCCATGTGAAGTCGCGATCGCTTGGAGCTCGGAAGCGGTTTGCGAAAGACTGACATAGATGCAGCGTTCTCCGGCAGCCACCCCGGCGCGAAGAAACTGCAAAGCCGTGGTTGTTTTGCCAGCCCCGGGGTCGCCTTGGACGATATAAAAGTTTGAAGCGGGCAGTCCGCCGCGAAGGATTTCATCCAGGCCCGCGATACCGGAACTTACAAGGGGCTGCTTCTTTCGTTCTGCCATGGATGTGTCGTATCCAAGAGATGGGGACCCCTGTCCAAGATGACGGACAGCGGAGAGGCTGTTGACAAAGGCTTCAAGTTGCTTCTGTAACCGCAACGCTTGGGCGAGACAAGCAATCCGCTCGAAATCCGCACGTGTGAGCCTGGGCAGGTGTGAGAGCACGAGTTACGAAGCCCGCGCGATTACAGCTCTTAAGCCTTTCTGGAACCAAAGGCCCGTAAGGTCATTTCATTTAGCTACTCCAACCTGTCGGACGGGGGAATGGTTCAAAGTACCATCGATACGGACGACGTGGATCGTTATCGAATCCTCGTCGAAGCGGTCACCGACTACGCGATCTACATGCTGGATCCGGGGGGCATCGTGACAAGCTGGAACGCAGGCGCCGAGCGGTTCAAAGGCTATTCCTCCAGCGAGATCATCGGACAACATTTTTCACGCTTTTATACGGATGATGATCGGGTTATTGGTCTGCCTGCGCGTGCTCTGGAAATATCAGCACGCGATGGCAAGTTTGAGAGCGAAGGTTGGCAGGTCCGCCGCGATGGGACGCGGTTCTGGGCTCATGTAGTCATTGATCCGATCCGCGGCCCTGAGGGCCATTTGACCGGTTTTGCCAAAGTTACCCGCGATCTTACCGAGCGGAAGAAGGCCGAGGAGGAGCTCCGCAAAAGCCAGGAGCAGTTTCAACGTCTCGTTCAAGGCGTGACGGACTATGCGATCTATATGCTTGACCCTGAAGGAGTAGTAGCGAGCTGGAATTCCGGCGCTGAGCGCATCAAGGGTTATTCGGCAGACGAAATAATCGGCCACCACTTTTCGCAGTTCTATACCCCGGAAGATCGCGGCCAAGGTAGCCCGCAAACGGCGCTGGAAACGGCCGCTCGCGAAGGGCGAGTCGAACGGGAGGGTTGGCGCGTACGCAAGGACGGCACTCGCTTCTGGTCGCACGTAGTGATTGACGCAATTCGCGACGAGGACGGCACGCTCCTGGGCTTTGCCAAGATCACGCGCGACATCACCGAGCGTAAGAAAGCTCAAGAATCGTTGGATCAGGCGCGCGAGGCGCTTGTTCACTCGCAGAAGATGGACGCGGTCGGCAAGCTGACGGGCGGCGTCGCGCATGACTTCAACAATCTGCTTATGGCCGTCCTGGGCAGTCTCGAGTTGCTTCGCAAACGGCTGCCTGACGATCCCCAGATGTTGCGCCTCCTCGATAATGCCGTGCTCGGCGCTCAACGGGGCGCGTCGTTGACCCAGCGCATGCTGGCTTTTGCCCGGCGCCAGCAACTCGATCCGAAACCTATCGATCTAGTCGGCCTGGTAATGGGAATGCAGGAGTTGTTGGAGCAATCGCTTGGTTCTCGGGCTCTCATAGAGACCAAGTTTCCGCTTTCGCTCGACCAAGTGATGGCAGATGAGAGCCAGATTGAATTGGCATTGCTTAATCTGTGCGTCAACGCAAGGGACGCGATGCCTCAGGGCGGGACGATTTTGATCTCCGCTTGGGAAGAACACGTCAGCCAAAGCCACGAAGCTGGCTTGGTGCCAGGCCACTATGTGTGCCTTTCAATAGCCGACAGCGGCGAGGGAATGGACGAAGAAACGCTAGCTCGTGCGACAGAGCCGTTTTTCACCACAAAAGGCATAGGCAAGGGAACAGGGCTTGGTCTGTCGATGGTCCATGGCATGATGGAACAGATAGGCGGACGCCTTGTCCTCAAGAGCCGCAAGGAAGCGGGGACGACTGCGGAACTATGGCTACCGGTGTCGACAATGGCATTGGGGCTCGAGCGCGAGCAGGTCGTCCTCGGTCACGAGCCTGTCGAGCCGACTTCCCTGCATATTCTGGCGGTGGATGACGATGCGCTGGTGCTCTTGAACACCGCTGCGATGCTCGAGGAACTCGGGCATTCCGTTGCAGAGGCGCATTCGGCGGCCGCAGCGCTTGACCTGATGCAGGAACAGCCATTCGACCTCGTCATTACCGACCATGCAATGCCGAAGATGACGGGCCTACAGCTGTTCGATGCGATTAAGGAGAAGTGGCCGAATGTTCCCGTCATAATCGCGACAGGCTACGCTGAACTGCCGGGCGCTCGAGAGATGAAGATTCTCAACAAGCCATTCACAGAATACGAGTTGGCAAGTGCGATAGCCTCTTCAACCAGCGCTGTTCAGGAACCGGCCGCCTCGCAACAGACTTGATCCCCGACGGCGCTGCATGACGTTGCAGCAGCGCTGCGAGAGCCGCCGAGCAGCACGGCGGCGGTGAGTACAAGCAGGGGCTTCAATGAGCTTCCTTCGGTCGTCCGCGAGTTGCGGCCACGTGCGTTGCCACTCAATCGGCTCAGCATGCTCCGAAATGACTGCTTTGGGGAGCCGCCTTCCTCGCACAGCAGGTCGCGCCCGGATGGCGGCAGCCATGCATGAGCGGGAACGCTGGCCAGTCGGGCCACAAGGTCGTGACGAGTGATGCCAGCTGGCTTCACAGGCCGAGCATTTGAGTGCTGCCGGCGGGTCGGGCAGCTTCAGCGAATAGTTCCGCGGCCGCTTGAACCTTATCGGCCGCTTTCTCGACCTTGTCGAAGCGCTTCAGCACGCGATCATGAAGCATCTGCAGCCGGGCGTCATGGTAAAGCAGGCTGCGCAGGTGTCCGTCAGAGTTCAGTGGCTCGAACAGCATTGTCATGGCGGCAAACCCCTAACGCGTCGAGACGATCTTCAGCATCCGCCGTTTGGCAGCTTTCGCTCGCGCTTGCCCGGCTCGTATCCGGCTACACAGCGCAAGGCTGATGGCAAGCCCGTGATTTTCGTTGAGCATGGTTTCTGCCTGCTCGAGCGAGGTTTCGGCTCGCTTGGCGCGTTGTCTGGCGACCGCCATTTCCAAGTTTAGAAGTTCAACCATTCCTCGGCATCCTCGATTGTCGTCCCTTCCATTAGCAAACCGTCATTTTCTGCTTTGGTTCCGACTGGGAGAAGGAATGCATGGACCTTTGCGCCCGACCCACGGCTCGAAGTCTACGTCGCCGCGGCAGAAGCGGCGCTAGCGGACCTGCGTGGGTTATCTCGATCGGCGGAATCAGGAGAGACCTTCCGTGCGGCGAGGTGTGGGTTGGTCGTCATTACATCGATCTGGAGGAAATTACACGATCATCCCGTCGACCTTCTGCCCAGGATGGCGCGCTCCAATCGAGCGCGGCAAGAGACCCCGAGTGCAAGGGGCCAGCCATAAAACATAAGGTGCAGCGTCGTCACGTGGAAAGGATACGGCTCTCGGCGTTCAGGTTCAGGCATAGTGCAATATCGCAGCACGGCACCAGTTCGGCCGAAGTGCTTGAATCGCCGCTGGCAAACAACGTCACCTCTGATCCTGTCGAACCAGCTCTTCGGTCAGATAGGAAACTATACGCTGGGGGGTCTCACCATAAAACCTGGCGGTACCGACTCAATCAGAGGTGGGATCTGGGCTACCTTCATCTGCGGGACACCTGAAAGCGAAAATCAGCCCTCAAGCCAACCGGCGACGTCACAATCCTCCTTCACCTTCATGTCGTCACCGCCAACCTTCTGATCGCTAATTTGTTCCGGGAACAATCGCTCCGTGGCGATGCCGCCGGCACGAGGATGGAGATACACCTGTGTCGTAACACCCCAGCAAAACAGGATTGCCAGCCGCAGCCGCTCAAGAGGATGAGACAGCCACGAAAAGCGATTGTCCCTGGCGCTCGATGCGGAACAGGATCGGCTTGTTCTGCCGACGGGATTTCGCCCACTCGTCTCGGACGTCAGAAGGCTGGGTAACTGTCAGGTTATTTGCCGAGACGATCACATCGCCGGGCTTGAGACCGCTCTCAGCGGCAAGACTGTTGGGCGCGACCTCCTGGACAAACACGCCGGTGGTACCCGGCTGGAGACCGAGTTGCTGGCGCGCTTCGTCCGGGATGGGGCTGAGTGCCAGTCCGAGGCGCTGGTCCCCCGGCCCTTGGCTCGGAACGGCACCGGTCTGTACCTCCTCGTCCTTGCGTTGACCGACGGTGAGGGACAAATCCTGTTGCGTGCCGCCTCGGCTCGTGGTCAGCGTCGCTGTTGATCCCGGCTTTTGGTTCGCTGCCGCCAACGTCAGGTCATGGACCCCCTGAATGTCCTTGCCGTTGTACCGGGTGATGACGTCACCGGGCTGGATCCCCGCCTTCTGGGCCGGGCTGCCGGCCTCGACCGAGGCAACCAGCGCTCCCTTGGTGCCGGCTATTCCGAGCGCCTCGGCGATCGAGGGCGTGACCTCCTGAAGCCGCACTCCGATATAACCACGCTCGATCCGGCCAGTGCTGATCAGTTGATCGACGATACTGCGAGCAGTGCGGGAGGGCACGGCGAAGCCGATCCCTATGCTGCCGCCCGACGGCGAGACGATGGCGGTGTTGACCCCGATCACCTCGCCACGCGCATTAAACAGGGGGCCACCGGAGTTGCCTCTGTTGATCGAAGCGTCTGTCTGCAGGAAATCGTCGTAAGGACCGGCCTGAATGTCGCGCGAGCGGGCGGAAAGAACACCGACGGTAACGGTTCCCCCGAGCCCGAAAGGACTGCCGATCGCGATGGTCCAGGCACCCGGCTGCATTGCGTCAGAGTCACCCCAGCCAGTGGTCGTCATGCTGGGCCGGGGATCCACTTTCAAGACCGCGATGTCGGTTGCTTGGTCCCGGCCAATAAGCCGAGCCGGTGCCGTCGCCTTGTCGGAGAACACGACGTGAATCTCGGTGGCGCCAGCGACGACATGGTTGTTGGTGACGATATAGCCGTCGGGCCTGATGACGAAACCGGAGCCCAGCGCTTCTCGCACCTGCGGCTGCACCGGTCCGTGGCTGCCGAAGGGATCGAGAAAGTCGTTTACGCCCGTTTGGTCCTGAATGATCTGTCTGGTCGTGATGGCGACCACCGCCGGCAGCTTTTGGCGGACGATAGCGCTGAAGTCGTTTGGGATTTCCTGTGCTGAAACCGGAGCAAAGCCGCCGGCCGAGAGCGTCAAAACTCCTGCGAGGAGGCCAATGCACAGCCGCTTCCTGGAAATGTAAGACATGATTGGCTCTCCTGCCCGACTGCCCTGGCGCTGCTGCGCGCCTTTGTTCAGACGCCAGAACTGACATTCACGCGGATTGTTTCACCGGTTCGAAAAAATGTTGATGCTGGGCTGAACCGTGAGGATGCGGCCTTGTTGGCGCCATTGAAATTTGGTCGAAACTCTCCAAAATTTCAGGTGGCACAGCGGCTTGGGTTCTAGCGATCTATCCAGACAACCTGGAATTGGCGCTGTCGTTATTTGAGGCCATGCGCGATCAGACTGACGAGGAAGCTACGGCGGCCGCCCGCCAGCCCTGATGGTGAGCGAGGCCAATGAATTTCGCCCAGACGTGTGCAGCGGTTCTGGGACGGCGACATGCGTCAAACAAGGACGACCTAAAGGGCGTCGCCTGAAACCGGTTCAGCGCGACGCGCTTTAGGCGCCCAGGCAGCTACATGCGAGCTATTTCGTCTTGCAGTTCTCATCAGCTTGGGCCGCGGCTGTCTTGCCGCCTTGCTGTTGTGCTTCAACGTCCTGCTGTGAGGTCGCCAGATTCTTGTTGCCAGCTCCTGCCTGGGAAGCCAGAGGCATGGTGCTTCCGTCCTTCTGAGCTGCCTTCTTGTCGACCTGCGGAGCCGGAGGCTGAAGCGGCGCGCGAGTGCCATCCTTCGATATTCCGGCAGTTCGGGTCTGGTCAGTGCCAGCCGAATTGCTGGGACAGGCTGCAAGTGCCGGCCCGGCGAGCACCGAGCACGTGGCCACCAAAATCAACACTAGTCTTTTCATGAGTACTCATCCTTCTTTTGGAAGTGCCATGACGGATAACCCTGCAGCGGTTCCCATTGTTCCGAACGGGAACCGACCACGGATTTGCTGAAGAGTGTCCGCGCCAGCACCGGACATTTCTGTCGCGCCGGATCTCTGATAGTGACAGCCGGGCTGGGCACAACGATGGGCGGCACAAGCGGGATTGGCGCTGCGGTCGAAACGGCATCAACGCAGGTCTTGGGACAGGTACCCGTCTCAGCCAATCCAACTAACCCCTTTAACCCGAGCAATCTGCGAGGGTCAGCACGGTCGCAGATAGGTCTGGTGCACAGCTGGTTCGGATAAAAAGCCGCGGCGTGGACGTGCTCAGCAGCCAAGACGCTTGAGACCGCGACCTGCGACAGCTCCGTCTGCTGATCGGCTCGTTAGTACATCACGCAGGAACGAAAGCGCGAACTGCCCGCGAGGCGGTATGACACTCTGCTAGCCTCCGGCCAGCCAGAAAGCGTGTCATCACCAACGACAGCCTTTTGCTGATTTTGGCAGATCGCAACCACACTGGCTCCCTCGCGTAGCCCTGCGGAATGGGACCAAAGGCAGAATCATCGAGCCAACTGATGTGGACTCAGCGCCCCAGCGGTAGTTTGGAAGCAGACACCAGCTCTTCCTCGTCTGTAATCCCCGCCTGATAGTTTGCTATGACGCGAGACGCGAGCGCTTCATGTCGCTCAGGCGATTGGCCGTCGATTTTCAACTTCTCGAAGACGCGCCCCAACAAGGCGACCTCGGAAGCATCAAAGACACCAGCTTCCTTGGCTTTTTGATAAATCGGCATGCGACCTAACTTCAATGCAACGGTGAAAAAACCAATCACACTCGGAGATGTTATGCAAACCAAAAGCCCGACCACTGCAAACATGAAAGCCAGCCGAGATACGCCCGAGTTCCCACCAAGGATTGCGCTCCAAGCGGATCTCCTTGACCGGGTGAATGGAGGGGCCAGGGAACATACAAGGTCGGGCGTTGTTCTCTCTGATCAGGAGAAATCCTAATGGCAGACGACAAGAGCAAGCGTGGTTCTCGAGATCGCGACCGTGTGTCAGCCGATGAGGATCATGAGGTTCGCTATTTCGCGAAGCAGCATCGTATCACGCCAGAGCAGGTTCGCGAGCTAATCAGAGAACACGGCAACGATCGGAAGACACTCGAACGCGAGGCAAGAAAGCGGGCGGATACCGGCTGATGGCTTCGAACGCCCTACGCCGCTTTTCGACGAACAGCTTTGAACGGGTGCGCGAGCGTGAAAACGTCCGGGCGGATGCCTGCCTCGACCTGCTTCCAGGTGACTGGACGGGCAATAGGAAAGCCGCGACGCGCTCGGGGGGAAAAAGCCCCGACGGCGGTGTTGCCTCGCCCGTTGCGCAGGTAGTCAAGGAAGACACGGCCCTTTCGGGCCGCCGGGTCAGCCGATAGCAGGTATCGATCAGGATCGACATCAACGAGGCATTGCGCAAGCGATCTGGCCAGTTGACGTGCTCTGTCATGGGTGAGCTTGGAGGCGAGCGGCGCCATCAGGTGGATGCCTTTGCCGCCAGTGACCTTCGGCCAACTCTCCAACCCAGCCGCTTCCAAAATCCCGCGTAGCGACAAGGCGGCCTCGACCACCTCGCCCCATGCAATGCCGTCGCCCGGGTCTAGGTCGAGTATGAGGCGGTCGGCGTGTTCGATATCGTCAATAGTTGCGTTCCATGGATGAAGCTCGACGGCATCCATATCGAGCAAGCCAAGCAGACCATCGAGATCATCTATCCATACCCGAACACCTTCGCCGCCCTCCCGCTTCTGAACCCGTAGCTGGTGCACAGAAGCCGGTATCGGAGGCAATGGTCCCTTGTGATAGAAGGTGGCGCCGAAGGCATGGCGGACCAGCTTTAGAGGCCGTCGACCTAGATGGATGAGAGCCTGATCGGCGACCCGCCGCCAGTAGCTCGCCAGCTCTTCCTTGGAAGGCGCGACAGCGTCGGGCAAAAGCTGCAAGATGTTCTCGCGAGGGACGCCGTGTTGGGCTTCCGACTGCCGCTTTGAGGGCGACGGAGGTTTGGCCGGTATCGCTTGAAGATCCTCGCGCAATCCCTTGAACACCGCCTCACGCAAGATGCCGCGGTCCGTCACACCACTAAACTGCACCTCGGCCACGATCTCTGGCTTAACCCATGTCGCCTTGGGCTTCTTGATCGGGTCCGACAGCGGTGACTTGGCGATGATCAGCGGGTCAAGCCGCTCCCTGACGCGTCGCGCCGCGTCCAGCGTGTAGCCGCTTTGCGCCTTCCCGGCATAGAGCAGCCGGTCGTCTTCCCGCCTGCCGATGTACAGCGAGGCGATACGGCGGGGTTGTGCGCCGAGCTTTTCGACGAAGGCGACAATGGGAAACGTGTCGCTCTTGATGCATTTGACCTTGAGCCAGCTGGTCTGGACGCCGGAGCGGTAAGGCGAATCCGCCCGCTTGGAGACGATGCCCTCCAGGCCCATCCGGCAGGCATGGTCGATCACATCTTTGCCTCTTACCTCCAGATGCTCGGCATAGGTCAGCGTGGGTGCGGTGTCCTTCAGCAGGTTCTGTAGGGCGGTTTTCCGCTTAATTAGCGGCTGCTGTCGAAGATCGCGGCCGTTGAGGTGCAGAAGGTCGAACGCGAAGAACATGAGCTTGTGCGAGTTCGGATTCCCTAGCTCCCGCTCAAGGGCTTGATAGTCCGGCAGACCACTCTTGCCGAGGACGACGGTTTCGCCATCGAGAATGGCTGATTTCACCGGCAAGTTCGCCGCCGCCTGAACAATCCGTTTATACCGGTGTGACCAGTCGTAGCCCCGCCGTGTGAATGCTCGCGCCTTTCCACCCTCAACCACCAGCTGGGTCCTGTAGCCGTCGTATTTGATTTCGTGCAGCCAATCGGCGTCCACGGGAGCCTTGTCGACTAATGTGGGCGATTGGAACTCGATGAAGGCGAGTTGGCCGTCCATTTTACGCATGCACTCAAGACTCCCTAAACCGGGACTCAAACCATGCAGAGGGAAACGGTTCCGAGAACTTTAGGAAAATCGAATATGATAGACCACGGGGCTTCATAGCCTCCTTACGCTAGGGGAAAACGCAGAGGAGCAGCGAGTGGAGGCGACACCTTACAAGGGCGGACCACTGCGGGTGCATGGGGGCGCCCGGTTTGTCTTGGTGGCGGAGTAGCATTCGGCTCTTGCTTTTAGCGAGCCGGCGCTACGCGGCGTCGGCTGTTGGGCTACTTGGGGTATTCGGCCGACGCAGCGGAAGAATGTGCGATTTGCTTCCCCCTTAGCAACTCCGACCGGAGTCCGATCTGGCTGCGCATCAGTCCCAAGGCCGAAACGAACGAACACGCCGCGATTGCATTGAATCCCCACTGGCAATCATGTGTCCTTTCATCGCCAGTTTTTTGCAGACAGACACCCACCGCTATCTGCGATGCGGCGGGGGTTGCTTTGTGCGCGGAGTACCTGATGCAGATCGGCGAAATCATCGCAAACCTTTCGCCGCCCTTCTGGTGATATGCGTGATCGCAGTCGTGTTCTTCGCCGGCGCAAAACCGCTATGGCCGGTTCGCAAGGCAGGATGGTGATACCGCTGCCACCGGACCGACGCATCCCCGTTTGCCCGAAAGGGTCGACAGCAGAATAGTGCAACCGAGGCGGCAAGCGGACTGATAGCTGCAGATGCTTTATCAAGCTTCGGTCCGCAGACATTTGTCTCTCCCGAGGATGTGCGTTCGGTTCTGACGAGCTGTTCTAGCTTCCCGGGGCTTCGTCGCCCAAGCGCTCGGAGATTCGAACGCTTGAAGGTTCTTCGCTTTGGCTTAGGCTTCATCGGCATGAGGGATGATCGAGTGGGATGCTGCCCTCGCGATCCCTCTTTTTTGAGGCTTTCGAATGTTCCAGCGCGCGATCCGAGGCAACCGGCTGCACCTCAATAGACTCCCAGAAGCTTCCCTCGGGCCATCTGTCTGGCATCCTATCCCCGTCGCGCCAGACCGCAGGGTTTTTCCCAGGCGACGACGAAGGAACCACGTGCCATTTTCAGCGTTATGGACAATGGTGCTCGGTGATCACATCAGCATGGCGCAACGTCATGTCCAGAGTGGCGAACTGCAGGTCGCACTGCAGCGTGGCCGGTTAGCCCGATTGAGAGCCCGACATCTGCCCACGGCGGATGCGTTGAAGTTCCTGCGTTTGTTGGAAGAGATCCACGTGTTGCAGCGCCAGCGTCTGTCGCAACTGTTGTTGCAATCGCCTAATTCACAAGCGGCCGCAGAGACGCAAGTCGCACAGCGCTTGAATGACTTGATTTTGGTTCCTGATCCTATCTTCCGGCTTGCGTTGGAACTCCAGGAAGGCCTTGACGACATCGAGCGGTCGTCCAATGGCAAACCTGTTAAGCCCACGCTTCACTAGCTCCTACTCGTCCCGCCAAATCCCTCGCCGCTCGCACTGGATTTCCACCAGCCGTCGGAAGCGGATCGTGTGGGCCTGTTCACCAGTCGTGTCGGCCGGCAGCGGGCGAGACAAATCGCGAGGGGCCGGGAACAAGTTCAAGCGCATCCTATTTCGCAGTAATCAGGACTGCGTGAAAAATGGCCCAAGGTCGGCGTGACAACGAAGCTCTCGCCAGGTTTGCTGCGACGCTAGTTTCCAATAAGGCGCTGAGGCGGCAGTAGCCTGGCCGCTTTTCCGAGCGCCTGAGGGCGCCGCGGGATGGCTGTCCCAAAGACAATAAAACCTTTGAAAGCCCTGCTTAGGCCAATGGTAAGAGAGGCTGGCACTAAGACTTCGGTCCAAGCCTCGCGGGACCGCGGGCCCATCCCCGGAACTTAAAGCAACTTGCTCCCGTTGACCCAAGGCGAACGTGTCGCCGTCAAGATAAAACGCGGTCTCCGCCGAAGGTGGCCAGGCGTCTTCTACTCACAGGAGAGACGACATGAACAACATCATCTGGCTCGTAGGAGCAATCGTCATCATCCTCGCCATACTTGGCTTCCTCGGCATTCGGTGACGCAGAAACGAGTGATGACCATCGGCCCCGCCTTGGCCACGGCGGGGTCGTGACGCGCGACCCGCGCTAGATTTAGCGCCGGCCACTTCGTTGCCGGTCTGACGCGAAATCCTGGACCTTTAGGTCTATGTGGCTCGAACTCGGGCTGGTTAAACAAACATAAACAAATGTGGATGAGAGGCGCCATCGCGGGTGCGAGCGTGATGATTACCGTGGAACCTCCTGTTTCCCCATTATCACATGCGCTCGTTAGTAATTGCTCATTTAATGCGGGACAGCCTTCCAGGCACTGCCGTCTATCTCGCGCCGATTTTCTCCCATGCCCCGATAGCGTGGCTTTCGCGAGCGAGCGGACAGGGAACAGCGTGCGATGACCGAAGTCGGTTCGCAGATCGAGCGGGAACAAAGCAACACGCTGGCAAAGGGTCCTTTCCAACGATTCCTTCGCATAATTGGGCCGGGCTTCATCACCGGCGCTTCCGACGACGACCCGTCCGGCATCGGAACTTACAGCCAGGCGGGCGCCCAACTCGGTTTGAATGTCGGCTGGATCATGCTGTTCACCTTCCCGCTGATGGCGGCGATTCAGGAGATTGCCGCTCGCATCGGTCGCACCACGGGCAAGGGCATCTCCGGCAATCTCAGCCGCCACTATCCGGCCCCGCTGCTTTATCTTGTCGTGATGTTTCTGTTCGTCGCCAACGTGATCAACATCGGCGCCGATCTCAGCGCAATGGCGGATGCGTTGAAACTGCTCATTGGCGGGCCAAGCCCGGTCTACGTCATCGCGTTCGCAATCACCTGTATCGGCGCGATCGTCTTCCTCAACTACACCTGTTACGTGAAAGTGCTCAAATGGACCACTTTGAGCCTGTTCGCCTACGTCATTGCCATGTTCGCGGCAAATGTGCCCTGGGCCGATGCGGCGAAAGGATTGTTCATTCCCCACATCGAATGGAGCGGCGCCTTCTTCACCACGCTGCTCGCAATCCTTGGCACGACCATTTCGCCCTATCTGTTCTTCTGGCAGGCCTCTCAGGAGGTTGAAGAGGAGGAGCTCAAGCCAACAGCCAGGCCGCTGCGCTGGGCTCCTTGGCAAGCTGCAGGGGCTTTCCAGCGCATACGCGCCGACACACTGGCTGGAATGGCCTTTTCGAACCTGATCGCTCTGGCGATCATCCTCACCACGGCCGCGACGCTTCACAAGGCTGGCGTGACGGAGATCGCTTCGTCCACCGACGCGGCAAAGGCACTGGAACCCCTGGCCGGAAAGTTCGCCTTCCTCATCTTCTCGGCGGGGATCATCGGCACCGGACTCCTGGCAGTGCCGGTACTGGCAGGTTCGGCGGCTTTCGCCGTCGGCGAAGCGATGCGCTGGCCGGTCGGGCTGCAGCGACAGCCGAAGCGGGCAGCGGCATTTTACTCGACACTTGCCGCTGCGGCCGCCCTGGGGACCGGCATCACACTTCCCCCGATCGACCCGATCGAGGCGCTTTACTGGAGCGCCGTGATCAACGGCATCTGCGCGGTCCCAATCATGATCGTCATGATGCTAATGGCTTCGCGCAAGGATATCATGGGGGAATTTCCGGTCCAAGGCTGGCTGCGCAGCCTCGGCTGGCTATCGACGTTGGTAATGGCGGCCTCGTCGCTCGGCCTCGCTGCACAGTGGTTTTGGTAAAGGACCGCCTTAGCGCGGAGGTCAGTACCCTTTTCATTGCCATAATTGAGTGTTTCCGGCTGCCCGTCGCAAAAATCCTTTCGGAAACAAGTAGTGGCTCTCTCTGTTGGTGCCCCTTCTTCGAGGCCGCCTTTGTCATCCTTACCGAGGAAGGCGCCGAGATCATGGAAGAGTACAAGGCTCGCCCTCGCTCGATGCCGGACTGCTGGCGGCCGCCCAGGCGGCAAAGCATTATGAGATTTCGCCCTAGGGGACGCATCGCGGCCAGACCGAGGAACATGCCGCGCGCCTGGAAGAAGTGTTCGATGTGATCGACAAGAACCCGGTAGGCAAGACCTGCCAGGCGATCATGGGCGGGCCGGGTGGGACAAGAGCTCGACTGCCGTTTCGTTGGCCAGGGCGTGAAGCCGGAGAAATCAGCCCTGTTCTCTTTGCCACCAGGTCCGGCTGACGCGGCCCGCTGAGCACAAGCCGGTGCTGGCGTGATGGTTCCCTTACGGCGCGCTGCCCGCGCGCCGGCTGCACGGTGTCTGATTTCCTGGCCGTGCCGGAGTTTGTTCTGCTGGTAGCCATGGCGCGCTTCTTTCACAGGACAGCGCACGCCAGCGGAAAGGTTGGACCCGCGTGTCGCACTCCACCGGGCGTCCGAACATACATCAAAGTTAAATGCGGCCGCCCGGCTGCGATGCTAACCCTTCAACTTTGGGGGGACTCTTCAGGAGGAGTCCCATGGACGTTCGAACTCTCATAGGCAGCCTCTCGGCCGCATTGCCGCGCAGGCCTGCCGCCGCGCCACCGATCCCTGTCAGGGTGATCCGCGCTTCGCTCGCCGAGGTGCCGCTCAGGCCACGTCCGCGTCCGCCGCATCGGCCGGCGCCGCCGGCCCGGCCCGCGAGCAATATGTAGCCTCAGACTTGCAGCCCGGACCGGCCGGCCGGATGCAACCGACCGGCACAATCATCGTTTACGGCGATCTCGAACCTTGTGGTGCACCATGAAATCCTTGCGTATCAACAGCCCGCTTCTTGTCCTTGCCGCCCTGATCACCGCCGCGCCTTTTTTCGGTCTTGCCTGGCGCACGCGCGAATGGTTCGGATGGTGAAAGACCAATGAGCCGTTTTTTGCCGCTCACAATCCGTTTCGTCGGCGGCGGCACCATGGTGGTCACCACGATCGCCGATGCCAAAAATGCGCTTGCCGGGACCTGGAAGAACAAGGAAGCGCCGGCCTATCTCGACGCGGTCCGACTGGTGGATGAAGCGATCGCGGGCACTTGCCGACCGGCGATCGCCTTCGCCACCTTCAAGAAGGCCGCCGCGCAGCAGGGCCTGCTAAGGCCTGCCGGGCCAAGTGCCGCCCTCACGATGTTCGACCAACTGTGGTCGCGCTCCAAGATGCCGCCGAGCTAGGCGCGCGCCAAGCCGACCTGTCTTGGTTGACTTATCTTGGCCGAGCTATCTTCTTGGCCGATCTATCTCGGTTCGCGCGCCATGCTGAGATAGGTCGGATCAAACTCGGCGATGGCGACCAGCCGTTCCCAGTCCAGAATTGTGATTGTGTGGTTTGTCCAGCCGACGACGTTCATGCGGCGCAGCGTGCCGATCACCCGGTTCATGTGAACCACGGAAAGGCCGAGCACATCGGCGAGTTGGGCCTGCGACAGCGGCAAATGGAAGCTCATGTCGCGAGTCTTCTTGACCACCTGCAGCCTGACGAACAGCTCACAGATCAGATGCGCCAGATGGGACGTCTTGGAGCGGCGGCCCATGGCCACGATCCACTCGCGATGGATGGCGCCGTCGACGAGCGTGTCCAGCCACAAAAGCCGGGTGAGATGCGGCGCCTGTTCGGTAATCGTCTTAAGCTTGCTATGCTCGGCCGCGGCCACATGGCAGGGCGACAGGGCGACGATGCCGTGGTCCATGGTTTTGAGCAGGAAGGCATGCAAGTCGACGAAATCGCCCGCGACCTGCAGGGAGGTGAACTGGCGCCCGCCGTCCTCCAGTACTTTATAACGGGCGGCAAGCCCGTCGATGATCAGTGTGCTGTAGGTCGGCCGGGTTCCCTCCGAAACGATGTCCTCGCCAACGCCCACATATTTCTCGGTCGATAAGGTGGTGGTGAGAAGGGCCTTCTCCTCGTCCGAAAGGGCGTCATGCTGGCCGAGGTTGAGATAAAGCGATTCCAGCATCCGGCGTCCTCCATTCGCAATCGCTAACGCAGCAGACCGGGCCTGGTTGCAGGTGTGGCAAACGGCAAGGCAGCGCATGGCCGATTCTCTCCAAGGATCAGCGTCTTGGAACCATGATTGCGCTGGTGAATTGACCCAGGAAATGCCGGGACCGACGTGCCGATGGAACGCTTCTATTTCGACCTCTACAATAGCGAGAACAGCCAGGAGGACAGGGAGGGGCAGCTTTTTCCGAATCGCGAACGCGCCGGAATGGAGGCGTTGCGCATCCTATACGACGTCGCTCGCGACGAGATGCCGGGTGGCAGGCATCTGTCAATCACGGTGAAGGTGCTGGACGAAAGGCGCGACCAGATCTTCGAAGCGTCGCTGACATTGAATTCTGCCTGGAGTTGAGGCCGCCTCGCTGTTAGCTCCAGCCGCCCGGAGGCGAACATGTTCGTGGATTTCGACGCCAGCAAGATCGACACCCGCGCAGCAAGGATCTTCGTCCGCCGCGCTGGCAACGGGCCTGGTCTGCTTTTGCTGCACGGTTTTCCGGAGACCCCATGTGATGTGGCGCGACGTGGCGCCCAGCCTGGCTCGGAGCGGCGGACCCCGTCGACAAGTGCAGAATCGGCATTTAGAAGAACTCGGCAATCGGCTTGCATGGAAGCCGCTGCACAGCAGGGCAGCGGCTTCTATTATGCGCTCAGCACTTACTTATGGAACCAGCGATCCCGATCATGCGCGGTGGCCTCGTTTAGGGTGAGGCCCAATAACAGACCCAACCCGGCGCCGATCATGAACGCCGTTGAAACCATCCCAGGATTTTCTCGGACGGCACCCGAAACTGATTGAGCTCCGGTCCGGAGCGCCTGAGCAGTCTTGCCCGCGCGGTCGGCAGCGCTTTCATACCAGTCTTCTGCCACCTCGGCTGCCTCTTCGGCGCGCTCGGCTAGTGTCTGGTTAATCTTGTTGATCTCGCGCTTTAACTGCGCGACTTGCTTTTCAAGCGCTTCTTGAGCCTCGCTTTGGGTTCTCTTTGGCGTTGAGGATTCGTCGCTCGTGTCGGGCATCGGTTTTCTCCTTCCGCGTCGATCGCTCAACGACCCTAATAGGAAGAAAGTTCCGGCAATGACAAAAGCCTGCCACCATTGGCAGCGGGACGGTCGCCACGATCAATGTTCTACCAGCTCTAAGCACCAATCGGTCGGTTCTAATAGGCCGATGGGATGAACCACGGACTGGAGCCATACCCCAACCTCGGCGTCGCCGCATTGCGGAGGCATCCGAGGTTTGCGCAACTGTGCCAGTCGATTTGCAATCCAGCTTCGGCTTGCTTGCCTTGATGTGGCTTGCGGAACATCCACCTGCAGCCTCCATAACGGTCGGCTTCCTGCTCATTCGGACGGTGCTGGACCTGCGACTATAGCGGAAACTACGGGCCTGTTCGAGGATGCAGGTTTATCGGATATTGCAGTCGCGGGTCTGAGTACGCTCTTGCTGTTTTGTCCCGCGCAGGCACGCGATGGGCGGGCCATCTTGGAACTGCGGCCCCGGCAACTACTTGCTTGGCGCAAGAATAGCGCGGTGCGAGCAAAAGCCGTTGCGCAGCGGAGTCGAGGGGCCAAAGGGACAATTGGTGGCAGCCATAGCCGGTAGCGTCGCCAATTGACCTTGGCTGGGTTCGGTTTGATTGCCACCTCGGCCCACCCGCACCTAATGCTTTAGGCAATCCGTAGCGAGGCAGCTTTGCTCTGGATCAAAATTCCACAGGACGAGATTGGTGGGTTGACGGCTCTTAAATTGAGCCCGACGCGACATGAGGGTACCGCGCCGGGCTCGCTGCGCAAGACGGTCCGCTAGACCGGTCTAACGCGGGAATAACACTCCAGGTAGAAATTGGTTCCCCTGTTGGTTGCAGAGAGCGGTGTCCGTGAAATCTCTGGTGCAGTTACCCACCCCAGTGGGAAGAGGGACCGCGAGAGCGGTTGTTGAGCGCTCGGCAGTGTCATGGGTGTTCGGCACCGCGGCGGTGGCGAGTTCTCAAGTTGAGCTTTTGCACGTCGATCCTTTTGCAGGTGGCGCGATCTTCGCACCGGGGGAGCTAGCGCAGCTGTTGAGCATCACCGGGAACGGCGGCAGCGAGTGCTGAAAGGCGCGGCAATCATGAGCGGAATTACAAACTCCGAAAACAGTTTCGTCATTCGGAACCAAAACAGCAGCGGAAATGAACCCAAACTGCCCGTCGAAGCGCGTGTGCCTGAACGGTTTGTGCTCTACGTGCCAACCGGGGCATCGCCTACCAAGCAGTCCTGCGGTGGCGCAGGAACGACCGGCTTGGGGGTCAAATTCATAGGGACGCTGCCCAAGCCGCGTCTCCATTATAAGCTCGCCCTACGCCAGGCCGCATGACCGGCATCATGGCCGCCCTTTTTTGCAGAACTTGACGCACACAACCACACTCTCCTAAGCCTCCGGCCAGTCAGAAAGCCTCACGACAAGCGACCAATCTGGATTTACCTATTAGTGGGGCCGTGAGCGAGCCACATCACTTGGCCAGATCGCAACCGCACTGGCTCGGTCGCGTAGCCCTGCGGAATGGCACCAAAGGCAGAATCATTGAGCCAACTGATGTGGACCTCAGCGGATCGTGTCCCGCTGCGTGGTGTAGCTGGCGGCATTGGTCGCCGTGCTCTCCGGCATGGGCCGGGATGATCAGCGCGCCACGGCTGGCAGGCTGATGAGCGGATCATCGCTCATTTGGCTGATGGTTTCCAGCGTCATATATCTGGCCCGCTGCACTGCCCATTCATCGTTCTGTTCGAGCAGGATTGCGCCGACGAGGCGCACGATGGCGTCGTCATTTGGGAAGATTCCGACGACCTCGGTGCGCCGCTTGATCTCGCCGTTGAGACGCTCGATCGAATTCGTCGAGTGGAGCTTGGCGCGATGTTCCTTCGGGAAGGTCATGTAGGCCAGCACGTCGGGCTCGGCGTCGTCCATGATTGTCGCCAGCTTCGGCACCTTCGGCCGGATCTGGTCGGCGACGGCGCGCCATTGAAGGCTCGCGGTCTCGGGGGTCTCCTGGGCGAAAGCGGTGGCGATGAAGGCTGAGACGACCCTGCGGCCGCTCTTGCCGGCATGGGCCAGTACGTTCCTCATGAAGTGGACGCGGCAGCGTTGCCATGTTGCCGACAGCACCTTGGTGACGGCGGCCTTGAGGCCTTCGTGCGCATCGGAGACGACGAGCTTGACGCCGCGCAGGCCACGACGGGTCAGCTTGCGCAGGAACTCGGTCCAGATCGGCTCGGCCTCCGAGGTGCCAATCTCCATGCCCAGTACCTCGCGCCGGCCGTCCGTGTTGACGCCGACGGCGATGATGACGGCGACCGAGACGATGCGGCCACCGCGACGGACCTTCAAGTAAGTGGCGTCGATCCACAGATATGGCCAGTCGCCCTCGATGGGTCTTTCAAGGAACGCTTTGACCTTGCCGTCGATCTCCTCGCACAGCCGCGAGACCTGGCTCTTGGAGATGCCGCTCATGCCCATCGCCTTGACCAGGTCGTTGACCGAACGTGTCGAGATGCCCTGGACGTAGGCCTCCTGGATGACGGCGGTCAGCGCCTTCTCGGCCATGCGGCGCGGCTCGAGGAAGCCCGGGAAGTAGGAGCCCTTCCTGAGCTTGGGAATGCGCAGTTCGACGGTACCAGCGCGCGTCTCCCAGTCGCGCTCGCGATAGCCGTTGCGCTGGGCCGTGCGCAACGGATTCTTCTCGCCATAGGCGGCACCGGTGGCGGCGCCAACCTCCAGCTCCATCAGCCGCTCGGCGGCAAAGCCAATCATCTCGCGCAAGAGATCGGAATCTGGAGTCTTCTCCACGAGCGCGCGCAGGTTCATCATGTCGTCGGTCATCGATGGTTCCTTCGAATCAGGTTGGTGTCAGCAACCCGACCTTACCGGCGAACTGTCGATGACCACCGCAAAGCCGCTCGCTCGCTACAGCGCTTTCGAGGGCGCGCTCGCGAACGGCTTCACTACCGCCGAGCTACACCACCTGTGGGGACGCGACCACTCAGCGCCCCAGCGGTAGTTTGGAAGCAGACACCAGCTCTTCCTCGTCTGTAATCCCCGCCTGATAGTTTGCTATGACGCGAGACGCGAGCGCTTCATGTCGCTCAGGCGATTGGCCGTCGATTTTCAACTTCTCGAAGACGCGCCCCAACAAGGCGACCTCGGAAGCATCGAAGACACCAGCTTACTTGGCTTTTTGATAAATCGGCATGCGACCCAACCTTCAATGCAACGGTTAAAAAACCAATCACACTCGGAGATGTTATGCAAAGCCAAAAGCCCGACCACTGCAAACATGAAAGCCAGCCGATTTCCCACCAAGGATTGCGCTCCAAGCGAGCGGCGAGGCGGCGCGCCTGGCAAAGATAGCTGGGATGTGTGGCCGCAGGAGTGCCAGTAAACGCGTGGCTGATCAGGATGGCGATCTATGGACCAGCGCCAATCGATGAACCCGAGACCCCTTGCCAACCAATCATTTGCACAGTGGAGAACTCATCATACGACCTGCTTTCTGGTCTCACGTCCCCATTCACGTTTGCGGCGCGCAATTAAACGGGAGCAGCCGATTTGTCTGGCGCCTACAGATCCGGAAAATGCGGCACGTGCGGCTGGTGATCTGGCACGATATGCTTGAGTTGGACGCCTATTCTGGAATGCGTCGATAGGGAAAGTGATTCCGAATATGGTCGTTGAAATAGCGGCCCTTGACGAACGCTGACCGGAAGGCTGCATACGTCTTCGGAGGCACCCCCTCAAAATCGTACCGTTTGCCGCTAGCCATGAACCAGACGGAGAGAATCCTGCTTTCCGGATTGTATTCTGTTTTCCTGATCGAGGAGGATGGCATGCCCGCACCCGCTGGTTTGCAAATAGAAAACAATCGAGCCGTATTCTTTGTTTCAGGGAGCGGACAATAATGCCTTCATGAAGGCTATTGTTACTTACGATTCGGCGGCCGGCACCTTCACGCTCGTCAAAGACCGATGGCGAGGGACATTCCCGATCGCCGACTTGCCGAAATGGCTGAATTTCTACCGCCAGCAGCAGGACCGGTATCCCGCGCACGCCGCCTCCTATGCGCCAGACGTGGAGGCGCTTGAAGCACTCACCGCAGAACTTCGCGCGCGGCGGTAGCCCGCTGCACGGCATGGGTCGGCCGCCGCACCGGAGCCGCCTTTAGGCGCGACCGCCCGAGGCGTTGGAACAAAGCCCAGCAGCGTCTGGTTGGGAAGAATGAAGACCTACAGAGTTGAACAGATGGCGGGGGACCTGCCGGTTTCACGCCGCACCCTCACGGCCGACAGCCCTTGGGATGCAGGCAAGGAAGTTCGTGCCCGCCGAGAGGAACGGCTCTGGGTGCGCGTAACCGATGAGCGGAGCCGGGCCGTATACAAATATGCCGTCAAATTTGCTGCACGAGCAGACCCTGAGCAAGCCGCCTGTTGATAGTAACGACGTACTCACCGTAGCAAGACATCTTAGTTGAAGGCGTCAACGCGCCTAGCCTCAGTGCGCGTCATTGAAGACGCCCTGCCCAAAACTGGCGGCCGACGCTCTCATCTATCCCGTCCCAAACCGCAGTATGCATCGGCCGCTGGATCTTCTGCCGGAGGGCAGCCATGAAACGCATGCCGTCGTCGGCGTCCCGCCGATCGACGCGCCGGCCAATGTCGGCGCCGAGGCGGCACAGTTTATTACGGACAAACGCCGAATCTTTTCGAGGCATATGCGAGTGCGGCAGTGCCAAGCAGTCTGGTTTCCTCCCTTGTCAGGGCTATTTCGTAGCGCTGCTTTTTTGCGTAAATATCATCTGCAGCCATGGCGATTATAACCTCTCCCATCTTGATCGACTGGAACACTGTCGGTCCGCAGCGGCCCGCAAATATGTACTCGACGCGCCTCCTTCGGCTCGGCTGCGTATCTATCAGCACCCTTTACCCCGGTTGTATGCCCGCAAAGGGTTCAAAATAGGAAAGATGCCAACATCAGGGAAAGATCACTGCCGTGAGCACGGCCAAGCCGACACAGACCGGGACAGCCACCAGCAAGCAAACTTCGACGATTATGGTTTCTCGGTCACTGAACATAGAAAGGCAATGCATTTCTATGGTTTAGGTTCCCCATGGCAGCCGGCTTCGCAATTGCCGTGACACGAGATTCTGGCCGGACTAGCTGGCAGCCGGTAAAGCCGAGGGCAACCCCGGCCTGAATATCGATGGCCATCCTAAGAGATTCGCCCGACTGACAGCGAAGGAAGCCTTTCCCATCTTACTCACTGAGGATGGTCGGTCGAGGTTCTTTGCGCTGCTGAACGGCCGGCGCTCCGAGAGCCGGGTCAATACGCAACTAGCGCCCGTAGTTGAACCCGGCGATTTTCGTCATCCTCGACGGGTCCACAAAAAGCGAGCGGGCCTGCGAACTGGTGCGCCTCGCAGCGCAGGGATGCGGTTGCCGCCGCCATACTCACTGGATCTCAACACGATCGCAATGACTTTCTCGAAGCTCAAGACGCTGCTGCGCAAAGGTGACCTTCGAGGCGCTCTGCCATGCGCTCGGCGACATCTGCGACCCGTCCCCACGCCGTGCCGAACTTCTTCAACGCTGCTGCATATGAGGCCGATTAATCGCGCCACGCATAGTGTGCATGAGTTGTCTTGTCTGAAGGTCGATCTCAGGGGTGTGGCCGCTCCGGAAATCGCAGGAGGCCAGTCGCTATCGCCTCGGGGATGAAAAAAGTTCAAGTCGCTGAAGCGGCACCTGATGACCACCATATCTCACACCGGAGGAATATCGTGAGAAGTGGGGCCTCCCGCGCGATTGTCCGATGGTGGCTCCCAACTACGCCGCTCAGAGATCGGAGCTGGCTGAGGCGAGCGGGCTCGGGTGGAAGGCCCGGCGAAGCCAGCAAAATGCCAAGAAGCGTTCGTTACGATGAGTCTAGCGGTTTGCGTCCGTCTTAGTCGGTGCTGTTGAGGCTGCACATCCGTATCAGCCACGACCCGTCGGCCTGCCGTTCGAAGATGTCGACGGACGTGCCGTTGCCGACGTCCAATCCTTCCGAATAGCTGGCCAGGCACCAGGCGAGATCGCCTGATCTCCCAGCATGGACCACCGTCATTTTCTTCTGAGCCGCCTCGCCGTGACCCTGCGTCCAAGCCGCGTGGAGAGCCCCGATGGCATCGCGCCCAACTGCGGGCGTTGCATAGGGTGAATGTACTTCAGCATCGGTCGTAAACATGGCGCCGCAAGCTCCAGCGTCGCCGGCAGAATAGGCTGCGGCATAGGTGTTCCAAAAGTTCTGCAATTCACTTTGGATGGACATCGGCAGCCCCTTCGTCCTCATGCGCTTCAGTCACATTAGCAGTAGCGCATGTTATGTTGCCAGTCGCTTATTCGTCCCGCTAGATCACCCGCTTCTTTCATCGGATTTCCATGAGCCGCCGAAAGCGGATCGTGTGGGCCTGTTCACCAGCTTCCCGGTCAAGCGGGTCTTGACCTTGTGTTCTCTTCTTGTTCACTTCTGACAACATGCAGACGATCGTGTTCGCGACCCGGCGAAGGACCGCGGATGCGGTCGCAAGCTCCAGCTGGCGAGCCGATGCGGTGGCTCCACGATCGACAGCCCGTCATTCTGGACCGCGCCTGTTATGACCTCATGGCTAGCACGCCGGCCGGCGAGGTGAAGGGGTTGCTCTCGCATGACCTGGACGGGAAACTCCAATTCAACCGGGTCGGCCGAGAAGTGAACGCAGCAGCCATCAACAAGCTGCCCAACGACCACTCCCGGCTCGTCGGACCGATCAACCGGTTGTGAGCGGCAAGATTGCCACTAAGCCGATTTGCGAGCCGGCTTAGCTTTGGAACCCGCTTTGATCCCCTCTTTTTCCAGGCTCTTCTTCAATATCGAGGCCAGGTCGACGACATTCTCTTTGGGCTTCGGCGCCGATTTAGGCGGCTTCGTACCCTTGCGTTTGGCCTCGATCATGGCGATCAACGCATCCTCGTAGGTGTCGTTAAACTTGGAGGGGTCGAACTTGGTCACTTTCTTGTCGATCAGCAGGCCGGCAATTTCCAGCAGGTCCTGGTCATATTTCGGGGATTTCAAATCACCGAAGACGCTCGCTTCCGAGATCATCTCGTTGTGCGTCCGCAACTCGGTCAACAGCATTCCTTTGCCGAACGGTTGGATGACGACTTCGCGGCCGCGCTGGTACAGAACCACGCAAGATCGAGCGGCCACCCGCTGCTTGGCCATCGCTTCACGAAGAACGTTGAATGCCTCGACAGAAGCCCCGTCAGCGGGAACGACATAGTAGGGCTTTTCCAGATAGCGGGTGTCGATGTCGTCGATCGGGACGAAGCTTTCGACCTCCAGCGTGTGCTGCGACGTGAGCTTCAGCTTCTTGATCTCGTCTGGCTCGATCTCGATGAAATCACCCTTCTCCGCCTCGTAGCCTTTGATCTGGTCTTCCGTAGGCACGACATCGCCAGTTCCCTCGTCGATGTAGGCGCTTTTGACGGGCAATCCATCCTGCCGGTTCAGGATTTTGAAATGAACCTTGCCGGCCTCAGAAGTCGCGCCCACCAATTTAACGCCACAGGCGACCGAACCAACTTTCAGGAAACCCTTCCAAACTGCGCGCGGCGCGGCCATGTGTCATCTCGTTCTATCCAATCCGATCAAGAGGAACACCTGATGGCAACGGGAGTTCCAAACAGCTGTCCGGAGATTCCAACGGAACCGATACGGCCATGCTCAATCCTCTCTGAAATCCTGCAGCGAGGCATGGCGCAGGTCTTCCTCTCCACGTAGGTGCTTCACACGGCCGATTAGCCCCGGCTCCACGCAGACAGTCGCCGGCGGCTTCATGCCCTTGGGCGGCCGCCCTGGGCCTCCTTGACGCGCTTCCATAGCCGCTCTCGCATTTCCCGGTTGACGCTGATGAACGCAATGCCGACAAAGTGCCCGGTTCGGCGATCGGCCATCAGAGCAAAGGCCGGCTTGCCTGGCTTGCGCTCGACGCCAAGCAGGTCGAATTCATCGATGATGTAGCACTTGGCCTTCAGCCAATTGGTCGAAGGTCCCGAGC
This sequence comes from Mesorhizobium sp. WSM4832, assembly GCF_055811115.1. Lineage (NCBI taxonomy): Bacteria > Pseudomonadati > Pseudomonadota > Alphaproteobacteria > Hyphomicrobiales > Phyllobacteriaceae > Mesorhizobium > Mesorhizobium sp. WSM4832. The sequence continues at coordinate 6,363 of NZ_JBVVQH010000026.1, read as the reverse complement.
GATATTTGCTGTCTTTCCGCTTCGAGACGACGCCCTCGAGCCCGGCGTGCTCCACCAGACCGCGGCGCCGGCGCCTGGCAGCGCTTCGCTGAACTGGATTCGCTCCCCGGCCGGGATCATCGCCTGTAGCACTTCGCGCCGGTCCTCCAGCGGCATATCTCGTAAGTCGTTGCCGTTGAGGCGACGAAATAGAGGTCGTGCTGGCGCCGCGTGATGGCTTTACGCAACTCGCCGAAATCTGAAACTCCGGCATGATTGAGGACGATTATTTAGCCATCGATAATCGCGCTTTGAACGCGAAGTCCTTTTGCGGCCTCGACCAAGTCGCGATTTTTGGAGGTCCAGTCGAGCCCACGACGAGTGAAGTTGCGAACTTCAGCGTCGTCAATGACGATCTGAGAGCGGTAGCCGTCGAACTTACCTCATGAATCCAGCCATCGCCCTCAGGAGGCTTGTCGACCAAGGTCGGCATCAGCGGCTCGATGAACTCCAGCTGGACCCCGCCAGCATGCTCGCGCATGGAACGCCCCAACAATGCGAATTTGATTCATTATCGCACCGTCGTTCGCCTTCGTTAGTAATTTCTAAAAAAACAAAGGCGGAACATTCGAACCGAGAGGCTGTTCCTTTGCAGGAGGAAACGGCCATGACCGAGCGCCCGAATGATCCAACCCAACGATCGCAAGCCCATACTGAGTGACGACGCCTGCGAGGTCGCCCACTTAGCCCGAAAGTTCCACCTCACAATGCCTGAAGCGAGAATGCTTCTGCGCCAGCACCGCAACAATCACGCCCGACTGGAGAGGGAGGCTGGAAGGCTGGCCTATCAGCCACGATGACCAAGATCTCCGATCTCGAGCCGCCGATCGTCGGCAGAACGCATCCGGAGCGCAGCGAGGCGCCGGGCTCACCAACCCACGGATGCTAGGTCTGACGGCGGATGGTCAAGAAAGCGGACCTGCGGCAGCTAATGTGGCATGAGCAGCCAAGACACGAGCATTAAATCTGGACGACCGAAACAAAGCCGGCCAGCCCGATTTATCACTCGTTCACGATATTAGCGCAGCCTGATATACGGTCATGCTATGCAGCGTACATGCCCAACGAGCCCTGGCGCCGATCCCCCTCAGCGCTGGGGCTTTTCAGTTCGCCTCACGCCGCGCCTTTCGACCCATGCCTGCTAGGGGATTCAGTCTCAATTGAGTGGTTTCTAATGTGCCTTTAAGTTGTGCAACGCGGGGATTGGTTGCCACCTAGCCCGCAAATGGCCGGCGTGGCCCCCAAGCCCCAAAGAGAGCCCCGGACCTGCGTCGGCCATTTTCCTACGGCTGGGTAGATCGAATAAGCAGCCGCGCCTCCCGCAACAGCGAGGTCCAGTTGCCATGGCCCAAGAGGCTTACTAGCTCGCGGGCCTGTTCGACGGTTATGCCTGTTTCGTTCACAAGGCGCAGAACGACCGGGCCGTCCATCGAGTATGGCCGGTTCCCCTCTGACATCGTTGGCGGTCCTCTCCGATGGCTACGCTACCACAGAAAACGACCTGGGTAGAGCGCCATTCCCTCTACCGCAGGGCCGCGCTTTGCCCGATGATCCGGTCAATCATGCTCTAGTCTGGCTCACGTCCAGCCATCTCTTCCAATGGCCGCTTGGCGTGTTCGGGCCATTGATCTTCAGGCATGTTTGTTTCGATGACGGATTTCCTGAAGGCTTCGCGAACGATGTCGAAGGCGAATATGCGACGCCATGGCCGGTTCCCACGAGATAGCCCCGATACGGGACGGGAGCTTTCGCGAACTCTCCAGCACCAGCTGCCCATAGCATCTAGGCCGGTGACGCTAGGGATTATATGACCGCTGAAATCGACCGATCAACCCACTGTATGAAATCGTACGGATTCGTGAACGCCCCTGTCAGAACGATATTCTCGGGATTCCGGTCACCATGGAAAGACGGTAACGCTGGTGACGCGCTATGTCCCGCCGAAGTGGAGACGCAGCTCATCGACAAAGCCACCTAAAAAAAGCCCGCCACCGAAGCAGCGGGCGAGCGATGGTCTGAGGCTCGTCCCCACCAAGACGAGCGCAGGCATCGTACAACGGAAGGCAGTGCTCGCGCGCCAACATTTGTTTATAGCGTCCAGGTCAGGCCGAACTGGCGCGCCCGGTGAGAGCTAAGCCACAGGAACCTTGGCCTAGGGGCACACTGCTAACTCTTAGGAAGGCGCGTTCTCTTCAATACTCCCGTCAGTGGACACAAACAGGCTGTTGAAAACGGCCGATAGGCTAATACGCCCACACCGAATGTGCCAGAGATAGGTCAGGGCCTAACGCAACGCAGTTTGCTGACTTTATGGCCTCTCGCGCTCAAGCGGCCGTCGACACCCCGCCCCCCATCGGTTCGACGGTCGCCGCTCGCTCGTCCATCCCGACTGATCTATACGAAAAGCCCGTCGACCGGAGCCGACGGGCAGGTGCTGGAGTAGCCTGGGTGCGCAAAGTGGCAACGTGCGCCGCAGGCGATCTGGTAACAGGCACAGCCGCGCATTGTTCCTCGAAAGTATGGTGCTTGCCCATCAGTCGCACGGTTGCTGAGACGAAGGTCTTATCGGCTAACTCATAGGGTCTTTTACCGAAACGAGGCGTCCATTTTCGGATGCTGGCGAATGATTGTCCTTGTCATCGCCAGTTCATGGAGGCCCGTCATGCACCTCGATGGTGGCGGCATCTATCGGCCCAGCCAACTCCATCTACCGAACCGCCTAAGTCCACCGCGCTCGCACAGCCTTAGCCCATCCGACGAGGCGCCGCCGCCACGCAGTCGCAGTTCTGACGGGGCGACAATGCGCTCTGGGTCTCGCTCGAAGGCCGCTATGGCATCTTCGGCTCGGTAGGCGGTGATCACCTCAACCCTCTTCGCGAAGAGAGTGCTCGACTTCCAAGGGGTTTAGGCTCCCATCCTCAGCAATCACGACGGCACCTGGCACGAATTTCAGTCAGCTCGGTTCAAGAGACGATGGGTCGGATCAACTAAGATCTCAGACAGGCCACCGCGACATTCGCCCGTCAATGGCCGGTGGCGACCGAAAGCGAAATCAAAGTGCTGAAAGGACGTAGCGGTCCCGCCCAGGACCTGACGGCCACCGGCGCGAGTCGCGACGCTTTGTGTAACTTGACCCGAGCCTCATCGCGGAACAATCGGATCAGGCTCCAGTTTGGCGCCGGGGTTCCAGGCAAACAACGGACCGATGGAGCATGCCATGAAATTTCCACTTAGCACGACGGCTGCGGCCGCCGCCTTCATATTTGTGACCTTCCCTGCGCTCGCCCAGACAAGTGGGACACCGACGCCCACGACACCGGCGACCGAACAGCCCGCCGGCCAGTTGCCGGTTACGAACGGACAGGCGGGTGGCCCGACACGTGAAATGATCCGCCAGATGGTCGAGCAGGCGGTCCGGGAGAGGATGCAACAGGATCGCGGTTCTGACGAAGGCTACCGTCAAGAGGATCGCAACGACGAAGCTGGCCGCGACGAGGATGCTGAGCGTCCCGACCAAGCCAACCGTCACGGCGACCGTTGGCAAAATCAGGCTGACTGGGGCAGAGGGCACAGAATGGCTGGACACCGAGGCCATCACATGATGCACAGCGCCGGGATGCGCCTGATGCTTGGATTGCTGGACACGGACGGCGATGGATCTCTGTCCGAGAACGAGGTTCAGGACGCGGTCGGCAGGATATTCTCTGCCATCGATGGAAATGGGGACGGCAAAATCGACCTGGAGGAAATCCAGTCCTTGATGCATGGTTCTAGCGGTGAAGACATGCCGTAATTGTCCATCCGAATAGGAACTCTTCAATGGTGGTCCTACGGGTGCCGCGACAGCGGCTCAACGCAGCAGTCCGTCGCTGTCGAACTCTTCCCAACCGCGCAGTTTGGCATTGGAATTCGTGCCGCTGTTCCTTGAATCTGGTGCCACGCGACCGCTCTTTCTGGCGCGCTTCAAGGCAGCCCTTCCGGCGGCGCGTCTGCGGTTCTCGGCGGCCGTGGCTGCGTCTTCCTCGCGCCAGACGGTGACCAGATCACGGTCGAGCACATCTTCGATGTGGCGCGGATCGAAGACGTGAAAGGTGATCTTCCGCGTGCGGCGGCGAAGCTTGACCGTTCTGGTCCCGGCGCTTTGCAATCGTCCGTCGTTGAGCCAGCGATGCCGCTCACCCTGCGAGATCGTCAGGATGTCCTCGACCTCGCGGGGGATCACAGGCAGGTCTTCGATGTCATGCATGGCTTTGGACACGATCGCGGAAGCCGCCTGAACGTCGGCGTCCGAGCCCTCCGGCAGGCGCAGGCTGAGCACCCGGGATTCGATGTGGAGCAGTTTTCTCAGTTCCGGCGGCAGACGGGAGCGCATCTCGAGGAAAATGCCCCTCGCCCGTACCGACGATCCTAGCGTCGCCGCCGGAGTCAGCGGCCACTGCGCAATCAGCTTTGCGGTTGGGTCGATCTTTCGGCGGGCAGGCATACTGTTGAACATGTCTCCGATCGAGTTCGCTAACACGAAGAATCCGGACATTGTACGCGCCTGGCCCATTGAGACTATTCACCCCGCAGTTTGCGCGGTTGGAAGGCACTGAGTCCTCGGGCAGCTATTTGGCGTCGGGTTCAATGCCCACTGTGTCGCCGTCGCCATGCACCAAGTCGCGATCTCAATCGTTCGTCTTTTCAGGCGTTTTGGCGGCCGCTTCCTGCTTTTTTCGATCTGTCTTTGTGTCCATTCTCCGTGGATTTTGAATTGTCGTCGCGCGGCCATGCAAGCCTCCTTGGGTTGGGCTAGCATATCTTTAAGCGGCGATCCGACGGTCAGTTCCAGAAGATGTTGAACCCACCGCCGCGCTCTGCGTTGCAAGCTCAGGCGAATTCAGGCAGGGATATAAGGAGTGACCCGGATCGCGACCTTCAATGTCAATGGGGTCAACGGCCGCCTGCCGGTGCTCCTGAAGTGGCTTGGCGAAACCAGCTATGACGTGGTCTGCCTTCAGGAGCTGAAAACCTCCGACCACAAATTTCCGATCGAGGCCATCCGAGACGCCGGCTATGGCGCCGTCTGGCACGGCCAGAAATCCTACAACGGCGTAGCGATACTGGCACGCGGGAGGGATCCGGTCGAGCGCCGCCGCGGCCTGCCTGGCGATCCCGACGACACGCACAGCCGGTATATCGAGGCCGAGATCGACAAATTGGTCGTCGGCTGCGTCTACCTGCCCAATGGCAATCCGGCGCCAGGTCCCAAGTTCGACTACAAGCTCCGCTGGTTCGAACGTCTCATCACCTACAGCAGACCGCTGCTAGGCGAGCGGGCAGTCTTGTGTGGTGACTACAATGTCGTCCCGACCGAGATGGACGCCGTCGTCCCTGTGCGCTGGCTGGACGATGCCGTCTTCTTCCCGGAGAGCAGAAAGACCTACGCGCGCATGCTGAGCCTAGGTTGGGTGGACGCGATGCGTCGGATTCACCGGGACAAGGGCATCTACACCTATTGGAATTTCTCCTATCGCGGAGGCTACGACCGAAGCTCCGGCCTGCGCATGGATCATCTGCTTGTAAGTCCGCTACTTTCGGAGACCGTTCGGGCTGCAGGTGTTGATGTCGAGACTCGAGGTTGGGAAAAGCCCAGCGATCACGCGCCCGCCTGGATTGACGTAGGCGGCTAAAACCTAAGAGCGCGGGTCTGCCGCTCCGCAATCGCATTCACTGCGCGGTCGTCGGCCGTTGTCTTGGGGCGCGTCAGCCGCGCACAGGCGCACAAAATAAGAGGCGCGTGGTTTAGATCCTTGGAGAAAGCGGAGTGTTTCAGAGGATGAGCAGCGAGCGGGCGGCGTCTTGCCGAAGAGGCGACTACTCAAAAGACAAAATGCTTAGACTTAGGTTCGGTGTGCGGATGGCCTGTCAGAGCGTCCCGGTTCATTGGAATATCTAGGATCGTCTGGAACTTTGCGAGCTGCTCCGGAAAATTCTGCGCAAGGTATCTAACCATCCGTGCGTTCTCCATCAGCCTGTCCACATAGGACCGTGCTGCCATTAGCTCGAGCGTCCAAATGCCGCGAAGGCTGGCGCAGTAGAGGAATTCTTCATTCAGCGCGTCAAACTCCGCTTCCATGACAGTCAGCTGATCTTCTGTAACGCCGACAAACTTCTTCCTCGGCCTGGAAGGATCCGTCAACTGCGACACACAAGTTAGTGTGCTGAGCAACTGCGCATAGTGGAAGTTCGCCCGGTTCAGGGCGATCATTGCGTATTCCGACGAAGCCGGCCATCGATTCCGATTTGAAGCCGGCCAGTCATTCCGATTTCATTCCGGCCGGT
>NZ_JBVVQH010000025.1:0-104841 GCF_055811115.1 Mesorhizobium sp. WSM4832 | reverse complement strand
GGAGTCGGCTGGCGGCGGCATGCCTGGCGGCATGGGCGGCGGCGGCATGGGCGGCATGGGCGGCATGGATTTCTAAGCTCCACGCACCTCAACAATCTCGAGGGGCGGCAGCGATGCCGCCCTTTTCTCTGACGCAGAGCCGAGTCCGATCGCCCATCCACAAGGCTATATACGGCGGCACTTTCACGGCGGACGCCAATGACTGACTTCATTCTGTTCGCCATAGTCGGCTTCCTCGCCCAGGCGGTTGACGGCGCATTAGGCATGGCCTATGGCGCGGTCTCCTCCACCGTGCTGCTCTCCTTCGGTGTTCCGCCGGCGCAGGCTTCCGCCGCGGTGCACGCGGCGGAAATATTCACCACGGCCGCTTCCGGCACGGCGCACCACTACCACCGCAATATCGACTGGAAGCTGTTCTGGCGGCTTGCACCGTTCGGCATTCTCGGCGGATGCCTGGGAGCCTTTGTGCTGACCTCGTTCGACGGCGACATAGTGAAACCCTTTGTCACGACCTATCTCGCTGTGATCGGGCTCTGGTTGTTCCTCCGGTCGTTCCGCAAGATCCCCAGCAATCCTGTTCCTACTCGTCTTGTGGCGCCGCTGGCCACCGTCGGCGGCTTCCTCGACGCGGCAGGCGGCGGCGGATGGGGCCCTATGGTCGTGACCGGGCTGCTCGGCGCCGGCGCGCCCCCCCGCTACGTGATCGGTACGGTCAATGCGGCCGAGTTCCTGATCACCCTTTCGGTGTCCGTTACCTTCATCGTCGCGCTCTTTACTGGGCACTGGCAGGAAGCGGGGGCGCTGTCGACACGTGCAAGCTCGGTGCTGGGGCTGATCGTGGGCGGCATAGTCGCCGCTCCGCTTGCCGCATGGATGCTCAAGTCGATTGCTGAGCGCGCGCTTTTGCGGCTCGTCGGCTGCCTGATCATGCTCCTCGCTTTGTTCCAGACCGCCCAACAACTGGCATTCGTCTGACCTGAGCAAGGACTGCCCTTCTAAGGCTTCGATTTTCTTCCGTACATCACGATCATCGGTAACCGAAGTGAATCGCAGACTGGAGGCAACTTGCCACCTGGAAAACCAACCCGCGGCACGAACAACGCGCAATAAGGAACATCGGTCATGTTTCAAAGATGCTGCGCGTCATCGATCTGACGCATCAGCTCAAGCCGGAGCCGGTTTTTGCACAACCTGCGACTTCCCGGCACTGCGACGGCGCAACGTGCTGCGTTCACGGCGGACTTAACAGCAGAAGATTCTCGCCAATGGCGCTCGACGGGCTCAATGACGAGGAACGCCTTGTTGTCCGTCTGATCGCCAATACCGGACTGCGGCTCTCCGAAGCGGCAAATCTCGCCACCGCCATGCGACAGCGTCGGGACAGCAATCTCAGCGTCCCGGCTTGTCGTCCCGGTCGATGAGGATGCGCTCAACGGCTCCATCTAGATCCTCATATTGGCCACTTCTCAATGCCCATAGAAAGCCAGACAGGCCCAGTGCACCAAAAAATAGGGCGACTGGTATGAGGTAGACGAGGGTCGTCATGACGGCCGCGCTGATGAGCGACGGCCGGAACGCGTTGCCGAAGGAGCCCTCGTCAGCTCGGCGAGCATAAAGCCCTGCAGCCGCAGCGCGTTTCCGATCACCAGCAGCGATGAAGCGGACATCGCGACCGCCGCAATCAACGGTGTGACGTGGCCGAGAATGGCGGTCGGAACGGCAACGGCATTGTAGATGATCGCTATAGCTATGTTCTGGCGGATCAGCCGCCCTGCCTTCCGCGAGACGTCCAGCGCAAGGGGTACTGCCGAAAGGCTTTCACGCAGGAACACGAAATCGGCGGCGTTGCGGCCGATATCGGCGGCGGTGGCGGGAGCGATCGAGACGTGCGCCGCGCCCAGTGCTGGGCTGTCGTTGAGCCCGTCGCCCACCATCAGCACCTTGTGGCCGGCCTTCATGAGCACTTCGATCCGCTCAGCCTTCCCGGACGGCAGCAGCGCCGAAACAAAACGGTCGATGCCCAATATTCTTGCGACATCGCCACAGGCGTCCGCGGTATCGCCCGACAGCATTTCGACCGAGACCCCGGCATCGTTCAACTGCGCCAAGGCGGCAGCGGCATCGGCCCGCAACGCATCCTCGAAAACGAAGGATGCGACAATGCCCCCGTCTTTCGTCAGGACTGTTTCGCCATGCCCGCTTTCGCCATCGGTTCGGGCCTTCCATCCAGCCCATCCGCGCCGGCCCAGTCGCCAGATACTTCCGGCGACAGTGGCTTCGATTCCAAACCCCGGATGCTCTGTGACGGCATCGAACTTGTGCTGCCCGCCAGCAGCGGCAAAACCGGCTATGGCCTTTGAAAACGGATGACGCGAATGCGCGGCCATATCGGCGGCGATTGCCAGCGCGGCCGGATCGATCGATGACGTATTGACGAGCCGGGGCTGTCCGAGCGTTAGCGTTCCGGTCTTGTCGAACACCGCCGTATCCATCGTCGCCAGGCGCTCCATGGCCGAACCGTCCTTGACCATGACGCCACTTTCGAACAGACGCCGCGCCGCGACCACCTGCACGATCGGCACGGCGAGGCCGAGCGCACATGGGCACGTGATGATGAGAACGGCAATTGCAATCGTCATTGCCAGGTGCCAATCGCCGACCGCAACCATCCAACCGATGAACGTTATTAAGGCTGTGAGATGGACTACCGGCGCATAGAAGGCGGAGACACGATCGGCGATGCGTCGATAGGGCGAGCGGCCGCCCTCCGCCGCCTCCATCATCCGAACCATTTCCGCCAGGAACGAGTCCTTCGCGGCGGCTGTCGCCTCGATGGTCAGCGAGCCGGTAAGGTTGAGTACGCCAGCCTGCACGGGTACGCCTGGCGCCACGTTTCTGGGCGTGCTTTCGCCGGAGACCAGGGAGCAGTCGAGATCAGATGATCCCCGAATGATCTTTCCGTCGACAGGAATCCTTTCGCCCGCTGCGATGAGCAGCTGCATTCCCGGTTCGATCTCGACCACCGGCAGGTAGTCGCGCGCGCCGTCGCCGCGCAGCACCAGGGCACCACGCGCCGCCAGCTGCGACAGGCCGCTTACGGCGGTCCGAGCCCGCTCGCGCATGACGTGATCCAGCGTACGGCCGATTAACAGGAAGAACAGCAGCGATACCGACGCGTCGAAATAGGCGTGATCGCCATGATTGATCGTCTCATAGAGGCTCATAGCGTAGGCGAGCGACACCCCGACCGCGATAGGCACGTCCATGTTCATGCGGCCGTGGCGCAGCGCGTTCCAGGCCGAGCGGAAGAAAATGCCGCCGGCGAAGGCAAGCGCCGGGATGGCGATCAGCGCCGAGACCCAGTGGAACAAGTCGCGGGTCGCGCCTTCGGCGCCGGACCAGACCGAGACCGAAAGCAGCATGATGTTGCCCGCCGCAAAACCAGCAACCGCGACCGCGCGGATCAGTTCGGATAGTGTCTTGTTCTTGTCGCCGACCTCGGGGTCGAACAGATGCACCTGGTAGCCTAGCCGCCCAAGCGCGACGACGAACGGTGGCACCTCGTCACCACGCCACCTGACCGAGACCCGTTTCGTCGACAGGTTGACGCGGGCGCTCTCGACGCGATCGAGCTTTCCCAACGCCGTCTCGATCGTCTGGATGCAGGCTGCGCAATGAACCGTCGGTACTGAAAGATCGGTCTGGCGAAGACCATCGCCAACCAAGCGGCTCGCCAACCTGATCTCCTGGCCAGACGGCAGGACCGATGTGGTACCGGTCAGGTCGAGCGCCAGTTCCGCGCCGGGTGCACAGCAGCTCATTGCAGCGCTCCTTGCAAAATCATGATGCGGCGAACGTCGCGATAGGGCTCCGCGAGACCGGCGTCGGCATCGACTTCGACGATCCAGACGCCATCCTTGGGCACGTCCCGTGCTGCAAACTCCTGAGCCGAAGCAAGGGCAAGAGTGACGGACTTGTCCTCGGCCTCATAAGCGGGATGACGAAACAGTATCTTCACGCCATGCAAGGGGACCGACTTGCCGGTGGCATCGCTCAAGCTGTAGCGGACCTCACTCCGAGCGATCGTCAGGTTGCCGGTCCAGCCGAGTGCCGCCTGCGCGCGCCCTTCTTCGGCCTTTTTGTTGAATTGCTGACTGGCCACATAGGTGTTCTCGACGACAAGGCCGGTCCAGCTTTTGCTGGCGAGCGTCGCCATGGTCAGGTTGACGGCGATGACCACGCCGAAAAAGCCGAGAACGGTGAGCAGCATGTGCCTGCCGGTGAACTCACGCGTCTTGTGCGTATTGGTGCTCATCTGGCGATCTCCGGTGCGTTGAAGGTGGCCGTGTATTCGTCCGATTCGAAGTTCGCCCTGTCCTCGACCCGGAACTTGAAGGTTTGTGCAGCGTGCCGCACCTCACCCGCTGGCTGGCGCACGAAAACCTTCAGCATCTTCAGCCGGTCGGGTTCGACCGCGATGCTGAAGAAGCGATCTGCCGGCAGATCACTGCCGACGACGCTCATTTCGGCTCCCTGCAAGCCCTGCATCGTAACAATGATCGTCCTTGGCTCGGGGATCATGTTGAGCAGCTTGACGGTATAGCCATTGCGGATCGAACCGTCGGACAGCGTGACGAACTGTGGATTGCGGTCATGCAGCACGTTCAGTTCGAGCCGATCGCGCGTCAGCAGCGAATAGAGCAGGCCCAGCCCGATCAGCGACCACAGGCCTATGTAGACGTAGGTGCGCGGCCGAAAGATCTTGCGAATGTGAAAATACGCCACCTGATCGCAGAAGGTGCCGACAGCAGTCCTGACCAGCGACGGATTGATCGAACTGGAGCCGCCTGCTGTCGCCAGCATCATGTTGGCGTTGTAGTCGAAGAGCGTCGCGTAGGAGATTAGCCCACGCTCCTTCCCGAGCTTGTCCATGACGCCGTCGCAGGCGTCGATACACAGCGCGCAGGTAATGCATTCGAGCTGCTGGCCGTCGCGAATGTCGATCCCCATCGGGCACACCGCAACACAGGCGTTGCAATCGACGCAGTCGCCGACCCCCTGCCCCACCGCCTGGACCTTCTTGGCGTGCCGCGAACGAGGTTCGCCGCGCCAGTCGTTATACGTCACCGTCAGCGAATTCTCGTCGAGCATGGCAGCCTGGATGCGCGGCCACGGGCACATGTAGGTGCAGACCTGCTCGCGCATCAGCCCGCCGAACGCGTAGGTGGTCGCCGTCAGCACCGCGATGGTGACGTAGGCGGCCGGAGCGGCGGTGCCGGTGAATACCTCGCTGATCAGCGTTGGCGCATCGGCGAAATAGAGGATCCAGGCGCCGCCGGTGGCTGCCGCTATGACCAGCCAGATGGCGTGCTTCGATACCCGCAGTACCAGTTTGCGCACCGTCCATGGGCCGACGTTGAGCTTTATGCGAGCGTTGCGATCGCCTTCGATCGCCCGCTCCACCACCAGGAAAAGATCGACCCATACCGTCTGCGGGCAAATATAGCCGCACCAGGCGCGGCCGACGGTGGACGTGAGCAGGAAGAGGCCGATGCCGGCCATCATCAGAAGGCCGGCGACATAGTAGAATTCCTGCGGCCATATCTCGATGAAGAAGAAGTAGAAGCGGCGGTTGGCAAGATCGATCAGCACGGCCTGATCAGGAGCAAACGGACCTCGATCCCAGCGCAGCCAGGGGGTCAGATAGTAGATGCCCAGTGTGATCACCATTACCAGCCACTTGAAGCGGCGGAAGCTACCCGAGGCGCGCCTGGGGAAGATCTTCTTGCGCCGTGCATAGAGCGGCTGCCGTGCCTTGGGGGAGTTGACCGCTTTTGCCTCGAGCCGCTCCATCTGCGTTTTATCCAGCACGTGTATCTCCACTTGCGCGCGGCCTAGGACATCGTTGTGCAACGGACGTGTCGGCTTCGACCGACGTCCGCTCCGCAGTGAGCCCGTTTCGCCGGATCGGGCCGCTCCGCCTTGCAGAAGGGTCAATCGCCGCATGCCGGAATGGTGTCGAGGCCCGGCAAAGCCGGGCCTCGTCGCTTGGCGGGGGAGGGCCGAGAATAGGCTTCCGTTCCTATTCTCCGCCGCCAAGCGAATGGACATAAACCGCAAGTTCCTTGACCTTGGTCTTGCCGAGACGCCCGATCCAGGCCGGCATCACACCGTGCTTCGGCGCGCGGACCTGGGCGGCGATGGCTGTCTCGCCAGATCCGTATAGCCAGATCGCATCGGTCAGATCGGGCGCGCCGAGTTCTTTGTTGCCTTTCGCGTTATCGCCATGACAGGCGACGCAGTTTTCCGCGAATATCTCGGCGCCAGGCTCGATAAGACTTGCATCCTGGACCTTGCCTGAGAGGCTGGCGACATAGGCACCGACCTGTGCGATCTGTTCGGGCGTGATGATGTCACCAAAGGCGGGCATTTCCGACTGCCGCGTATCCGGGTCGGATGCGAAACGGATGCCGTGCGCGATCGTTTGCTGGATCTGGTCAGTAGTGCCGCCCCACAGCCAGTCATCGTCGTTCAGGTTTGGAAAACCCTTCGACCCTTGGGCGCCCGAGCCGTGGCATTGCACACAATTGACCTTGAAGGTAGCTCCGCCGGCCGCGACCGCGAATTCGCGCAAGGCATAGTCCGAGGCGATTTCAGAGAGGCTCTTCGACTCCACAGCCGCGGCGTATTTGCCTTTCGCCGCTTCCGCCGCCGCCAGTTCATTCTTGACTTCGTTGCGGCTGGAATAGCCAAGCACACCCTTGGTCGCGGAAGACAACATGGGCCAAGCCGGATACGCAATTGTATAAGCCACCGCCCAACCGACGGTGATGTAGAAGGTTATTACCCACCATCGGGGCAATGGGTTGTTGAGCTCCTTTATCCCGTCCCATTCATGACCGGTCGTTGAGATGCCCGAGACTTCGTCGATGTGCTCGTCGCTCATGATCAGTCGCCCTTAAGTGGAATCTGGGCGGCTTGATCGGCCTGTGTTTTGCCGCCGGGACGCAAGGTAAAGGCAATGCAGCCGACGAAGGAGAGCGCCATGGTAAGCAGGCCCCAGCTGTCGGCGAATTCCCGCATTAAATCATAGCTCATCGGGTCCCCCTCAGCGGTAGCCGGCTGCATCGTCATAGGTCTTGAAATCGACCAGCGTTCCCAGCATTTGCAGATAGGCGACGAGGGCATCCATCTCGGTCACCTGCTGCGGATTGCCGTCCAGATCGCCGACGTTGGCTTTCGGATAGCGTTTCTCGAGGCCGGAGCTGTCGGCATTCGGGTCGGCCTGGGCCATCAGATCGGCATTGGCGTGCGCTATCATGTCATCGGAGTACGGGACGCCAACACGCGCGTTCGCAAGCAGATGCGTCGAGAAGTCCTTCACCTCGATCAGCTTGTCTTTCAGAAAGGCATAGCTCGGCATGATGGATTCAGGCACGACGGAACGCGGGTCGGTAAGGTGCTGGACGTGCCAGCTGTTGGAGTAGCGGTCGCCGACTCGAGCAAGATCCGGTCCGGTCCGCTTGGATCCCCATTGAAACGGGTGGTCGTACATCGACTCAGCCGCCAGGCTGTAGTGGCCGTAGCGTTCGACCTCGTCCCGGAAAGGCCTGATCATCTGGCTGTGGCAGAGGTAGCAGCCCTCGCGCACATAGATGTTGCGTCCGGCGAGCTCGAGCGGCGAGTACGGGCGCATGCCCTCGACCTTCTCGATCGTGTTGTCGAGATAGAAAAGCGGCGCGATCTCGACGATACCACCGACGGTCACGACAAGAAGTGAGCCAACGAGTAGAAGCGTGGCGCTCTTCTCGATGATCGCGTGTTTGTCCGTCAAGCCCATTGTCTGGCTCCCTATTCGGCAGGCCGGAGGGCGGGGACGGAACCAGGCAAAGGCTGCTCTTCGCGCTGGTAGCCACGAATGGTCATGGTGACGTTCCAGGCCATGATCAGCATGCCAGTGAGATACATGGCGCCACCCGCGGCGCGCATGACATAGTAGGGATGCATGGCGGCGACCGTCTCGGCGAAGGAGTAGACCAGGAATCCCTGCTCGTCGTACTCGCGCCACATGAGCCCCTGCATGATGCCCGAGACCCACATCACTGCCGCGTAGACAACGATGCCGAGCGTTGCCAGCCAGAAGTGCCAGGTGACGAGCCGCAGCGAATAGAGCCGCTCACGGTTCCACAGTTTCGGCACCATGTGGTAGATCGCGCCGAATGAGATCATGCCGACCCAGCCGAGCGCGCCCGAATGGACGTGCCCGATGGTCCAGTCCGTGTAGTGAGAGAGCGAATTGACCGTCTTGACTGACATAATCGGACCCTCGAAGGTCGACATGCCGTAGAAGGCGACCGCCATCACCATCATGCGGATAATCGGATCGGTGCGCAGCTTGTCCCAGGCGCCGGACAGCGTCATGAGGCCGTTGATCATGCCGCCCCAGGAAGGCATCCACAGCATGATCGAGAATGCCATGCCGAGCGTCTGCGCCCAGTCGGGTAAGGCGGTGTAATGCAGGTGGTGCGGCCCGGCCCAGATGTAGAGAAAGATGATCGCCCAGAAGTGGATGATCGACAGCCGGTAGGAAAAGACCGGCCGGCTCGCCTGCTTGGGCACGAAATAATACATCATGCCGAGGAAACCGGCGGTAAGGAAGAAGCCGACCGCGTTGTGGCCATACCACCATTGCGTCAAGGCGTCCTGGACGCCGGAGAAGGCGGAGTAGCTCTTCGAGCCCAGGAAGGAGACCGGCATCGACAAGTTGTTGACCACATGCAGCATCGCGATTGTCACGATGAAGGATAGGTAGAACCAGTTGGCGACGTAGATATGCGGTTCCTTGCGCTTCAGGATGGTGCCGAGGAACAGAATGAGATAGGCGACCCAGACGATGGTCAGCCAGATGTCGACATACCATTCCGGCTCCGCATATTCGCGGCTTTCGGTGATGCCCAGCAGATAGCCGGTCGCGGCCATGACGATGAAAAGCTGGTAGCCCCAGAAGACGAACCAGGCCAGGTTGCCGCCGAAGAGGCGTGCCCGGCAGGTGCGTTGGACGACGTAAAGCGAGGTGCAAATCAGCGCGTTGCCGCCGAAGGCAAAGACGACGCCGGAGGTGTGGACGGGCCGCAGCCGGCCGAAATTGAACCAGGGCTGGATGTTGAGGTCCGGATAGGCAAGCTGAAGCGCGATGACCACGCCAACCAGCATACCCACCACGCCCCAGAACACCGTTGCGATGGCGCCGTAGCGAATCGGCCCGTCCATATATGCGGAGGAATCAATTGGGGTTGCCGGCTTGAAATCCCAATTGCGCAGCAGGATCGCGATGAAACCAGCCACTGCGAAGAACAACACCCACATGTGCTGGCGAAAGGGTCCTTCTACGCCAAAGCCGGCGGCCACAAGGGCACCAAAAGCAAAGAGGCTTAGAACGACGATCTCCGTGCCGAATTTCATGACATGTCCCCGACCAGGATCCCAATGCGCGGACGCCAAATCCGCGGTGCATTAATTCCGTAGTTGCCGCCTGCTCGCACTGATCCATGTCAGAGCCGCACGATTTTGCTTCGGGCACCATCGAGTTCGGTGCAGTCAGAAGGTGGCGATTTGAACAAGGAAACGCAGCACGGGCCGCCTCGCTCATGGACAAGTGCGGCTTCCTCGCGCCGGGCCCGCACAGAGGCGATTCCGGTCGAGGTCATGAAGCGTGCCCATCGGGAAAAGCTGAAGCTCTGCGACTCGCTGGAAAGCATTGCCGATGCATTGCCGAACGCCGATCGCCTCAAATGTCTTGGAACGGGCAAGAAAATCGTTCCGCTGCTCCGTGACATTCATGGGTTTGAAGAGACGGTGATTTTCCCTGCGTATGAGGCGCACTTGACCCCGGCCGAGGCCAAACTTGCCTCTACCAGCCGGTTGCGCGTCGAGCACCTTGAGGATCAATGCTTCGCTGGCGAGGTGGCCGAAACGCTCCTAGCGATCGGTCATGGTGATCCGATAGAGAGCCCGGAAGCTGTCGGGTTCATGCTACGCGGCTTCTTCGAAGGCTTGCGGCGGCACATCGCTTTCGAACGCGAGCATGTCCTGCCGCGGATCGCAACAAGCGACGTTGGCCCCGACGCTTAGTCTCACTCAAACGCCGGTTGCCGGGCACCTCGGCCGCCGCAGCGCTGCTCCAGCCGGCTCATGCTGTCCACCGTTACACGGCGTTTGTTCTCGATCCGGATCACGCCGTCAGCCCGCAATCGCGTAAGCTGGCGGCTCACGGTCTCGTTCGTCACTCCAAGGAAATCCGAGATGTCGGCACGTGTCAGCGGCAGATCGAAGCATGAGGACCTAGCCGCCGGGTCGATACTGGAATCCATATTCTGGGCGATCATGAGGAGAAAGCTCGCCACCTTTTCGGGTGCGGTCTTGCGCCCGAGAGTCACCATCCATTCAAGTGCATCGTCGAGTTCGTTCAGCGTCTGCTTGAGCAGGCGATGCTCGAGTTCCGGTGATTCCTTCATTATCCGTTCAACGGCCGCCTTCGGAAACGAGCACAGCGAGACGGAGGTTGCCGCTTCCACGTTGATCGTGCTTTTCACCTTGAAGGGCCGTCCCAGAAAATCCGGTGCGAACCGAAGACCGACAATCTGCTGGCGGCCGTCCGAAAGGCACTTCGTCAGCTTCACAACGCCTGAAAGCATGTTCGAATAGCTGTCGACGGCCTCGGCGTCGGCGATCAGTTCGACGCCCGGCTCGATTTTGCGCCGCGACGAAGTCTTGGCGAGCCCAACCAAACGGTTTGGATCGAGCGCACCGCAGACCCCGCGATGCCGTGCGGCGCAAGAAAGGCAAAGAACGGGAATGCCGGAACTGTGAATGTCCTGCCGTACTGTCATTACGCTCGCGCTACCGATCCCAAGTTTCGGCAGGATAGCAAGCGACGGCAGAGAAATCCTTGCGGCAGTTTGTCCGTGCTGGAGGCTGACCGAAATCAGGGCTTTGGCTCTTCAACGCGTCCAGACTTCCGGCGAGACAAAAACCACGGACCACCAAATGAGACCGGAATTAGCTGCCAAGCTTGGCGAGAACGTCCCGCGTTATACCAGTTACCCGACCGCGGCGCAGTTCCATCCCGGCGTCGACGCTGATGTCTATCGAAGCTGGTTAAAGGCGCTCGAAATCGGTGACGAGGTCTCGCTCTACCTGCACATTCCTTATTGCGACCGGCTCTGCTGGTTCTGTGCGTGCCATACAAAGCAGACCCGCCACTACGAGCCGGTGGCTGCGTATCTCCGCTCGCTTCACGCGGAGATCGCGACGGTCGCCGGTCTTGTCAGCGGCAAGGCCCCTGTCCGCGCCGTGCACTTCGGCGGCGGCTCGCCGACCATGCTGAAGCCCGTCGATATGATAGCCCTGGGAACTGTCCTGCGGAATAGCTTCGATTTTCTTGCCGATGCGAAGATCAGCGTCGAAATCGACCCCAACGACATGGACGAAGCCCGCCTTGATGCACTTGCCGAGATCGGCATGGCACGGGCGAGCCTCGGCGTGCAGGATTTCGATCCGAAAGTGCAGAAGGCGATTAACCGCGAGCAGAGCTTTTTCCAGACCAAGGCGGTTGTAGACGGCATTCGCTCTCGCGGCGTAGGGCCCGTGAACCTCGATCTGCTTTACGGCCTGCCGCATCAGACCAGGGGGAGCGTCTGTTCCACCGTGGCGCAGGCACTGAGTCTGGAGCCGGACCGCATGGCGCTGTTCGGCTACGCGCATGTGCCCTGGTTCAAGAAACATCAGACTATGATCGACGAGGCATGGTTGCCAGGTCCGGCCGAAAGGTTCGCTCAGTCGCAAATTGCCGCCCATCTGATCATTGACGCCGGATACGAAGCGGTTGGAATAGACCATTTCGCTAGGCCCGATGATGCGCTTGCAATCTCGGCTCGCGCGGGAACAATCCGCCGCAATTTCCAAGGCTATACCGAGGATAGCTGCGAAACGCTCATCGGCCTTGGCCCTTCCTCCATCTGTCATTTTCGCCAGGGCTACGTGCAGAACATGCCGTGGACCGCCGAGTACGGGCGCATGGTCGCCGATAGCGGGCTGGCCGCGGTCCGCGGCATCGCGTTTTCCGAAGATGACCGTGTTCGCGGCTGGATCATCGAGCGCTTGATGTGCGATTTCGGCTTTTCAGCAACCGATCTGGTGGAACGCTTCGGGGCAGCCGGACGAAAGCTTCTTCTCCAAGCAAGCTCCATCGCCATTGGCGACTCTGCTCGACTGCTTGAACTCCAGGGTGACAGTTACGTCGTATCGGCGGAAGGTCGTCCCTTTGTAAGGAGCATTGCAGCGAAGTTTGACACATATTTCGAAAGTGGAACGGCCAGGCACTCGGTGGCAGTCTGAGTGCCACAGACGAACGTCGCCGTCTTCAGTCGATCGCGAACCGACTGCGCCAATCATCGGCGGCCGTCGCGTCAAGATTGGGGATTCAAGAACGGTTGTAGAGCGCTTCGACTTCGCAGGAGCCCAGACGAACGGAGGTTGCCAGCAATGGAGGACTTCACATCGGCTTGAGCGTGGCGGCGAAAGCGAAATATGACGGCACGATCGAGCGCCTTCCACGTGCATCGCGGCCGCTGTCGACCGAACCGGACGGCGAATCTGCAGCTCTGCCAAACTGCGCGTTGTTGCTTGGCTGAATCGCGGATGACGGAGGGTCGCATGGCAGGGGGCTGGGACCCGCCGGAATCTGCAGGCAGCGCTCCGCTTTGTATTCGCCCAAGGAGGTTCGATTGTTCGGCCCAGTCTTTCACTGAATATCAGCGACGCACACCATTGCGGCTTCCGCTGCTCAGCGCTGCGGCTCTTCAACGCCCTCTTTGAGATGAGCTGAGTAACAACTGCACGGCACGTGTCTGAACCTATGCATCAGTGCGGCCAGTATGCCCTGCGCCTGTTCGCGGTGCGGGCCGCCCAGGCAGTTACTTGACCTCCAGCTGCTCGAACTTCGCGCATGGGTTCTCACCATGACGGATCGGTAGGCCGCGACCGCCGGGAAAGTGGGCAATCGGGCGGCTTGCGCCACAGACCAAACTTTATGCTCCGTTACTCGGAACCTGAACCTGACCCGCGTCGCGGTTTCTCCGACATGCCGGCAGCCGGAAGGCCATCCTTTCTGGCCTTGGCAAACGCTCGATCGCCTTCCAGAAATCCTGCTAACATGTACGGGATGAGCTCGGCCACAGTTTCAGCCTCACCATAGGTTTGACGGTAAAGCACCGCATAATCGTTGAGTGCTTGGCTCAGATCGGCGCTGACAGTGATGGTGATCTTGGAAGGCGTCCGGTCGGGAAGCTTTCCCAGTTTTAAGCTGGCCATGACTATTCCCCTTCAACCCATGTACGGCCGGAGCAAGACGTCTTTGTACAAAATCACCCGCAGCGGCCAACCTGGGCGGACGGTGATGGTGGGCTGAATATTGAGGTTTTT
Organism: Mesorhizobium sp. WSM4832; assembly: GCF_055811115.1. Taxonomy (NCBI): domain Bacteria; kingdom Pseudomonadati; phylum Pseudomonadota; class Alphaproteobacteria; order Hyphomicrobiales; family Phyllobacteriaceae; genus Mesorhizobium; species Mesorhizobium sp. WSM4832. The sequence goes on along the minus strand of NZ_JBVVQH010000025.1, from coordinate 91,359 downwards.
TTCGGTGATGCGCTGGCCAGCTTGACTGACGTTTCGCTGAGTGGATTCGCGGATTGCCTTGACCAGATCGCTTTCGTTATCCCCAAAGCTCAACTCGGTGCCGACGCCCAGCAGCGTGGCTAGAGCAACTCCCTTGATCAGCTGCCAAGTATGGAAATCCACCTGGTCCTCCAGCCCTGCATAGCCGGCAGTATCTGTCGCTGGCAGATTGTCGATTTCAATCGACGACCCGTCGGGCATCAGAATGCGCTGCCAGACTAACAACGCGCGCTTCTGTCCAAAAGCGACGACACTGTCATAGGTGCCGATGAGCCGCGAGCCCTGCGGGATGAGCAAGGTGCTGCCGGTGACTGTGTCGTGCACATTCTCGGTGACCTGTGCAACCACGAGGCCGGGCAGGTCGGAATTGATGCCGGTGATGAGACTTGCGGCGATGACGCTGCCGGCCATCAGTTGATAGGGCGAAGCCGGAGTCTGCAGCGCGTGCGGATTGTAGATCCCATTTGTGCTCTGCTGGCCGACAAAGTCGAGCTTGCGCTGCTGATTGTTCTGATCACCCTCAGCCGGTGCAACGGAAGCTCTTGCGTCTCCCGCACCGGGTTGTGCAAGTGGTGCTTCAAACGGCGGCCGCGCTCCCTGCGCATTGTCGGCGACATTCGTTTCCCTGGGCCGGTTTTCGATCCGGAACATGACTTGCGACTCACGTGCCTCGATCGCCTGCTGGGCAAGCCGCTGCTCCTCGGCGGAGGCGTCCTGCCCTGGCGCGATGCCGAGCTGTCGCTGCCGTTCAAGAATGGGGCGGCCGAGGTCGCCGGGCAGAGGTGGCCCAAGCAAGGGAGGCTTCAGCTTCATTCCGGAATAGTCCTTGGGAAGCGTTTCAAGTCCCTCCGCGGTTGGCTTACGTTCGGTGTTGTACAGGTCTTCCGCCTGCTCTTTGATGCGCAACGCCGGCCCCTGAAGCGCTATCATAGTGACGCCCAGAATTGCGCCGGATCCAACTGCAGCGATAGCGACGATCACGCCGCGCCTGAACCGCACCGCGCGGCGGGGGGAAGCCCGCAACTGCAGCTGCTCGGGATCGAGTTTCGGCGGTGCATCTGATCGGGAAGTATCGGTCATGAGCGCTCCCCTCACCTGCTGGACCGCGCAAAGAGCGGTATTCGCCGCGGCGGTTGCCGGCCGTCGATCCTGGTGATGCGGACCACTTGCTGTTGCTTGACGCCGAGGCGCAGTTCGGCGGCAGCAAAGAGACGATCTACGATGTAGTAGTTGCCGCGCATGCGGTAGTTGACGAGCTGGTTGTTGCCGTCAGCACCAACGATGAAGAGAGGTGGTGCTTCGCCCTGATCGATGCGGCGCGGGAACTCGATGTAAACCTTGCTGCCGTCGTCGAAGGCACGCGTCGGCCTCCAGGGCGGTGTGTCGCCGCTGATCGAGTAGCGGAAGCGAATGTTTTCGAGCGCCACATTTGAAGCTGCCGGCATGGCGGCGTCGGCCTGCGCATTGCGCTGGCGTAGCGCAATGATCTGGTCTTCGCTATAGGTCCAGGAGATCGCCGCCATTGCAGTTTTCTCGGTGCTTTGCAGCTGCAGGTGGTACGTCCGGCGTTCCGTGGTGATCACCAGATTGGTGCTAAGCCCCGGCGCGAACGGTTTGACCAGCACATGGGTGCGCTGATTGTCACCGGTGCCGCTGACGGTGTCGCCGATGACCCAGCGCACGGTGTCGCCAGCCGACACGGCTGTTAGCTTCTCGCCCGGCTGTAGAGCGATATCAGTGACGCGCTCCGGCGCGGCATAGAGCTGATAAAGTGCGCTGTCTGTGAAGGGATAGACCTGGACCGCATTGACATAGCCGTATCTGGTGGGTTGCTGCGTAGCCGCCTTGTTGGCATCGGCCACCCTTTCTTCAGGGGAGCGCTTTTCCTCAGCGACCTTACCTGGATCGGGTTGCAACTGGCCAGGGAGCGGTAGCGGCTTTGGGACCTGGACAATCTTCACCGGCTTCTCCGGCGGCTTTTCGATCGCGGCTGGTTTGAAGTCGGTAGCATCGTAGGAAATATCAGGCGGTGGCACCGGCTTCGATGCGCAGGCAGAGAGGACTGCTGTGGACGCCGACAGGATCAACGCGGCACGGAATGATGGGGCTCTATTTGTCATTGGCAGGCTCCTCCGGGGAAATGGATGTTGGCGCGGCGCTGTCGAGCTCACGCGACCAGTCGATGGCATTGATGAAGACGCCGAGCGGGTTGTTGCGCAGCTGGTCGGTATTGCTCGGCGGGCGGATCACGATGGTGAGGATCGCAGTCCAGCGCGTCGTGCTGGCCAAGCTGCCGCGCTCAAAGACCTGCTCGGTCCATTTGACCTGGAACGAGCTGTCGGAGGCCCTGACCACGCTGGTCACCTGCACCGACACGCTGCGCGTGCCGATCTGACCGAAGGGATCGTTCGACTTGGCGTACTCGTTGAGGAAAAGCGCCGCGCGGTCGGTGGCAAAATCATAGGCTGCCAGCCAGTTTTGCCGCACCAGCACCGGATCTGTGGAGACGGAACGGACATTCTGGATGAAACGGCCGAGGTGCCAGGCGATCTGTGCATCGGACGGCTCGTAGTCCCGGATTGCCGGCGCAACGGAGCGCGCCTCGCCGAAACGGTCGACCTCGACGACGTAGGGCACGACGCGGCTCTGCATCGACTGCCACATGAGTCCGCCGGAGAGCCCAGTCGTCAAAGCCAGGCAGCCAATAGCCATCAGCCGCCAATTCCGGGCCTGCACCCGCGATGAGCCGATTCGCTCATCCCAGAGCTGGCCGGCCTTCTGATACGGCGTGACCGGCTCGGGCGTCTTGCCGTAACGTTGAACGGGTCGCTTGAAGAGCATCTAGTCGTCCTTGTCATTGAGAGAGGGATTGGCGCTGCCGCCCGGCCTGTCGCCCTCGCGAACGGCCTGCACGGCGGCGTGGCGATGAGCACGAGCGGTCTGCTCGGAACGCAAGCGCCTCGCCCAGATGGGCGCGGCATCCGGGCCGGCACCGGCCGGAGTTCCGGTCATCGAGGTGGTCGGCGCACCGCCGCTCGCGGTCCATGCGGCTTCGCGCCCGGCATCGGCGCTGCGCGCGAACCCTCCCGCGGCAGATCGTGCTGCTCGCATCGCGGCGCCGCCGGCGGCACCGACCACGCCCTGCATTCCAGCAGCCACACCGGACAGACCGGAGTCGGGCGAGGTCGCCCGCCCCAACTGCCACGCCGAAGAAGCAGCAGACCCCATGGTCGTGCCGGCTCGGATGGCGGCAAGCCCGCCGCCAGTTGCAATGCGTGTGCCGGCGAACGCTGCGCCGCCGGCAACAAGCGATGCGCCGGCTGCGGCCACGCCCGTTCCAAGCGTGGCGCCGGCGCCGAGCTGCGGTGCACCAGAGACAAGGCCCGAGGCGATGCCTGGACCGAAAATACCGAGGCCAAGCAGCGACAGCGCGCCAAGCACCTGGGACATGGCGGCGGCTAGATCCGGCTCCTTGCCCTGCAGCGCGGAAGCGAACTCGCCGAAAAGCGTCGAACCGATGCCGACAATGACCGCGAGCACCATGACCTTGATGCCCGACGAGATCACATTGCCGAGCACGCGCTCGGCTAGAAACGACGAGCGGTTCCACAGCGCGAAGGGCACGAGAACGAAGCCTGCCAGCGTGGTGAGCTTGAATTCCAGGATGGTGATGAAGAGCTGGATGGAGAGAATGAAGAAGGCGATGATGACCAGGAACCAGGCCACGAGCAGCACGAAGATGGTGAGCGCATTGCCGAAGATTTCGGGGAAGCCAAGCAACTGGCTCGCCTGATCGAGCAGCGGCCATGCGCCCTCGAAGCCCGTCGCGGCAATGCGGCCTGGATGCATCAGATTGTCGGCGGAGAGGTTGCCGGAAGACGCAGTGATGCCGAGGCCGGCAAAGGACCGATAGATGACGTCGGCGAGGCGTTTGAAGTTGTTCAGGATAAAGGCGAAGACGCCGACATAGAGCACCTTGCGGATGAGGCGGGCGAGAATGTTGGGCTCGCCGCCGAAAGCCCAAGCGAGGCCGGCAAGCGCGATGTCGATGCCGATTAGAGTCGTAGTGAGGAAGGCGACGTCGCCCGAAAGCAGACCGAACCCGCTGTCGATATAGCGGATGAAGGTCTCCATGAAGCGATCAATGACTCCGAGGTCGTTCACGCCGCCACCTCCCTTATGTTGAAGAACTGGTGATCAGTTGCCGGGATAGGCGGTGCCGGTGCCCAGAAAGCGCTTCGTCGTTTCGCGGGCGGCTTCCTCGGACTGCGCCTTGCGGGCGGCATCCTCAGCCTCGGCGCGAAACTGCGTCGCAAGCAGAGTCTGGATCTGCATCTGCTGCTTGGTCGAAAGCGCGATCAGCTGATTGGTGGCCTGGCTTGCCTCAAGCGCGCCGGCCGCCCCTTGGCTGCGGTTGACGAGATTGGCAAGCAGGTCACCGTCGGCGCGAACGTTCTCGACGATCTGCGACTGCGCGCTCATGGTCTGGCGAAATGCTTGCATGGCACTTTGCCAGCGCTCGCGCGCGGCGCTCGCCACGTCGCTGACCTTGATCGTGGCGTCGTAGCTTTCCGGATATTGGTTGCGCCACTGGTCCTGAAGCTTGTCGAGATCAAAGCTCAGGCCACTCGCCTGGTCCATCAGCCCGTCGATGCGATGGAGCGCACCGGTCAGCTGGCCCACGGAAGAGAAATCCAGACGCTCAAGGTTGCGGGTCATGTTTTGCAGCATGGTCGCCTGGTTCTGCAGCGACTGGATTTGATTGTTGATCTGCTCCAACGCGCGCGCCGCCGACAATACGTTCTGGGCATAGTTCGAGGGATCGAAGACGATCAGGGCATAGGCCGGCTGGACGTAGTCGGCCATCGGCTTGGCGATGAGGGAAAGGGTGATCAGGGTGGAGAGAAAACGGCGCCGCATCATGATGATTGCTCCTTGTATGGTTGAGGGAATTGCTTGAGAAGCTCGGCGGCCCAATCGAGTCCGCGCGCATTCAGGAACCGAGCGGCAAAGCCGTCCTGCCCGTGCTCGGACAGCACGCTATCGATTAGGGTCTGGCTGGCAGGATCGGAGGCACCGCAAAGGGCAAGAGCAATCGGGCCGAGGCCGAGCTCAAAGAGACGGTTGCCGCGGCGCGACTGCAGATAGTACTGGCGCTTCGGTATGGCGCGAGCGACGAGCTCGATCTGCCGCTCGTTGAGACCGAAGCGTTCGTAGGCTGCCCGCGCCTGCGGTTCCACGGCACGATCGTTGGGAAGAAAAATGCGCTGCGGGCAGCTCTCGAGGATTGCGGGCGCGATTGTTGAGCCAGCGACGTCGGCAAGCGACTGCGTGGCGAAGATCACCGACACGTTCTTCTTTCGCAGCACCTTGAGCCATTCGCGGATGCGCGCGGCAAAGAGCGGGTTGTCGAGATAAACCCACGCTTCGTCGAGCATGAGCAGCGTCGGCCGTCCGTCGAACCGCTCTTCGAGACGATGGAAGAGATATGTGAGCACCGGGAGCACAGCGCCTTGGCTGTGCATCAGCTCCTCGGTCTCGAAGCACTGCACATCCGACAAAGCCAGCCGATCGTCGTCGGCGTCGAGCAGTCGGCCGTAGGGACCGTCGAGTGTGTAGGGCATCAGTGCCGACTTCAGCGCATTGGACTGAAGCAGGACCGAGAGGCCGGTTAGCGTGCGTTCCTGTGCCGGCGCGGTAGCTAGGCTGGTGAGCGCCGACCAGATCGCCTCTTTCACTTCAGGCGTGATGGTGACGTTCTCATGGGCAATGAGGCCGGCGATCCATTCGGCCGCCCAACTGCGGGTAGCCTGCTCGCCGATATTGCGCAGCGGCTGGAGGGCAAGCGCGCCGTCTGCGCCAAGCGCGTGATGCTCTCCATCCATCGCAAGCGTTGCCGCGCGGGCCGAATTGCCTTTGTCGAAGACATAGACCTGCGCGCCGGCATAGCGTCGGAACTGCAGAGCTATCAGCGCAAGCAGCACCGACTTGCCGGCGCCTGTCGGGCCGACGATCAGCATGTGGCCGACATCGTCCACATGGGTGGAAAGCCGGAACGGCGTCGACCCGCTGGTCTCTGCGAACAGAAGCGGCGGAGCCTTTGTCCCGGTGACCTTGGCGAGATGATCGTTCGCGGATGGACCAGCCCAGACCGACGACAGCGGCATGAGGTGGGCGAGGTTCAGTGTATGAATAAGCGGCTGGCGAACGTTGGCATAGACATGACCGGGCAACGATCCTAGCCAGGCCTCGACCGCATTGACGCCTTCGCGAATCGTGGTGAAGCCGAGCCCGTTGACGATGCGCTCGACCGCGCGAAGCTTTTCCGCAGCAGCCTGACGGCCCTCGTCCCAAACCGTCACAGAGGTGGTGAGATAGCCGAAGCCGACATGATCACCGCCCAACGCCTGAAGGGCTTCGTCGGCATCGAGCGCTTTGTTGTCGGCATCGCTGTCGACTAGCGGGACCGGCTCGTTGGTGACAACCTCTCGCAGGATTGCGACGATCGATTTGCGCTTGGCAAACCACTGCCGCCGCAACCGGGTCAGCGCCTTCGTGGCCTCTTCCTTGTCGAGCGGAATGAAACGCGTCATCCAGCGATAGGCGAAATCCTGGTGGTTGAGCGCATCTAGGATCCCGGGCCGGGTGAGGTTCGGGAAGCCGAGAATGGTGAGCGTACGCAGGTGCTGCTCACCCAGCATCGGCTCCAAACCGCCGGTGAACGGCGCATCGACCAGGATGCCGTCGAGATAGATCGGCGTCTCAGGCACGACGACTGGATGGCGACGGGTCGAGATTGTGCCGTGCAGATAAGTCAGTGTCTCGGCATCGTCGAGCGCGCGCACTTCGGGCATGAAGCCCGACAAGAGATCCAGCACACGGTCAGTCTCGTCGCGAAAGCGCAACAGCTCCTGGCGCCAGTCTCTCTCGCCTTCGGAACGATCGGAGTCGACAAACGCGCTTTCCGCCCGCGCCTGACCGTCCGATAGCGGCATGAACAGCAGCGTTAGGTGGTAGCGACTCTCGAAATGCGCCACCTTGCCCTCAAAAGCCGCGCGACGTTCTTCGTCAACCAGCCACGACGCGGCGTCGGGAAAACGCGACTGCGGATAGCCCAGCGCTTCGATGCGCTCCGCCTCGAAGAACAATGCCCAGCCAGAGCCAAGTCGTCTGAGCGCATTGTTCGCCCGCGCGCAGATGCCGACGAGCTCGGCTTCCGTCGCGCTTTCGAGATCGGGGCCGCGAAACCGGAAGGTCCGCTGGAAGCTGCCGTCCTTATTGAGCACAATGCCCGGAGCGACAAGAGCAGCCCAAGGCAGATGGTCGGCAAGCCGGTCGGCTTTGCCGCGATATTCCGAAAGGTTCAGCATGCAAGCCAGCCCTCCAGGCGAAGGTGGCGGACAAGCACGCTGGCGAAATCGGGATCGCGTCTTGCGGCAAAGACCGCGAGCGTGTGCCCGGCGGTCCAGAGCACCAGCCCGGCAATCCACTGCTGCAAGCCAAGGCCTATTGCCGCGGCCACCGTGCCGTTGAGAATCGCCACCGATCGCGGCGCGCCGCCCAGCAGGATCGGCTCCGTCAATGCTCGATGAACCGGGATCTCGAAGCCTTCGATATGCTGCTGTGCGGCGACCATCAGATGAGTGCTCCGCCGCCGAAGGAGAAGAAGGACAGGAAGAAGCTCGATGCCGCGAAGGCTATCGACAGCCCGAAGACGATCTGGATAAGTCGGCGGAACCCGCCTGCGGTGTCACCGAAGGCAAGCGTCAGGCCGGTGGTGATGATGATGATCACCGCGACGATCTTGGCGACCGGTCCCTGCACCGACTCCAGGATCTGCTGTAGCGGCTGTTCCCAAGGCATGCCGGAGCCTGCGGCGAAAGCCGGAGCCGTGAGGCAGAACACGAGCGCGGTGGACGAAAGAAAGCGGAGCTTCTTGAGCATGAGGAGACCTTTCAGAACTGCTGGAGTTGCGGGAGTGTGAGCGGGATAACGGTGTAGTCGCCGCTGCCATCGAGACCCGTGACCTCAGCGATCGCATCGATGCGGCGCGCGGATCCGCGTCCGGCGATGAAGACGACCAGATCTATTGCTTCGGCGATGAGGCGGCGTGGAACGGTGACGACGGCTTCCTGGGCGAGCTGCTCGATACGGTAGAGTGCGGAGCGCGCCGAATTGGCATGAACCGTAGCGATGCCACCAGGGTGACCAGTGTTCCACGCCTTCAACATGTCGAGGGCTTCGGCGCCCCTCACCTCGCCGACGATGATCCGGTCGGGCCGGAGCCGCAGCGTCGAGCGCACGAGATCGGCAAGCGTGGTCGAGCTCCGCCTCGTTCTCAGGGCAACGCAATCCTTGGCCGCGCATTGCAGTTCGCGTGTATCCTCGATCAGGATCACCCGCTCGTCGCACTCAGCGACCTCGGCCAGCAGCGCGTTGGCAAGCGTCGTCTTGCCCGAGGACGTGCCGCCGGCGACCAGGATATTGCGCCGCTCGCACACCGCCTTTTTAAGCGCATCGGCCTGCAGCGGCATCATGATCCGGTCGGCGACATAGTCGGCCAGCGTGTAGAGCTTTGCCGCCGGTTTGCGAATGGCGAAGCACGGCGCCAGCACCACAGGCGGCAGCAAGCCCTCAAAGCGCTCGCCCGAGGGCAGTTCGGCACTGACGATCGGGTTGTCGGCATGCGCCTCGGCGCGCACATGCGAGGCGACCAGGCGAATGATGCGTTCCGCCTCGGAAGGATGCATATGCACGCCGATGTCGACCCGTCCTTCCCCCAGTCTATCGAGCCGCAGCGCGCCGTCGGGATTGACCATCACCTCGATGACCAATGGATCGGAAAGCGCTTCGGTGATCGCAGGGCCCATGGCGGTGCGCAGCATCGCGCGGCGACGATGGTCGGCCTCCGGATGAGAGGTCATCCTTCCCCTCCCATGCCATTCTCCTTGCCGAGCGACCGTTTCCCGGAAGCGATCTGGCGACCGACCTGTTCGACGAATTTGTCGAAACGGTCCTGGGCGACGGCCTGCGTCGCCTTGTCCGGGACCGGGGTGTGGGCGTGAAGCGTGATCGAAAAGCGGATGAAGAGCGCCAGGCTCTCCAGGATCATCTCGGCATCGCGCCTGACATGAGCGAGCTCGCGGGAAATACGGTCGAGCCTCATGCCATAGCGACGATCGAGCTCGCTCTCGCCACACCGCTCGATAAAGGCCTCTACCGCCTTCGCAATGATCGCGGATTTCGTGGTCGACGGATCGCGGCTCAGGTCTTCCAGCTTCTCGCTCAACTCGGGTTCGAGCAGAAACTGATGACGAATGCGGTGGGTCTTCATGCGGCTCGTTCCGACGAAGCCGGCGTTGCGCCGGCGACGGGAACAAGCATCGGCCAGGCGCTCGAAATTGCTTATGGCCGTTATCTACGCTGAGATACGCTTTGCTTTGAGCGGCGTTCAGAAGCCGGGGACAATATCCTTGTCATCCCCCCCTCCCTCGTTGATGCCGTAGGCACGCACCGCGGTGGAAATTCGATCCATCACACGTTTGTCGGCGACCGCCTCGCTGTCATCGTCGACGGGCTTGGACAGATCGTCCTCATCAGGCGCCTGGCTGACGACGCTGCGCTCTTCGGGCAGGCCAGGATGGCGCTGCTGCTGAACACCTCCCTCGTCCGCAAGCGCGGCGCCTGCGCTTTCGTCGTCAGAGGCAAGACGACGGTCGACGCCGCGTACTTGGCCAGTCCAGTCGTCTTGGCGCGGCGCAGGGCAGTCTGCGTAGAGACCGTCCTGCAGCACCGGCGCAGGCAGCACCCGTTCGGCGAAGTTCTGATCCTCGTAGTAGCGCAGCTTTTTGGCGCGGATGGGGGGCAAACCCGAAACCAGCACCAGTCCGTCCGAGGGCGGCAATTGCATCACCTCACCCGGTGTTAGTAGAGGGCGGGCCGTCTCCTGTCGGCTCACCATGACGTGTGACAACCAGGGTGCCAGCCGATGACCTGCATAGTTGCGCATGGATCTGAGCTCTGTCGCCGTACCAAGAGCGTCGGAGATCCGCTTGGCGGTGCGCTCGTCATTCGAGGAAAAGGCAATGCGCACATGGCAATTATCGAGAATGGCGTTGTTCTCGCTGTAGGCTTTTGAAATCTGGTTCAAGGATTGCGCGATCAGATAGGCGCGAATGCCGTATCCGGCCATGAACGCGAGCGCGGTCTCGAAGAAATCGAGTCGCCCGAGGGCCGGGAATTCGTCCAGCATCATGAGCAGTTGGTGCTTGCGGCTCTTCTTTGGATCGCCCTCCAGCCGCTCCGTCAACCGCCTGCCGATCTGATTGAGCACCAGGCGCACCAGGGGCTTGGTGCGCGAGATGTCGGATGGCGGCACGACCAGATAGAGAGACGTCGGTCGCTGTGCATCCATAAGGTCGGCAATGCGCCAGTCGCATGCCGATGTTGCCGCCGCCACGGTAGGATCGCGATAGAGCCCGAGAAACGACATCGCAGTCGAAAGAACGCCAGAACGCTCGTTCTCCGACTTGTTCAGCACCTCGCGCGCCGCCGACGCCACGACGGGATGGACCCGAGGATTGTCCGCCGCGCCGAGGTGATTGGTTGTCATCATTCGCTGCAGTGTCGCGGAAAACGATCGTTGCGGGTCCGACAGAAAGGTGGCGACACGGGAAAGTGTCTTTTCCTCTTCGGCGTAGAGCACGTGCAAGATGGCGCCGACCAGAAGCGAATGACTGGTCTTTTCCCAATGGTTGCGACGCTCGAGCGCGCCTTCCGGATCGACGAGAATGTCGGCAATGTTCTGGACGTCGCGGATCTCGTTTGGGCCCTTGCGCACTTCCAGTAGCGGATTGTAGCGCGCCGATCTGGAATCGGTGGGATTGAACAGAAGGCAATAGGAGAACTTCGAACGCCAGCCGGAGGTTAGCTGCCAGTTCTCGCCTTTGATATCATGAATGACAGCCGATCCGGTCCAGGAAAGAAGAGTTGGAACAACGAGTCCGACGCCCTTCCCCGAACGTGTCGGCGCAAAAGCCATCACGTGCTCCGGCCCGTTATGGCGCAGATACCGATCCTTCAGTTTGCCGAGGAAGACGCCTGCCGGCTGAAACAGCCCTGCTTTCTCGATCTCCCGCGTCGCCGCCCATCGAGAGGAGCCATAGGTGGTGACCAACCCGCGCTGTCGCGCGCGCCATAGGGAGCCAGCGATTGCAGCGGCACAGCCCATGAATCCACTGGTGCCCGCAAGCATACCGGCCTTGTCGAAGACCTCCGGCGCATAGGCATCGAATTGGAACCACCACTCCAACAGTTTCCACGGCTCGTAGATCGGCCAGCCAGCCGCGACGAACCATGGCGCGCCGAGTTGTTCCTGAAAGGCCAGCATATGAGCGCACCATTGCGTGGCGGCCCACACGCCGAGGAGAACGATGGCGAACACAATAGCGATCTGCCCAATCAGAAGCTTTGTGGGCGTCACTGGCTTGCTCCGCTGTTCTGGAGAGGTGGATCGAGCATCGCCCGGGGCGGCCGGAACAGGAATGCGCCCTATGTACGACTTGGTGCGATGAGAGGCTGTTTGGCGCGCCGCATTCCCGAGCGAGTCTTGACTGCTATGTCGGAGGGGACATGCTTGTCGTGAGCACGTCGGATATTTGGTCGGGGAACTGGGGTCGGCCAAAACCCCTCGTTCAACAGATTGCCGTACACCGCGATGAGGGTCGGCGCGAGCGCCAGGCGCGAGCGTGCCTACAAAGCCTTCCATGTTCAGCACGCGGGCAGCATCGACCGTTGCGGATCGGATCACATCGCGAGGCCTGAGAACGCGGCCGCGCAGAACAAATTCCCCTGATTGGTGCCCATGCATCTCGCCGAGCAGATCGGAGCCGTAGCCCATGGTTACGACGGCGCTTTGGAGCGTTTCGAGCGACGGGTTACCGTTCAGGGCAGGAATCTGCGCACATCCGCGCGCTGCAGAACCTCGATGGGCGACCGGCCCAAACGCCCAGGCGGATGCAAAGATCCATGCCAAGCGCTAGTTGCGAAGCATATGACCCGCATTTCGCAACGCGCCTATGAAGAGGCCGGCATGGTGAGTGACAACGATTTTGGCCTGCATTGACACCGGCATGCTGGTCCAATTCTCCAACGGTGCAATGAAGCGGGAGAAGGTACTGTTGACGAGGCAGTAGCGGCTAATAAGGCCTTGTCTGTCCAACGCCACCACACCAATCTGGTCGCCTCGATATCGGATGGCTGCAACCCGCTGGATGTCGGCGTCATCGTCGACCCGCACGTCGAAAAGCAGGATTCCGCGGCTCCTCGCGGCTATTTCCGCCGCTTTGTCATTGAAGCTCAAGCAGAGTGTGCGGACGCTTTCCACTGCCATCTGAAAAACCAACAAATCCAGTTCATTCACGGTCATGTGGCAGTTGAGCCAATAGGTGGATGATTGCAATGTCGCACACGGCTTGTTCACAGGTGTCGGCCCACTCCACACGACCGACCGTTTTAGTCGGCCGCCGACAGACGGCTGCTCCTTGGCTACCGCTCCTGAGGCGGGCGCGCGGGCGTCAACGAGGCCGGGCTTCTGCACTACCCTTGAGGAACTCTTTGTTTCCCCGCCGCTTCGCCAATCTGCGCGTCGCCTGTGCAGCCGTCCGCTTATCGGACGCAGATCTCGAGCCTCGTTGGGCCCTCACTGTGCCCTTCCGCGAGGGCGGGAAGGCGCTCGAGTGCCGCTACGTCGGCGACTGCTATGAAATCCTCACCTACAAGAAGGGAAACGCATGGGCGTCGATTTCCCTTCTGCGTCGCCTTGGCCTCCCTCACACTGATTGGCTGACTTGCGGGGCAACCCGGTCGAGAAAAGCATCGAATGCGGCGGCAACAGCGCGAATCGCAAAGCGATGCTGCCGCGATACGCGGACAAAACCCTTTTCGATGTCCACAATCCCGTCCTTGGCAAGCATCGCCAAGCGTTCAGCTGATTCGAGAAAATGGATCGGATCAGACCCGTGGGCGGCACAGATTGCCGGCACATCGGCCTCGAGATCGCACATGAGTCGCTCGATGATTGCGGCGCGCACGCGGTCTTCGTCGGTGAGACGGTAGCCCTTTGACGTCGCCAGGCGGCCAGCTGCGATGTGCCGGCAGTAGGAATCCCGTGTAACCTCGTTCTGGACGTAACCCTCGCCGACACGCCCGATAGCCGACGCGCCGAAACCGAGCAGGGTTTTGCAGGTGTCGGCCGAGTAACCCAGCGAGTTGCGCCGCAGGCGACCGGTCTTCTGTGCCAGGGCGAGATCGTCGTCCGGCAAGGCGAAATGGTCGAGCCCGATCTCTCGGTAGCCGGCGGCAATCAGCGTCACGGCAATGGCCGCATCCTGTTCGGCGCGGGCAGCGCTGCCTGGAAGAAATGCCTCCTCGATGAGGCGCTGATTCTTAATAAAGGACGGAATGTGCGAGTAGCCGAACACCGCAAGTCGGTTGGGGCGCATGGCGACCGCCGCCCTCGTGGTCTCGACGCAGGACTGTACCGTTTGATGCGGGAGACCAAAGATGAGGTCGAAGTTGATGCTTCTCACTCCATGGCGACGCAGCATTTCGACGGCAGCCGCCGTTTGCGCCTCACTCTGGACCCGGTTGATCGCTTTTTGAACAATGGGATCGAAGCTCTGTACGCCGAGGCTCGCGCGGTTCACGCCAGCTGCTTGCAAGGCTTCGGCCATCTCGGCCGTGAACGTGCGTGGATCGATCTCGACGGCGATCGCAGCTGTTTTCGCGAGCGCAAAGTGGCGGCGCAGGAAATCCATCAGGGCGAGCAACTCTACTGGCCCCATGAGAGTTGGCGTTCCGCCGCCGAAATGCACATCGCTCACGGGCAGCGCCTGCGGCGCGTGCTCCGAGACCAAACGTATCTCGTCACACAGCGCCACCAGATAATTGAGGATCGGCGCATCATGGCGAGTGATGGCGGTGGGGAAGCCGCAAAACCAGCACTTTGATCGGCAGAACGGAACATGCAAGTAGAGTGACGCCGGATCGTCAGCCGGTAGGTTCCTGAGCCATTCCTCATAAGCCTCGGCGCCGACCGCCCCAGAGAACTCCGAGACAGTCGGATAGATGGTGTACCAAGGCAGGCGGGCCTCGCGACATGTGGTCTGCAACAGTTACCGTCCCATGTTGATGCCTTCCATCCTTACCACTGCGCTCTCCTGAGTCTTTGCGCTATATCAGGCCGTCCCGCTTTGGGTCCGATTATTTCGCAGCGATAAGCGCCGTTCAGCCTTGGCTGGACAGCGACGGTATGAGCACGCGCAGGCCAGCGACAAGCGCCATGAGTTTCCCGTCGAGACCATCGTGAACACCGTGCTTGGAGTTTTCCCAATCGGCGAGCGTTGCGACCTATGAAAGCGTTACAATCATTCGACGGTGACTGATTTTGCCAGGTTGCGTGGCTGGTCGAGATCTGTACCCACGAAGACCGCCGTGTGGTACGCAAGGAGCTGTATCGGCAGCGAGAAGATCATCGGCGCGATAATCTCATCCGTGGCCGGCAGCACGATCGTGTGCATCGTATCGAGTTTCGATGCGGCTGCCCCTTTTACATCGGTGATGAGGATAATGCGCCCTCCGCGGGCGGCCACTTCCTGCATGTTGGAGAGGGTCTTGTCGAAAAAGCGATCATGTGGCGCGATGACGATCACTGGCATGTTCGAGTCTATCAATGCGATAGGACCGTGCTTCAATTCACCTGCCGCATAGCCCTCGGCGTGGATGTAGGAAATCTCCTTGACCTTCAGCGCACCTTCCATCGCCAGTGGGAAATTTGTGCCACGGCCGAGATACAGGACATGATGACACTTTGACAGTTCGCGCGACAGAAGCTCAATCTCCGGCTGGATGCTGTCCAGTACCTGCCTCATGAGGCGCGGCATTTCGGTGAGGCTCCCGACGAGCGCCTGCACCTCATCTTCGGTCACGGTTCCGCGGGCCTTGGCTGCGTGGATGGCGAGTGCTGCAAGAACGGCGAGCTGGCAGGTGAAGGCCTTGGTGGAGGCGACGCCGATCTCGGGGCCGGCAAGAATCGGGAAGACCACATCGGCCTCCCGAGCGATGGTCGATTCGCGCGCATTGACGACGGCGCCAATTTTCAGCCCAAGCTGCTTGCAGTACCTCAGCGATGCCAGCGTATCGGCGGTTTCGCCCGACTGTGAAATGAAAAGAGCCGCAGACTGCGGCGACAACGGGATCTCGCGATAGCGGAATTCGGATGCAACATCTATTTCGACCGGCAGGCGCGCATAACGCTCGAACCAGTACTTTCCGATTAGTCCGGCCAGATAGGCGGTGCCGCAGGCAGAGATCGCCAAGCTCGGGATCCTGGCGAAGTCGATGCCAAATACCGCATCGGCGCCATTTTCTATGAAATTGATATAATGACCGAGCGCATCGGCGATGACCTCGGGCTGCTCGAGGATTTCCTTCTCCATGAAGTGGCGATGGTTGCCCTTGTTGGCCAGAGTGGCCGCGGCCATCGAGGTCTGGCGCGGACGCGCGACGGGGTTGCCGTCGTAATCAAAGATATCGACGCCCGTCCTGCCGACAACGGCCCAGTCACCGTCGAGGAGATAGGTGATCTCATTCGTGAATGGAGCAAGCGCGATCGCGTCGGAGCCCAGGAACATCTCGCCGTCGCCATGACCGATCGCCAGCGGTGGTCCATTGCGCGCCGCAATGATGGTCGACGGATCATCCTCAAAGAGGATGGCAAGCGCGTAGGCACCCCTGACGCTTTTCAGCATGGCATGTACCGCCTCACCACGCCCCATGCCCTCCCGGCGGTGTCTTGCCAAGAGATGCGCAAGGACCTCGGTGTCGGTGTCGGTCTGGAACTCGGTTCCCGTCGCCGCCAATTCGTCCTTCAGCTCGGCGAAATTCTCAATGATGCCGTTATGGACGACGCCCACACCGTCCGTGAAGTGCGGGTGTGCATTGCGTTCCGTCGGTGGCCCATGGGTTGCCCAGCGGGTGTGGGCGATGCCGATGGTGCCACTCAAAGGCTCTTCCTTCAGTCTCGTCTCGAGATTGATGAGCTTGCCCTCGGCGCGCCGGCGGTGCAAGGTGCCCTCCGTGATCGTCGCAATGCCGGCCGAATCATAGCCGCGGTATTCCAGACGCTTCAACGCGTCGACCAGGCGCTCCGACACCGGCTGTTGCCCAACGATGCCAACAATCCCGCACATGTTCTTCTCCGAATTCTTCCCAGCAGCCTCAGCCGACGCAGACGAGGGACGAACACCCGCCCGCAGCTCGCTCGGTTAGAATCTTCTAATGAAATCCAGTAGGATTGGTAAAATTGATTGTTGGGATAACTATCATCCACGCCATGAATGAACTAAACCTCAGGCCACCGCGGGTTGTGCAACGCGCTTTACCGGTCTAACGCGTGGCCGATCCATCCCTCTAATCGGCGCTTCATTGTAGGCCTCAGCTAAGGTCATCGCGCGGCGTAAAGCAAAACTGCGGTAACCGGTTTCGAACAGACGACGCCAGCCTGGTGGCGCTGACATCGACCATAGTGCGCTAGGTTCACAACAGCATGAGCAATGGGGACCTTGTGGGCCGCGAGCGGAGAACTGAGGGGCGTCACCGACACCGTAGACTCCGGCTGGATCTGCTTGAGCAGGGATTGACAAATTCGACGCGTCGCTCCCGTCCTGCGAGAGCCCTCCTTTTACTGGACCACTTAAAAGCTCCAAAAGTGGCAGTTTAGTTTGGACCAGTGAACTGCAATATTGGCTCGCAGTCAGGGAAGCGATCGTGACTGGTCGCGCTGCTCATGGATCGCTTGCGCTCGAATTGATGAAGGTGCCTAGGTGTTTGAGGATCCCTGGAGGCGTTGGAACCATGCCGGACGACGTATTGGCGGAGCGACGGATGGCCTGGTCGGAAGGCTGAATGCCTTGATGCCTGGCTGCAAAATGCCCGTGTGTAATTTCGAAAGGAATGGATGATGACTTTGTTTCGTGGCCTGTCGGCGTTCCCCCTCACGCCAACCGATGCGGAAGGGCATGTCGACACCGAGGCACTGGCTCGTTTTCTCGAGCGTATCCAACACGCGGGAGCGGACTCCATCGGCCTTCTGGGGAGCACGGGCGGTTATGCTTACCTCACGAGGGAAGAACGCAAGCGTGCCGTTCAGGCTGCCGTGGAATGCATCGGCGGCAAAACGCCTCTTGTCGTGGGAGTGGGTGCATTGCGTACCGACGAAGCTCAGGCTCTGGCGCGCGATGCAAAATCCGCTGGCGCTGACGGCCTGCTCCTGGCACCGATGTCCTACGTTCCCTTGAACGAGGACGAAGTCTTCCAGCACTTCGTCGCGGTTGCCGAGGCGGGGGAACTGCCTTTGTGCATATACAACAATCCAAGCACCACACGCTTCACATTCAGCGACGCATTGATCGCCCGGCTGTCAGAGGTATCCAACATCGTCGCTGTGAAAATGCCTCTGGCGGCGAATGAGGATTACACGGGAGAACTGGCACGCTTGCGGTCGATGACGCCTGACACTTTCACAATCGGATACAGCGGTGATTGGGGCGCGGCGGATGCCCTGCTCGCCGGATGTGACACCTGGTACAGCGTTGCGGCAGGTCTGCTGGCGGTCCCGGCGCTTGCGCTGACGCGTGCGGCGCAGTCCGGCGACGCGGTGGAGTCCACTCGGTTGAACCGCGCTTTCGAGCCGCTCTGGACCTTGTTCAAACACTACGGCAGCTTCCGCGTTATGTTCGTCATCGCCGAATACCTCGGTCTGGCGCACGTCCAGCCACCGCGCCCTATTTTGCCGTTGCCGGACGACGCCGGAGATGACATCAGGCAGGCACTGGAGAAGCTCGAGACAGCCGAACACACAGCATGCCCAGTGCAACTGCTAGATTAGGCAGCCGGCGCGCGGGTGTTCCGCGCATTGTTCGAGATGGAAGTTTGGGCGGCGCAGAATTGGATCGCTGCTCAACGGCCTCTTGAACACGTGCGGACGACGCCGGCATTAACCGGCGGGCAGATGCGCCGAGGGCAACAAGCGCGCCTGACGCAACGCCGCCAGATCAGCCGAGCCGGTGCAGAAGCAGGCGACTGCCAACTGGCGGATGACGATCTCGAAATGCGTCACAACCGCCTCGGTGGACACCGTCGCCGCGCTCAGCACGCCGGCCGCCTGCCCGGCGAAGTCCGCGCCCAGGCGGATGGCCTTGGCCACGTCGCCGCCGTCGCGGATACCGCCCGACGCGATCAGCTTCACCGTTGGCAGCGCTCGGCGTACCGCCTGTACGCTGGCCGGGGTCGGAATCCCCCAATCGGCGAACGCCATCGCCACTGCACGGTCGGCGGCATCGCGGGCGCGCTCGCCCTCCACCGCGGCCCAACTGGTGCCCCCGGCGCCGGCGACATCGATCACCGCCACGCCCGCCTCGACGAGCGCAGAGGCTACCGAGGCGGATAGGCCCGACCCCACTTCCTTGGCCACGATCGGCACGCCCACGCTGCGCGCGGCGCGAGCGATCTGCGCCAGGACGCCGCGCCAGTCGCGGTCGCCCTCCGGCTGTACCGCTTCCTGCAGCGGATTGAGATGGACGATGAGTCCATCGGCCTCCAGCGCATCCACCGCCCGGCGCGCCAAGTCCAGGCCGTCGGCCTCGCGCAGTTGCGCGGCGCCGATATTGGCCAGCAGGGGGATGTCTGGGGCCGCGCGGCGCAGCGCGCGCGTCAGCCCCTGGGAGTTGCGGGATTGCAGGCTCACGCGCTGCGAACCGACGCACATGGCGATCCCCAAGGCTTGCGCTGCCTCGCTCAGATGCCGGTTGATGGCCTCGGCGCGCGGCATGCCGCCGGTCATGGAGCTGATCAGCAGCGGCGCGCGCATGGTCCTGCCCAGCAGCGAGGCGCGCAGATCGATCTTCGTCAGGTCCAATTCGGGCAATGCGCAGTGTTCGAAACGGATGTACTCCCAGCCGGCGGCGACCGTGGCCGGCGCCGTTCGCCGATCCAGCACGATGCCAAGATGGTCGTCCTTGCGCCGGCTCAGGGTGGTGTCGTTCATGCTCGCTCCATCCGTTGCATCGGACGACGGCGTTGCGTCGGATCGGACCGACGGCAGAGCTCGCGCACGTCGCCGCCTCCCCCGCGTTCAGGCCGGCCCACGCTGGCCTACCCCGCAGTGTCCCTGCGGTAGCGGCTGGTCGAGGTCTGGTAGTACTGCGCGCGGATGACGGCCATGGCCTCGATCAACGGTCCCCACGGCGCGGGAAAGCGTGCTTCCGCCATCACTCGGTGCAGCATGCGCGTATGGCCGGCCAGCTCGTCGTTGAGAAACTTCACCACAGGCATAGCCGGATAGCGCTGCAGCAGCAGGATCGCCGCGTTGCCGGCCTCGCCGGCCGACCTGTCCTTGTCGCGTCCATGCAGATCGTTCTGCAGGCGGCCTATCGCGGAGATGAGCCGCAGGGCCTGGCGAAACGCCGGACGTGCGCGCAAAGTCGGCATGTCCAGCCCCCACAACAACGACAGGCAACACAACACGTTCCTGTAGGCGATCGAGTCGATGCCGTTGTGCAGGTACTCGGCGTAGGACCAGCGTTCCGCCCCTGCCGCCTGCGCGTCCCCGGCGCGCAGCGCCGCGCAGTAGCACCGGGTATCGTCGAGAAGCTGAGCATAGTCGCGACGATCATAGGCGAGCGCGGCCAGCGAAGCGCTTAGCACAGCGCAGCCCTCGAATCCGGGGAGTGCGCACGGCACGCCCTGCCCGAGCGCCTGCTCCACCGCGGCGAGCTGCTCCGGCGCGATCAGCCCAAGGTCGTTGCAATCGTCAAGCCAAAACAGCAGCGCCAGTTCGCGATAGAACGCCACGATCAGCGTTTCATCCTGCGGATCGCGGCCAGTGCGGGCGCTCGTCTCGCGCAGGCTCGGGTCGATGCGCTGCAGGATGTACTGGCCGCCCCTGACCGCTTCCACGGCATGCTCGTCGGCGAACCCGGTCAGGGAACGCCCCCACTCCAGCACCTGCTGCAGCGCGCGGTCGGTCTGGATCATGGCGCCTCTCCTGCTCCCTCGGCCAGCACGCGCCGCTCCCAATCAAGCGCCAGCCACAACCCGGCGAGTTCGGCCACGCGCACAACCCGGGTGGGGCAATACAGTTCCTTGCCGATCCACAGCGGCATCTGCGGCAATGCATGCGCCGCATGGCGGGCGAGCATCCACTCCAGCGCATGCGCCACAGCCTGCGCGATCCGCCGGCGCCCTGTCGGCTCTTCGCTCCCTTCCATCACGTGCAACGCGAACAGCGCATAGGCGGTTTCCTCGAATGTGGATGCGCGACCGGCGCCCCAGCCGCCGTCATCGCGCTGCGCCTGAAGCAGCGCCGCCAGCGCGCGCTCGTCACGCCACTGAGGCTTGCCTTGCGCCAGCGCAGCGACCGCATGCGCGGTGGGATACAGCCAAGAAACGTGCCATTTTTCGTTGTCCCATAGACCGTTCGGGTTGCGATTGGCCTCGACGTAGGCGCCGGTGCCGGCGGCGGGCTTTCCCAACAGTCGCAACGCATGCAGGGCATGGATGTTGGTCGAGACCGAGGCATTGCGCTCGCCGGGGAAGGTGACGAATAGCTCGCCCATTTCGAAATGGCGCAACGCATCGACCGCCGGGGCGCGGCCTGCAAGGTGCAGGACGCACAACGCAACGGCGGTGTCGTCCGCATCGGCCGCGAAGTGGAAGGCCGGGCCCAGACCGTGCAAGCCTAGGCGGGCGTCGAGCTGCGCAACGATCACGCGCACCGCCTCGGCGAGCGCGGGATGCGCGAACAGCCCGGCCAGATGCAGGGTGTACAGCGACCAGCATGGCTCGAATACATTGATCGGCCAGACGTTGGGAACTACACCTTCGATGCTGCTGCGCGTCGCCCGCGATGCTGACTGCAGATACGCGTCGGCGCGCCAGACATGCGGTGTGTCCCCTTGTGTCACGGCGTGCGCACGCCACGCGGCGGTGGCCGCCGGACTGATGCCGATGCTGCCGTCTTCATCCGGGCATGCGGTGGTCGGCGATGTCCCCCAGGCTTCCCAGGAGTGCAGCAACGGATGGCCGCTCGGCAACGTCGCCACAGCCCCTAGCTTGGCCAGGCGCGCTTGCCGCAACGGCAACAGCGCCGGGTGGCGCGGAAACGCCACGCCGTCCAGCAGGGATGAAGCCTCGCCGCACAACTGCGGCAGAATCAGCTCCGCGCTGATCGGCGCGTCTTCCGGCACCGTATACGCGTAGGGATCGGGCTGGCGTTCGAGGAACCGGGTTGCAGCCTGGACTGCGTCGGCAGCGCCGGGAAGAGAATCGGCACGCTGCAATGCCAGCAACGCCGCCCACGTGGGCGCATGGCGAAACAGCGGGAAGTCCGCGCTTCCCCATCCCCCATCGGCCTGTTGCTGCGCGATGAGCCACGCGTATGCGTCCTGCCGACCGGTGACGTTGCCATGGAAATGCAGAGCTCGCGCCGTGTCGTAGACGGACGGACCGACGCTGCCGCCGTCGCTCATCTCGCTCAGCAGGTGGCGCAGTTCGGAAAGGATCTGTTCGGACAGCGCGTTCACGCGAGATGTTCCTTCTGCACACGGTTGACGAGAATTAAGGATCGGGCAGACGCCGCGCGCCTCGCCGCAGGCCCGTCGCGGCCGGCGCATGTGCAGCGCTGGACGGCCGCCCTGCTCCGGCGCGGCGACGCGCCCCGATGCTGGTGCCGGTCCGCCGTATAGGCTTGCGCGCAGCGCGCCGCGTGCGCCGCGGCCGTGCTGGGCAACCGCTCATCGGAGGGACACCGACACAGTGCAGCATGCACCACTGCCGCCGGCCGATCGCAGCGGCACGGGGGCGACTCCATGCGGACGCGCGCACTCATGCGCATGGCGCGTGCTTCAAGAGATACGCTTTGGCCCGCTGCAGCATCTGCGCCAACCGGTCCGCACGCGGCCCCAGCGGGGCGATGGCCTCCCCGGCGTCGCGCAACAGATCCAGCGCGAACTGGCGCGCTGCCTGCAGCCCCATGATCGACGCGCAGGTCGGCTTCTGCGCTGCCGCGTCTTTGCCGGGGGTCTTGCCCAGCGCCGCGGTATCCGCTGTCGCGTCGAGAACGTCGTCGACCACCTGCAACGCCAGGCCGAAACAGGCGCTGTAGCGATCGAGCGCATAGTACAGCGCAGCGTGCGCAGAATCCTCCGCGATGGCGGATAGCGCGCCCATGCGAACGGACGCGCGCACTAGCGCTCCGCTCTTCATCCGGTGCATCGCCACGATCCTGTCCAGCTCGACGTGCTTTCCGACCAGCGACAGATCCATGGCCTGCCCGCCTGCGGCACCCTCGGCGGACACCGCCTGCGCCAGTTCGCGCACGAGCGCTATGCGGTTGTTGCCCGGCGCATCCAGCCTCGCCAGGGTCAGGAAGGCGTGCGCCTGCAGCGCATCGCCGACCAGGATCGCGGTGGCTTCGCCGAACTTGACGTGCACGGTCGGAAGGCCGCGGCGAAGCACGTCGTCATCCATCGCGGGCAGGTCGTCGTGGACCAGGGTACAGGCGTGCATCATCTCGACGGCGGCGGCGACGTCGTCGAGCATGTGCGCCGGCGTGCCGGCCAGTGCGCCGGCAGCCAGACAGAGCAAGGCGCGGGTGCGCTTCCCGCCGTGCAAGGTGGCGTAGCGCATCGCCGCCATCAGCTCGGTCTCAGCGTCATCTTCGCCGCAGAGAAGACGCGCCAGCGCCTGTTCGACCCGCTTTGCGCCGTCCTGCATCCAGATCTCCGGCGGCAGCCCGCCGGATGCGCCGCGCGCCTGCGCGCCCAATTCGCCGAGCGCGGAAACGCCAGTTCGGTCGTCGTGCGGCGTGGAACCGGTCTGCATGTTGTTCATAGTCCTTGTACCTGACTAGGGCCACTGCGAGCGCCGAGCCGCCGCGGTGTTGCCGGCGCCGAGCGCTTGCGCCGAGTGAAGCAATGCTGCGCATCGCCGGCGCCGCTGCCTTGCCACACGGGGCATGCGATGCCAGCTCATGAGAATCCGATGCGGACTGTCATGGACGGATGTGCGGTCGGGTAATAGCGCCGGCCTTTTTCGACGCCGCTCAGCAACCGCGGCCGCACCCCGGCCGCGTGCATGGTCAGCGCCAAGGCGATGCAGAACTGCACCATTTCCAGCCATACCAAGTGGTAGCCGATGCAGACGTGTGGGCCGGTACCGAACTGCAGCATGTCCACCGGCCGGATCGGCTCCGTGCGTTGCAGCCACCGCGCCAGGCGGAACTGATCAGGCGACTCGTGCAGCAGCGCCGAGGTCGAGAAATGCAGCAGCGGGATGCACAGATGGGTGCCCGCGGGAATGCGCCGTTGGCCGAGCTGCAATTCCTGCAGCGCGCGACGCGGAAGGAGCGTGGTCGCCGGATGCACGCGAAGCGTCTCGCGGAACAGCGCCTCGGCGACCGGACACTGCGCCAGGTCCGCGTGCCGGGTCGGCACCGCGCCCACGCGTTGCGCCTCCTCGACCAGGGCGTCCCACAGCACAGGCTGCCGCGCCAGCTCGATCACCATCCAGGCCATCGTCGAGGCGGTGGTGTCGTGACCGGCAAGCAGCAGCAAGCGGATGTTGGCGACCAGTATGTCATCGGAGAGCGCATCGTCGCTGCGATCGAAGGCGCTCACCATGTCGTTGATCAACCCGGTGCGCGCCGCATGCGCGCGCGCGTCGCGGACGAACTGGCGCAACTGCGCATCGATCCAGTCTCGGGCCGCGCGGCCGCGCCGCAAGGGCAGTCCGGGCAGGTCGACCGGGGGCGCGACGATCAACTGCAGCAGTTGCCGGTACTTGCGATGCCACCCCGGCAGGTCCTGCGCGGGGATTCCCATGAGGCTGAAGATGAGCTTGAGCATCAGGTCGCCGGTTTCGCGCAGGATGGTTACGTCGCCGCGGTCGCGCCACGCCTGCACCCGCGCTCGGATGACGGGCGCGAACAGGTTGCCGATGCCGGCCTGGGTCAGCCCCTTGGGCAGGAAGGCCGCCTTGATCGCATCGCGCGCCTGCCGGTGCGCGCCGCCGTCCTGGGCGACCAACGTTCCGCCAAGCAATTCGGGCGCGATCTCTTCGATCAGCGCCGAGGACACATCCTTGTGCCGGAGCAGTGCGAACGCATCCGGATCCACGCAGGTCATCAGGTGTCCGGCAGGGCCGAAATCCAGCCAGAAGTGGCTGCCCAGCGTCCGTTCCGCGCGCCGCAGCAGGCGCGGCAGGTCGCAGACGATGGCGGGAAGATGCCCGACTAGGGGGAAAGCGCCGGGCATGACCGGGATGTCGTGCCGCAGCCGGTGCCGACGGTCCAGCGGGTTGAGCAGCATGGCCATCAGCAGCGCGGCGCCGCGGCCGCTTCGGCGAGGCCGATGGCAGGCCGCGCGGCGCGGTTGCCACCGTCGGCGTACGTCGGCACATGCGCCAGCATGCCGCCGTCGATGCACACGACCTGGCCGGTAATGAATGCAGCATCGTCGGAGAGCAGGAACGCCACCAGCGCGGCCACGTCCTCGGGGCGGCCGGCGCGCGGCAGAAGCTGGTGCCGGCGCAGATGCCGTTGCATGCACTCGTCCAGCTTGGCGAGGAGACGCTCGGTCATGATGAGACCCGGCGCAACCGCGTTGCAGCGGATCTGCGCATGACCGTACTGGGTGGCGAGCGAGGCCGACAACATGTTCATCGCCGCCTTCGACGCGGCGTAGGACGTCTGCGCGGTGTCACCGCTGAGCCCCTGGCACGACGACATGTTGACGATCGCGCCACCGCCGCGGGCGATCATCCGTGGGATGGCCTGTCGGCAGCAGAGCAGCGAGCCGCGCAGATTGGTCGCCATGGTCTGATCCCAGACCGCCAGGTCCAGGTCGAGGATCGCGGAGTCGCGCGGGGTCAGATGCATGGCGCTCGCGTTGTTCACCAGCAGGTCGACCCCACCGAAGTGCCGCTCCGCCGTCTCGAACAGCGCTGCCACCGCCTGCGCATCGGCGATGTCCATGGCCAGGGCCAGCGTGAGCCCCGCTTCGGCCGCGATCTGCGCGGTGCAGGCGATGGCCGCCGAGGCATCAATGTCGGCCACCACCACCCTGCCACCCTCGCGCGCGATGGCGAGGGCGCATGCCTTGCCGATGCCGGCGCCGGCGCCGGTCACCACGGCCACCTTGCCTTCAAACCGTCCCATCGTGTCCCCCTGGATGGCGTTGTTTCGCGGCATGCCGCTCGGGCTTCTCCGGAGAAGGCGCAGGGTCGGCGCTGGCGCGCTCCTCGTCGCCAACGTCGCTTTCGATGACCCGAATGGCGGCGACTGGGCACTGGCTGGCCGCGAGCCGCACGGCGGCGTGCAGCGCCTGCGGAACCGTCGCCACGCACAGTTCGGCCACTCCGTCCAGTTCGCGCTGGCGAAAGGTGCCCGGCAGCGTCAGCGCGCACTGTCCGGTGGTTCCGCACAGATCCTGGTCGACCACGACGCGCATCTCAGCCCCCCTGCGCATGCAGCCGCACCGGCAGCGCGCGGAACGTCCTAAGGAACGCGGAGGGCTCCCGGGTCGGCTGCTCGGCCAATGCCAGCGTGGGGAAGCGCGCCTGGATCCGCGGCAGGCTCTCGGCCAACTGCACCCGGGCCAGTTGCGCACCGAGGCAGAAGTGGATGCCGTGGCCGAAGCTCAGCATGATCTTCCCGTCGTTCGACATGCCAGCACTGGTGCCGTAGAACCGCGCGGGATCGAAGCGGTCGGGATCGGCGAAGGCGTCCGGGTCGCGATTGCCGGCCGCGATCAGCACGCGCACGTCCGCGTTCTTCGGGATTACCACACCGCGCAATTCGATGTCGTGCTGGGCGATACGCGGAATGGAACTGAACATGGCGGGCGCGTCGCAGCGCAGGACTTCTTCGACGAATGCCTTCACCCCCACGGCGTCCCCCTGCAGCCAGTGCCGCTGTTCGGGAAACGCCAGCATCGCCAGGATCGCATGGTCGATGCTCGCGGCAGTGGTGGCGAAGCCGCCCAGCAGCATGCCCCACAGCATGCTGATCAACTCCGCATCCGACAACGTGTCGACGTCGTCGTCGTGTGCGCCGACCAGCATCGACACGATGTCGTGGCGGGGATCGGTGCGTTTGCGCTGTATGAGGTCGCCGAAGTAGGCCTGCACCCTGGCGCTGGCCGCGTCCGCCGCGGCGAGCTGGGGATCGCTGGCGTGCGGGCTCAGGCCTTCCAGAATGGCGCCGATGCCGGCGGCGAGCCCGAACATGCCGTCCTGGGGCATGCCGAACAGTTCGGCGAAGACCAGCATGGGCAAGGTCAGCGCGAATTCCCGATGCAGGTCCACCGCCTCCCCGCGCTCCAGCGCGGGTGCCATGCCGTCCAGGCGCGCTGCGACGATGCGCGCGATGCTCGGCCGCAGGTTGTCGATCTCGCGCATAGTGAAATCGCGCGAGATCAGCCGGCGCAGACGCGTATGCGTCGGTGGTTCCTTCATCGCTAGCGTGGACGCCAGAAGACTGAGCGACAGGCTGGTCGCCGCACGCGGGAAATAGCGCGCCAGTTCGCCCGGCGCCGGTCCCCGAAACGCATCGCCCGTGGCCTTGAGCGCCCAGTAAATATCGACGTGGCGGCTCAACAGAAAGAGGCCCGACGCCGCGCGATGCACCGGATCGTGCTCGCGCAACCACCGCATGAACGGATACGGGTCGTGGATGCACGCTGGCGACGTCAGTTCGGCGAAGGCGTCCCGGCATGCTGGGATGGTTTCTTGCACGTCCATCTTGGTTACCCGTTGGCTGGCTGATCTGACCGGCGCGTGCTAGGCGCGCCGGCAAATTGCGGAGAAGATCGCGATTCCGGGCGGCGTCCGCGCATCACCAGAGCACCGGGAACTCCTCGAACCCGCCAGTGATGATCTCCTTGCGCAACTTCAGTTCTTCGGGCGCCACGGCCAGGCGCAGCGCGGGAAAGCGCTGGAAGATCGAACCGACCACCACCTTGAGTTCCAGCCTGGCCAGCGCCATGCCGATGCAGTAGTGCGGCCCGTGCGAGAACGTGAGGTGCGGATTTTCGTCGCGCCCGATGTCGAAAATTTCCGGGTCATCGAAATGCCGCGGATCGAACGACGTCGCCGGCAGGCCGACGAGCACCTTGCTTTCCGCGGGAATATGCACGCCCGCGATAGTCACGTCGGTCCTCGGATAGCGCATGACGCCGTCCCAGCCCGCGCCCGGCGGGTACATGCGCAGGATTTCCTCCACCGCCCTGTCCACCAGGGACGGATCGCCGACAAGGCGTTCGCGCTGTTGCGGATGGCGGAACATGGCCAGCAGGCCGAATTCGATCTGCGCGACAGTGCTCTCGTGCCCCGCCACCAGCATGCCTGCCGCCAGGCCGATCGCCTCATCCTCGGACGCCTTGCCCTGGTCGACCGCCGCGAGCAGATCCGTCAGCAGGTTGTCGCCCGGATCCTGGCGCTTGTCCCACATCTTGACGCGAATGTAGGCGCGCAGTTCTTCCCAGGCCAGGCGAGACGCGCTGCGTGGACCGCTTTCATGCTGGTGTGTCATCACCTCGTCGGACAGCCCGGCGAAAAAGGCGTGATCCTCATAGAGCACGCCAATCAGCGCGCTGATGACCATGGCCGGAAGTGGAAAGGAGAGGTGGCGCCGCAGGTCGGCGGGCTGGGGCTGGGCCGCCAGCGTCTCGAACAACTGCGCGGCAATCGCATCGACCTGCTGCGCGAGCAGCTTCACCCTGCGGTTGCTGAAGGCCGGGGCCACGACCGTGCGTAACCGGGCATGCTCGCCCCCCTCGTGCGAGACCAGCCACCCCGGCGAACCGAGAATCACCGAATCCGGGGTGAATGCCGCTGGCGGCATTCCCGCGGGCCGGAACGCCGCGTCGGATAGCGCCGCCTTGGCCTCGTCGTAGCCTGTTACCAACCAGCCTTCGTGCCCGGAGGGGAAGCGCACGCGGTGGATCGGACCATTGGCGCGTAGCGCCAACATCTCGGGCGAGGGCTCGATGTGATCGACGCGCCACATCGGCAGCGTCGGCAAGGGTGGTTCGGACATGGTGGCACTTCACTCTCTAAGCGATGGAGGGCGGAAGGCGCTGCGGGCAGCGAATGACGTAAGACGGCATGTAGACGTCCTCCGCGGCGTAGCCGACTTGGTTATCGAGATCGGCCAACGTGTAACTGTCTGGGCATACCGCGCGGCGAGATGCAGAATTTATCCTGCGCCTTCGAAGTCAGCATAAGGCAATTGTGGTGGAGCGGCCTTTGAGTCGCAGCCGGCCATCAAGATTTCCTCTGCAAGGGCCGACAAGGGCGGCAGCCTGTTTGATAGGGGGTTCGCCGAGGCCCCTTGCCGTAGAATGCTGTCTGATGCGGATTTGACATGCTTTTCTTTCTTCGTTCCATCGATCGCGGTGTCATCCACCAAATGAAGGTCAGCCGGCCGCTCCCGGCTCGCCACGAAGGAGTTCAAAATTCGTGCCAATTTGGCCGACCCAGCAGAAGAAAAACATTGTGATTGCTTTTCAGTGGATTAGCCTAAGGCTAGACAAGAACTCGGCGAAAAAGGCCGTGTCGCGGACCCGACAAAAGCGACAGAACAGTCTCGGATAGTATGGGGTCGGCCGGCAGATCACGCGGTGCGCGAGCATGAAGCGGCGACCAAGACTGGCGATCTGGCCGCAAGCCCGGCGTCTCGGCCACTGGCTGGCTAAGTACTTCAGGTAGCGATCAGGCGGCCCGCATTCCGGCGCCCTCGATCACGGCACCGCCGGTCACGTACTTCCACAGAGCGACAAGCAGTTTGCGCGCCAGAGCGACGATCGTGACTTTCCTGGTGCGTGGGCCGAGCCGGCGGACTCTCTCGTGACACCAGGGTGCAAAGGCCGAATCCGGTTGATGCCGCAGCCAGAGCCAGGCCATTTCCACGGCAATGGCGCGCAAACGGAGATTGCCCGCCGCTTTGCCGCGCAAAACGTCGCTATACCCCTCCAAGGAGAACAAGCCGTGCAGTTCTCGAATGCTTCCGCAAGTTGGCGTAGCTTCGGGTCGAGTAAGCCCTTTTGTGCTGGCTTGTCCGGCATGCCGGCCCGATAGCCATAAGTTCCACTATGCCGTCCAGAATTATCTATCGTTGTCCGGAATTAAGCCGGGCGTCGGAGGTCGTGTGCGGTATTGTGCGCACCACGGCAAAACCGCAGCGGAACTGAAACGAAGCCGCCGAGAGGTACAGAGCGGCACTCCCTCGATGAGGGTTACCAAACCTGTCGCTGGGGGGTTACCCTGCGCGTGTTGGGTGGCCCTAGGTCCCCAATCGGGGCCGAAACAAGCTCAATTAAGACGGCTGCTTAATGCCAGTCGGGACTTGATTGTCGGTGGGGGACATTGGTAACCAGTTGCCCGAAGGGCATTGGCAACCTCTTCGGCCGAAAGCGGCGGGATATCATCCACTTAGCAGTCCGGCCGCATAGGCTAAGGTGCAGGGCGCGCCGTTCTGCGGGTCAATCACGAGGGTAAGTGCGCCTTTGCGGCTTTCCGATATTCGTGAGAACTCCAGCGGTAGGACCGGGCCGTCAGGTAGCCATTCATCGTGATAATTGTCGAATTCAGGCCGCACATCCCAGATAAGCGATCCCCATCCGAGGATAGCGATCTGCGTCTTCTTCTTTTTTGATTGTTCCGCCATTGAACGAGCCCCCGTGCTTGTGACCGGATTATACCCTATCAGCCTGTTGGGGACAGGCAGGCGCGCCCCACCTGATGCCTTTGGAGACGCGGGTAGTTGGTTCATCGCGAGCCGGATGAGACATATGCCTAACCAACCCGCGACCGCCGACAGTCTGACAGCGCCCTACTCTACCGGGAGGTGGGGCGGTCGCGTGTGACATTCAGGGGACGCTGGTCGCGGCCAAATCAGGCTTTTCGGCACAACTACACTGACAGATCGGATGCTAGCAGCGCCCTAAGCGACCTCAGTTTGGCCAACAGCTCGTCGAACGTGATGATCGATATGCCCGCAAGCACGCTACGGTACAGTTCGAACGAACGCTTGCGCGCAGGCTCGGGAATAACACCGGCGACCAGTACGCCCCTAATGCCAAAGGACTCCATCCTGTGCTCAGGGTTCAGCGCCTTCAGCCTGAATATGTCGCTCTGAAGGTGGTTCATCTGATCAAGAACCTGGGTGACGGCCGAAACCAGATCCGGCGATGGACCGTAAACACCGCTGCGATATTCTTTGCTGGAGAGCAAAGGCATACCCGGCGTCTTGATCTCGATGATCGCCAGGTTGTCGGTGAGTTGGTTGGCGAAGAGGAAATCCGTGATCTTCTCGCCGGCACCCGTGAGCTTTTTTCCGCCGACATGCGCCTGTCCCTGCAGCATTAGGACAGGGACGTTGAACGCCATATCGAGGATGAAGGGATTCGCCTCGAAAAGCTTTTGCCATTGTGGCTCGCTCGTCTTCACCGCGAGCTTCGCTTCAACATGGGCGATAAGCTCGTCGATGGACGCGAGTTCGATCTCATCATGAAGCTTGATGATCGCGCCGCGCTGAGTGTTTAGCGAGCTGCGTACCGCGACTTTCGCCAGTCCGACCACGGCCGCGCGGTCATTTTCCGACAGTTTCGCATCGACGATCGTGCGGCCGATCGTTTCGGCAATTTCATCGGGCTCGCGCTCGAAGAGCTTCAGCGGGAAGGTGTCCTTGTCGAGCCGGTGCAGCAAGTTTGAGTAGGCAAGCTGCTTCTTCTTCTTGCGGCTGGAGATGCGCGCCTTGTCGTCGAAGCGGCCCGCTCCGCGGCGCAGCTCATCGAACAGCTGAAAGCCCATCTCATACGTCTTACCGTCCTCGGAGCGGGACACCTCGAGTGTCTTTGCGCCGGTGAGGCGCAGATGCTCGATGTCATCGATTTGCGCCAAGGCCTGGATGATGAAGGTGAGGGTTCGATCGAGCCCGAGCCCGAAATTCGGATCCTTGGTGAAGCCGGAAGGCATGCACTCGTTCAGATACATCTCGACGTCTTCGATGGTCGTCGGCAGGACAAAGTGTTCGCTGTCGTCGAAATCGTCGACGATGCTAGCCAGGCCATTTGCTTCAACGAGCTCGATGGAGATGATCGGGTCGTGCTTCGGCCCTAGAAAGTTCCCCGATGTAGGCATCGTGTTTACCGGAAAGAGGGTCGTCGATTCCTTCTTGGCATCGAACCGCAGAAGCTGGACCCGGGCGGTAGGATCACCGAAGCGGCCGGCCGCGCGCAGGCGCGCTTCGGATGGCGTGAAGAACACGTCGACCCGTCCCGGACCGTGCGGCTCGACCTCGAGCCTGCCCTTATCGTCATCGCCGAATTGTGGACCGAACGTTGCCATCTCACTACCAAGCAATGCTACCAACTATTTGCCGAGCAGCCATAATTCTCTGACCCGTAGCCGTCCCATTCCAGCATCACGGATCTTAGACGCTATTTGAGCTCGACGATTTAGGAGTCTGCAAGCAGTGCGCGCCCCAGTCTGGCTATCGACCTGCCCGAGGGCGCCTTCCGCGGATATCGGACTGCCGCTTCGCGCTGGCAAGCACGCGCGGCTTGGCGACCTTGAACGTCTGCTGGGACTTGTGCGCAAACATTTCGGCTTCAGGCATGCCCAGCGAATAGAGCGATCGCTCGCGATCCTCTTCGGATCTGAGGTAGTTGATGTATTCGCCGACGCGCTCCAATCGAACCTTTACCCGATCCAGCCGGTCTCCCTTGAGGAAAAGGCCGTACTCACGCCGAGCGGCTTCAGCGAGATAGTTGTTCACAGTTTCATTGAAGACGGCACTGTCAGTGCAAATCAGGTCGAGATAGGTGAAATCGTAGGCGAGCTCTTCATACATGTAGAGCCCGTAGTTCGTGATCTTGATCGAGTCCACGTCATCCGAATAGGCATCTACCCTGTTGTTAGATTCCACGAACCCATGCTTGAGCAGCATGTCGGTATTCTTCACGAAATCGTCCAACATGTTGAATGTCTCGGCGAAGTACGATTTCAACTCGGCAACCGACATATACGACGGCGCAGAGCCGTCAATGTTCTTTGACAGCTTGCGAAGGATCCGCAGCCCGGTGAAATGGGAGCCGTGGCGAGCGTATCGAATCTGATAGATGTTCGGGATATCGCTCAGCCCCTCGTCGTAGAAGTACCGAGTCGGTATCATCACCGGCTTGATGACCTGGTGAATTAAGAAATTCCAGGTGCCGGCTGCGAGCATTTCTTCAACATTGGTGTAGCCAGACAGAAGGAAGCTTCGGAACAGGTCAAGTGACAGGCGGATATCCCCATGCGCACAGGCGGTAAGGAAGCTGTTCAGGGGCGAGGTCGAACCCATAAACTCTCGACAGAGAATGTTGAGGTATTTGCCACAGTCGTCGACCGTCGCTTTGTCAGCGCCATGGACAAAGTCGCTTCGCCGCGCCTCATTCTCCAGAAGGCCGACCGTGTAGGCAAGACGCTTCTTGAAGACCTCTGCGGGCTTGGGTGAGCTGATATGGAACCCAGCATTCTGAAACGCGTCCAAAACACCGTGGATTTTGGAGTTGTAAAATCTCTCCTCACGCATCGAAATCAGCGTGACGCAGCCAAGCTCGTCCGCGATTTGCTGCGCTGATGCGAAGCAGAAATCCTGAGTTGGACCAGCATACTGGTCAGTATTGTCGACAACGACGATTATACCTTTAGCCCGGTCTTTCCAGTAATCCACCAACTGACGCGCGCAGTATGTCTTATCCGCCTTCCATTGGCTGATCAG
This sequence comes from Mesorhizobium sp. WSM4832, assembly GCF_055811115.1. NCBI lineage: Bacteria > Pseudomonadati > Pseudomonadota > Alphaproteobacteria > Hyphomicrobiales > Phyllobacteriaceae > Mesorhizobium > Mesorhizobium sp. WSM4832. Next base: position 58,439 of record NZ_JBVVQH010000025.1, on the reverse strand, counting down.
GTTGTTGAGTCGCAGATTGTATGCTTCGGAGGTCTTTGGCAGGCCGGATAGCTCTTGTTTTGAGGCAGTTAGGAACCGATCGGAAAACAGCTTCCCGATGAGAGCCGAGCGATCCGATTCCAGTATGCGGTCAACGTCGAGGCTTTGTACAAGGATATCCCAAATGGCGACGCGTATGCCCTCTATGTTTTCTGGTATTTTTAGGAGATCCACTATCGCGACCACAGAGTGGTCCTTCAGCCACCGCGGCGGGTTGTGGTGCAATAGGCGTTTGATAAAGGTGGACTTGCCTGACCCCTTACCGCCGAAGAGAACCAGCACCTCGCCTTTGCGGCCCTTCTTAATGTTCTTGGTCAACCGGCCGCCAAGTTGTCCGCCTTTGCCGGTCTCATCCAATTGCTGAACGCCATACGACTGAAAGTAGGGAGAAAGGGAGTCGTGAATAAGCGTGCGCATCCCGTCATAGGACGCCTGCGAATCCCTCTGTGAAACGTAGCACCGCTCCATGAATTCTGTGTCGTCGTCTCCGATGATGCCGAAGTAGTGATTGATGATGGGGCGGAGGGTAGCGGCAAGCCGATTGGCGGTAATTGTGTGCGAATAGGCCGGAATATCGTCTTTGGGGAAATAGAGTTGCCGGTCCTTAGGAGGAGAACTTGTTAACAGGGAAACGAGGGATGAGTTTTCCGTTATCGCTTTGAATGAGAGCGCGTTCACCGCGCGCGTGTACTCTTTCGCGAAAAATGTAAGGTCCCTGACAACAAAGGCCGAGAGTGTCTCCCAGCGCTTTCCCTTCTCGAACGTCTTGAAAAACACCCACTGAATGCCGTTCGTGATACAGGCATATTCGCAGCCTGTGTCAAAGCAGTATCTGCGAACCTGTCCCATCGCGTCATTTATGTTCGGGTCGGAAAGCAGCTTTTGAATCGATATGTAGCTTGATACCTCGCCGGCATTGGTCGCAGCCGGAAGTTCAAAGAACACGCCATCCTTCTTTGCCTCGATAAATATCAGATCGTCGCCGTTGGCCTTTTTGAGGATGTAGTCCGCGAATCCAGGCCGGATGTATTCCTCTGCTGCCACCCGGTTCTTTGGCCAGGTTAGGAATTCATGCAGGATGGTATCAATTACCTTGTGGCGCGTATCTGCCTCATTGTGATCCCGCGTGGATGACCACTCTATCAGATCAGTAATATGCGTCAGGTTGTCAGTTGAAGCGGCATTCTGGCTCATACTCGTTTTTGAAACCCAATCTTCGCCATTCAGAAAACTCTCGCCTGCCGTTGTAAGGTTTTCGGCTTTTGACCACATCGCCAATCTACAGTCAAACAAAGTTGCTCAAGGAATGTTCTGCGACCCCTGTGGGCGTTGCCGAAAGGAGCGGGAACGAATTCGTACGTGTAGTGGATCACGGGAACATCTACGCGCCCCAAAGTCCTCGAATTTGAATGACATCATCGATCTCGCAAGGATTTGCCGCTACTGCAGCATGTTTCCTATCGATTTCCGCCAGCACAAACGCCCAATGACCGACATCAGACGCGAAGCGGTCATTGGCGATGCCAGTTATCTCGATAACGCGCCGGCAACAATGCCGTTTGAATTACCCGAGCTCGTGGATGGCCACGTTAGGGACAACCGACTTCGCAATCTGACACAGGTGTTGATGATGCGTGAGGTAAATCACCTGGCCCACACTAGCCATCTCGCCGAACAATCGGAAAACTTCCTCCGACCGGAGATGGTCGAAAGTCTCCATGATGTCGTCGGCAATGAACGGAACAGACGGCCTGAGCATGGCAAACTCGTAATATCCGGCGAGGCGTAGAGCCAAGTAGAGCTGAAAACGCGCGCCTTTCGACAAAGCGTCTGCGACCTTCGATTGGCCATCCCGCTGTGTCGCGATGAGGACCTCGCCGCCCTTTACCGGTTGGGTCGTCAAGCCTGTGTACTGGCCGCGCGTTATCAGTGCGAAGGCGTCGGACGCCTCGCTCATCATTCCAGAGCGGTGACGTTCGCGATAAGCCCGGAGCGCGCTCGCCGCCGACATCACCCCGAGCTTCAACTCGATGTAGCGGGCTGCCTTCTCCTCGATTTCGAGAAGAACAGTGCGGCGCTCGGCATCGATCCTGGCAACTTGGCTGTCGGCGCCGATTGCATCGAGCTTGTCGGTCGCCCGGGTTCGCCGGACGAGCTGCTGTTGCAGTGAGTCATCGAGGTCGGCGAGGCGCCGCTCGACTTCGGCCTTTTCAATTGCGAGCCCATCGAGATCAAGGCCCTCCAGCAAGGACCGCGCTTGGGTAAAGCCGGCGACGGCGATCTCGCTCGTCAGTCGTTCCTCAAGTTCGCCCATGGTGCTCTGCAGGCCATCTCGCTCACGAAGCTGTTGATCGCGCTCTGCAACCTGCGGCAGAGTTTTCACGCCAAAGGCATCGAGCACTTCCTGCTTTGTGGTCTCGTGTGCAGCGACATCAGCGTTCAGTGTCTCTCGAACCTCTTGTAACTTCTGAACATCAAGGAGGAGATTTATCCTCGCCTGACGGGCACGCTCGGCTTGCTCTAGACGTTCTGTTAGCCTGACGCTCACTTGTTCCGGCGCCTCATCGCTCGCATGCTCGCTGGCCTGCTCGCCAAGTCGGGCCACCTCTTCAGAAAATGCAGTCCTGTCCGCCTCCATCTTGCGGATGCGGATACGCATGGCCTCACGATCCTGCAGGGCTTTTGACAGCTCCGCCAACTGATCGAGCACGCTGCCGAGGCCAGTCCCGGCGGTGCCTTCTTCGAGCCAGGTGCCCTTCAGCGTTTCCTTGACCTCGGCCTGCCATGCACCCTCTCGCCGCTCGGCAATTTCAACAGCGAGCCGCCTGGCGGCCAGCTCCTCTTCCTTCGCGGTGACGCTCCTCAGCGCTTCCGCACGTTCCGCGTCGACCTTCGCCTGCCTATCGAGAAAGCGGTCGGCGGCGACCACCATTGCCTCCAGAACCTCACCAGCTTCCGGCTGAATTCCAACGCTTTGAAGAGACAAGGCCAATCCGAGATGGATCCGCTCGCCTTCGGCTGTTTCGCGTTCAATCGTTGCGCGAGCGAGGAGGGTTTCGTCCCAAGCGGCAAATGCGTCAGCGCGCGCGGAAAGGCGCTCCTCGAGAAGTCCGATCAGCAGGTCGAGCGACTGCCCCTGGCAATCCTCAAGCAAGGCGCTGGCCATTCGCTTGATTTCAGCGAACGCCATTTCTGCGCGCTGGGCTACCCCCGCGAGTTGGCAGCTTACGCGCTCTATTGCCGCCTCGGTCTCGGCAGCCTTTTGCTTGATTGCGCGCAGATCCGCCAGCTCGCCCGCATGGGCCAATCGAGCCGCGTCGGCATCATCGTCCCTGGCCAATGCTGCGGAAAAGGCATCTGCCGTTTCGGCCTTGAGGTCGGCCCGGTGATTTCGCCACGCCTCATCTCTCTCACGTCGTATAGCTGCCGCTGTGTCATCGTCGGCTAGATCGACTGAGGCGCGGACAGCAGCCAGGCGCAATGAAGTAGATACCAGGCTTTGTTCATGCTCAGCCAGGCGCTCAGAGAAGACTGCCTTGTCCCTTTCAAGCTCCGCGGTCAGTGTTTTCCAGGCAGCCACCTGCGTTGATGACGGAACCGATATTTTCGAAAGTGCGTCCGCATCTCCGGACCACGGCTGGAGGCGCCGCATCGCATCCACCAGCTTTGTTTGACGCTCGTCCTCCAAGGCGCGCGCCTCTCTTATCTCCCGTGTGTAGCTACTGCCCTTCGCCTCCGACACCGCTGCCATCAACCTGGCTCTTGCAGGCTCGGGCACCGCCCTCTCCTCGCCAACGCGACCTCGCGCAGCGTTGAGCCCGTCGAGCGCGGCAGTGGCCTCATCGCGGGCCATCCGCAAGCTCGTCGTGATGCCGGAGCGTTGCTCAACTATGTTGCGAAGCGTGCCGACCACAAAGGCAGGGAGGATGAGTCGGGACGGATCCTGTTCGGCCGATCTTCCGAGCGCGGCGAGACAGTTCGCCACGATTTGGTCAAGCATCTGAACTTCCATCTTGCGGGTCGGTAAATCCATGGCCGCGGACACATAGCGAGCCTTGCGATCGGCGAGTCCGCGCACCTGTTCGGAAATCGCCAGCACGGCGTCGTCGACAGCAATTGCTTGGATCTTTGCCTTCGCCCGATCGATCTCATCGGTGTTTGCGTGAAGACGAGTTCTTAAGCCCGCGTCCTGATCGATCAATTCCGCGATGCTGCCATTCCATGTTCTGGGAGGTGACGGGATGTCGGGCAACTCAGCCAATCTGCTCGCCTTGCGTCTGATTTCTGCCAGGAGCGGAGCCGCGCGCACATATCGGTCGATTGTAGCCAGTCGCGCCGACAACACCGATCGTTCAGCGAGGCTGCGATCATAGTTCTCCTGGGCTTCCACCCGTTCCGCCTCGAGGGCCTCGAATGTCGAGGCCAAGGTGTCGATCGTCTCCTTGCGTGACTTGAGCTCCGCGAACCGCTTCTTCAGCAGCGCGATTTCTGTGGTCTGGGCCTGTTTTCGGTGAAGCCCGTCTGCCTCCGACTCCAATGCGGCTAAGACATCGCTGGCGTGCCCGAGTCCGGCGCTGGCAGTGAAGAGAAGCTTACCGAGATCGCCGCGCGATTCAAGGATCGCCTTGCCTCCTGCTTCCAGCGTCTCGTCATCCAGCGAGAACATGCTGCTGTAGGCATCGCGAGACAAGCCCGCGAGGTGCGCCGAGATGGCAATCTCGCTCAGGGGCCGGCCTTCAGCATCGTGCAGCGAGTTGCCGCGGCTTTTGGTGCGGGAAACGGCAAGTGCCCTCCCCTCGAATTCGAGCAGTCCGCCGATGCGCATCGAGCTGTACTCGTGCAGGAAATTGTAGCGGCTGCGCTCCTCGATGCCAAACAGCAGATCAAGATACGCGGAAAGCGCCGTCGACTTACCGGCCTCATTCAGCCCGAAAACGATATGCAGATCGGGACTTGAAGCCGGTTTCTGTCCGAAGTCGATCGCCTTGTTGGTGAACTTGCCGTAGCGGGTCAGATCAAGGCGCCGCAATCTCATCGCGTTGCACCGGCCTTGAGCCTTGCCGTGACCAGGTCGACGCTTCCGGCAAGCACATCGTCGAGAAACTGTTCGAGCCCCGCTTCGTCCCTGCCGGCGAAACCACGGGCATCGGGCGGCAAGTCCGCGATCGTCTTCAACACGAATTCCCGCGCTTCGGACCGAAACGCTTCCGAGCCCGCATTGGCGTGCATAGACTGTGCGAGCTCCAGGGTGGGATCGGCAACACTTCCCGAATCTCCGACAGCGGGAGCCGAAAGATCGAGCTCCAGCTTCTCCACCCAGGTGTCGCCCACCAGCTCGGCTGCCTGCTCGGCTTCTGCGACGGCCAAGTCTCGGTCGCGCATCAGCGACCACGAAAGGGCAGAAGTGCCGAGCAAGCAAAGGCGAGCAACAAGGTAGCGCGATCTGGCACTCTCCCTGGATTGCTCCAGTCCTGCTCGGATACGGACGGTGGCCTCACTCCATTCCGATGCCCCGGTCAGATCGACGCTCACCCGCTCGAACTGCGCGACACTGGTGAGCCTCTCCTCGATCTCGACCGAGCGATCGTCGCGAATGGTGACCAGCGTGATCGATTTCTCGCCCGCCTCATTGATGTCCCTCCCCTGAGGTATTCCCGGCATCACGAGCGTGCTTGCACCGGAATACACTTGGCGAACGTGAATGTGGCCAAGCGCCCAATAGTCAAAGCCGTGGCCATGCAGGTCGGCGACGCTGCAAGGTGCATAAACATCATGGCCGGGGGAGCCAGCCAGGCTGGTGTGCATGATGCCGATGTTCGCAGCTCCCTCTTGCGGGCCTGCATATTTCGGCAGCAGGCTTTCGGCAGCCCTGGGACTGGCGAAGCTGAGGCCATGGAACACGACATCTAGCCCAGCGCCAGACTGGATCACGGATTGGCAGCGGCCGCCAAAAATGCTCACCGTGTCGGGCAACACGAGCTGCTTCGTAATCCGCGACATGGCGTCGTGGTTGCCGCGGATCATGTAGACCCTGACCCCAGCTTGATGGAGACGCGTCATCTGGGATCCCAGAAAGCGTGCCGTCTTCATCGAAGTCTGGTCGCCATCGTAAAGATCGCCGGCGATCACGAGAGCGTCGACGCGCTCCGCCAGGCAAATGTCCATTATTGCAGCGAATGCCTGTCGGCTGGCATCTCCGACGAGTTCGGCGACCTCGGGATTGCGCAGCGCAAGCGAGCGCAGAGGCGAATCGAGATGGATGTCCGCCGTGTGGATAAATCGAAATGCCATTCGAAATGCTCCCCTGGCGAACGGAAGCTCAAGCGAAAGCCGACGCCAAGTCAAATTTTTGCAGAACCGCTTTGGCAAGCGGCGAAAGCCCCTTGGTTTTCGGTAGCAAAGTCCGTCTGCCTTGAGCAACAGTTTCGATGCGTCGATTAGGAAAGTCGCTATCCATTCTGGCATTGTGCGGGGATGCAAGCGCTGCACTCCTGTCGCACCCCATCTTCTCGTGGAACATATGTCGCTCACACCCACGGAGCAAAGGCCTGGTCCGACTCCCTTCAGAATTCGCAATAGCAAGCAGCTGACCGGATCGTGGTCCGATTTTTGGTTGAAAACAATGTCCCGCCTGTTATTCGGCGCTATAGTTTTGAAATATTCCGTGGAAAATATTGATCCGGCGAAACGAGTGCATTTTCAATAACTTCATTTCGTGAAAATTGGCTGCAAGGTCGAATCGTTTCAGACAGCCTGTTTCTGGGCCTGCATCACCGAAGATGGCAGGCCTTGGCGGAACTCAAGTTGGCCGGGGCGGAAACGTGGGTTTGAAAAAAGTGAAAATTCCTCTTTCCGCTTTTTCGCTCTTCGTCAGATCAAAGAGTACCAGATGACTGGATTGCCAAGGGAGAACCCGGTGAAGCCACTGGCGGGATCGAACAAACAAGGCGAGCGCTACGTCCGGCCGGACGTGGTGGCGGCCGAGATAGAGGCGGTCCTTGAATGGCCGCTGCCAAAGGCGTTCGCTCTGGCTGCGGCGGGCAAGCTGCGGCCTCAGACGCTCGTCTACCTGATGCGAAACTGCAGGCCGAACCGACCTACTGCGCAGTATGATGCCCTGATCGTTGCGTTCTTCTCAAGGCTGCAGCGGGCCGGCGCTCCAATGACAAGGGATATGTCGGACCTGGACAGGGAACGCGTGGACGATCTGGTCAAGGACAAGGCATTGAAGTTGATAGAAACCGACCGCCTGGACATTTTCGAGATGAGTTTCAAGCTCGGTGCGGAACGGCTCTATCTGACTGCAAGGGCCGCCGTTCGGCTTCGCACGAGAACCGAGGTCTCGCGCGAGGACCTGATCGAACCGGGCTCGGACCTGACCGGCGAGGAGGCTGCGGATTCGCTGAGTCTGGCCAAAGGTGGGTCGATGCCTTTGGCGGAAGCCAAGGCTATGTTGAACCAGATCTACGAGTTGCTCACCGAAAAGGAGCGACTGGCCATATTCTACGTTCATCAAGCTGGCCTGACCGAGAAGGAAGCAGGCGAGCAGATGGGCTGCACCGACCGCAACGTCCGATATTTGATCAAGAGCGCGAGCCGGAAGGCCCGGGCGAGCGAGGAGAGCGCGCCACGCCAAAGGCGCGGGAAAGAGTGAGGCCATGAATAGCAACCCAATCCCTATGGATCAGCTTGACGATATACTGGCCGGCGTGCATCTCGAGCTCGAGGATGGCGCCACCGCCGACCGCATCAATCAGATCGCAAACGAGAACCCGCAACTGCGCGCCGAGATTCTGGCGTTTGCCGCCGAATGGTTCGCTTCGGATGGAAGTGATTTGTCGGACGACATCCTTACCGTTCAACAGACGGTTTCGGAGCATACAATATTGTTGGAGCGGTTTTGGCAGCTGACGATGCCTGCTGCGATCGACCCGTTCGAGAAACTGTCAACTGATGACCTGCAAGCATTGGCTGAACGATGCCGCGTCGACCTGATTATCCTGCGTCAGCTTGTCAGGGGCCGCATTGACGAGACCACCATTCCGGGAAAGTTGATTGCCTGGCTTGCAGACGCCACCGGCGCGAGTATGGCAGACGTCTGGTCACATCTGGCATCGAGTCAGATCAACGCCGCGGCCGATTATTTCGCGCCTTCCGGCAGGCGCACGGGCACAAAGGTAAGCTTCGCAGAAGCGATTCGAAGTTCGGACCTCAGTGCAGATGACAAACAGTTTTGGCTCGCGCACTTGGAAGCTTGATTGGACCAGTTTGCAGCAATTCGCGCACTTGCTCGGGCGCTCAGGAATGAAGCCGCACTGTCGGATTCTCTGACTGCGATCGAGGTTGCTCGCGGGGCGGCAAAACATCTCCGGCTCACCATCCGACCACATGATCCGGACTACCATGAGCTGGACGGTGCCCATGGCGCGCTCGACCGTCAGTTCAAATACATCTTCGTGCGCAATGACCTGGCCGATGACGAACTGGCCGAGGTGCTCGCCCATGAGATTGGTCACTTCAAAGTCCATGATGGCGTGGAGAAGGGCTACTATCCCCGCTCGGAAGCGAATGGCGGGGATCCCAACCAGCGCATTGAGACTTATGGCATCAAGGAGCGCCGGGAGGCCCAGGCCAACAGTTTCGGACGAGAGCTGGTTTTGCCGCGGCCGCTTGCCAAGCAACTATTTCTGCAAGGAATGAACGCGAGCCGCATCTCTGAAAACCTCAAGGTGCGCTATGACACCACGCTGCAGCAACTTGCCGACGGCCTGCTTCTGCCTGATGTACAGCCCACGGCCGAGACGTCCAGTCCCGCAAACGACAATTGCAATGAGTCACAGGCCCGCGCAGTCGATCATCGCGGGTCGCCATTCCTGCTTGGGGCCGGGCCTGGAACCGGAAAGACCAAGACCCTCACCGCCAGGATCGTCTCCCTGATTGAGGACAAGGTCCCGCCAGAGAAGATCCTGGCTCTCACGTTTTCGAACAGAGCGGCACTAGAACTGGCCGAACGGGTCCAGCGCGTAGCGGGCTCAAGTGCCGTCAATGTCTGGACCGGAACATTTCATGCTTTCGGATTGGACACGATCCGCAAGCACCATGCGCTCTTCGGCGTCTCGGACGATCCAAAGATCGTCGACGCCAGTGAAGGCGTCGCAATGCTTGAGGAGGTCCTGCCAGCGCTGGATCTGAAGCACTACCTCAATCTCTTCGAGCCGGCGCTGGTGCTTCGCGACATACTGCGAGCGATCGCACGCGCCAAGGACGAATTGTGGAGCTGGAAAGACTACGCGCGGGCTGCCGAACAGATGCGCGCGAGGGCACAGTCTGATGACGAGGTGGTGGCTGCCGAGAAAGCTCGCGAAGTAGCGCTGGTCTACGAGCACTATCAGAACCAGCTCATCAAGGACCGGGCGGTCGACTACGGCGATCTGATCATGCGACCGACACTGTTGATGCGCTCGGACCAGGATTTCCGGGAGGGAATGCGCAAGCGCTTCACTCATGTCCACATAGATGAATACCAGGACGTGAACCGCGCTAGCGCGATGCTTGTCAAGGAAATCGTTGCAGAAGGCAGCAATCTGTGGGTCGTAGGCGACGCCCGTCAGTCCATCTACCGGTTCCGTGGCGCATCCGCGGCAAACATAGCCAGGTTTGAAGCTGACTACTTTGCGGGAACAAGGGATGGCCTGGACGAAAACTATCGCTCAAGCGAAGAGATCGTCGAGGCTTACACCGCCTTTGGCGCCACCATGAAAGTCAGCGCCGTCGCAGGCACCAGCACGCTGCACGCCGCAATCGGTTCGATCGGTGAGAGCCCATCCATTTTTCCATGCGCCGACACCCAGGCCGAGATGGACGTCCTTGCCGGGTCAATCCGCGAGCTCGAGGCAAGAGGCGTTTCGCTTCGCTCCCAGACTGTTCTTGCCAGAAGCAACGGCTTGCTTGCCACTGTTGCCGAAGAGCTCGAGGCACGGGGAGTACCCGTTCTTTATCTCGGACCACTTTTTGAGCGCGCAGAGGTTCGCGATCTGCTTTCCCTACTTTCGATCATTTCCGACAGCGCAGGCACCGGCCTGGTGCGAATCGCTGGTCTTCCGGAGTATCGCATTCCCCTAGAGGACGTCCTGAAGGTCGTTGGGGCCGCACGCACTACCGAGCAACGGATTTTCGATCTTCTCAGAAAAATCGAGAGCTTTAAGGAAATTTCACCGGCCGGGCTTGCCGGACTGATGATGTTGGCCCGCCACCTGCAAGGGACCACCCAAGGCACGACACCCTGGCTAGCGCTTAGCCGGTTTCTTTTTGACACAAGCGACTATGTAAGGACGGTTCTGTCGGGTCAGTCGCCGTCCGATGACCTGCGTCGGGTCGCTGTGCGCCAACTCCTCGATGCGCTGCGCGCCATGCCCCTCCACGGTAAGGGAACACCGATCCGCCGCGCCCTTGATCGCATCCGCCACATGATCATGCTTGCCGACGAGCGCGACCTCAGACAGCTTCCACCTGAACTGAGCGGGCTGGACGGGGTGCGCCTTATGACCGTTCACGCATCCAAGGGCCTGGAGTTCGAGGCCGTCCACCTGCCGGGGCTTTACGCTGGAGCGGTTCCCGCGCCAAACCGACCGCCGGCCTGCCCCGCGCCGGTCGGAATGCTAGGCCCCGAGGAGGAGGACGCTCACGAGGCGGAGGAGGAATGCGTCCTCTTTGTTGCCATGTCGAGGGCAAAGAGGCACCTCAGACTCTATCGGCCGACCATGCGAAACGGCCGGAAGGCCAATCCATCAAAATTTCTCGAGCGGGTTCCCGTCGGCCCGGGTCATTCTCTCGCCGGTGTGATCCGCAAATTGCCCCCGCCGAGCTACCACCCTATTCGTCTTCCGACTGCCCCTGATGAGCTGACAGCAGATGATGTGGAGCGCTACGCCCAATGTCCGCGCCGCTTCTTCTACGCCCGCGTCCTGGGCTTGTCACAGCGATCCAAGGCGGGCGCATATCTTGCCGCGCATGGCTGCGTGCAAAAGGTGATCGCCTTCGTTCGCCAACTCGGCGAAGGCGTCGAATATGATCGCGCCGAAGCCGCTGCAATTTTTGACCAGGCGTGGCGTGAAAGCGAGCTCGAAGAGCACATGTTTGGCGCTGCATATCGCAAGCTGACCATGTCGATGCTTGATCGGTTGCACGCTTCGGCGGCTGGAGCGGCCGCCACCAATGGCCGCCTCTCCACGGCCATTGGTGGCGAGATCGTCGGCCTGGAGGTGGACCGCGTCGTTCGCGACGGCGACAACCACGTTGTCAAGACAATCCGTTCGGGGCGGCAATCGACCGGTGATGCGGATCGGCTGTCAGCGACCCTTCTTCTCAAAGCCGTCGAAGAGACGCTCGGCCCACAGACGCGTGTCGAGAACCATTACCTGCTCCTGGGCTCCGTCCTTGAGATTGGCCAGACAAAGGCGAAGTTCGACAAGCGTCTGGACGACTGCGAGGCGGCGATCGCAGATATTCGGGACGGGCTCTACGAGCCAAGGAAGGACGATTTCCGCTGCCCGCGCTGTCCTTACCTCTTCATTTGCGCCGCGCCGAACGCCGAAGCCTGACCGGGACCTTTCCTCGCGAGCACCGTTTGGCGGCCGAAGCACCGGCGGCGAAATCAATCCTCTAAAAATCTTGGCAGCGGCCTTTCCGCTTTCATTGAGCTCAGCCGATCCAATGTTCAAGGGCGGCCTGTTGCCGTGCCGGAACAGAGGAAACTGATAGATGAAGACTGTAATCTTTTTCACGGCCGGAGCCGAGCCTCCCGATCGCCTCGAACTGGAAGGGGCTGCCGTCGTCGGGGATCTCCTTGCCTTGGTGAAGGAGCGCGGTATCGATGTCGCCGAGCTCCTGATTTTCAAAGAGGACGACGACGAGCCCCTGGAGCACCACCACCCGCTCCATGGCCATGACCACCCGGTGTTCCATGCCCACCGCTGCCGCAAGGTCGACGTCACGGTCCACTACAAGATGGAAGCCTTCAAGCACAAGTTCGCGCCCTCGGCGACGATCGCCAAGGTGACGCGCTGGGCCGTGGAAAAGGCTGGCCTTGGCAAGGAGGAGGCCGAGGAGCACGTCCTCCAGATCCATGGTAGCCGCGTCCAGCCGCCGCAGAATGCACATCTGGGCAGCTTCACCGGCGAAACCTGCGCCGTTGTGTTCGACCTGGTCCGCAAGAAGCTGGTGCAGGGCTGATGGCGGCCTTGCCGACAGCCGAGGAAAGGGCGTTCCAGGAACACCTGGAGCGCCCTGATTTCCAGCTCGGCACGATCAAACAACAATGGCGCTTGCTGCGCGTGGCGTGGCCGACTGCCGACTTCGCGATAAGAGCGCGCGACGGCAGCGAGTGGGGGTTCCGTTTTCTTCTGGACGGCTATCCAGCGCAACTGCCGAACGCCAGGCCTTGCGACATGGAGACCGGCGTGCCGCTTGCCGCAGAATATTGGCCGAAGGGTTCGGGCCGGGTGGCGGCGGCGTTCAATCCAAACTGGAACGCTGCGGCCCTTTATTTGCCGTGTGACCGAATGGCGTTGCCCGGGCACGAGCAATGGATCGTGGAGCATCCAGAACTGATCTGGAAGCCCGCCCGCGGAATTGTTCATTATGTGGAGATCATTCATGACCTTTTGGCTTCGTTCGCTTATTTCGCGCCTGTTCGGCCAGCCGCCTGATCTCTCGATCCCGGTCGAGTTGTGGCTCGAACTTCTTCACGGACTGCGAGCGCGTGGCGGCAACCACCGGGAAAGCGGCGCTTTCCTTCTGGGACCGAATACTGCGCACCGCAGGATCACCTCTATCGTGTTCTACGACGAGATCGATCCTCACGCGTTCGATACCGGCATCATCGAGATCGACGGCGGCTCGATGGCGGATTTGTGGAACATCTGCCGTGAACGTGGCGAGGTTGTCGCGGCCGACGTTCACACCCACCCCGGCAGTGCCGGGCAAAGCGAATCTGATCGGCTGCACCCAATGATCGCCGAGCCGGGTCACATCGCGATGATCCTGCCTCGCTTTGCCGCCGAGCCGATCAGGTTCGAGGAGATCGGGCTCTATCGCTACCTGGGCCGTTTTCGCTGGACCGCACTCAAACGGTCGCTTCTGCGGCCCACACTGCGCATTGAAGGAACAATCCATGGCTGAAGATATCATTGACACCCTGAACAGGTCCGCCAAGCTGTTCATGGACCGCGGCACGGCCGCTACCGCGGAGGAAGCCGAGCAGCGGTTGCATTCTTTCCGGATGCATCTTTTCATCGGCGAGAGCGCAGCGTCGAGCCCGACCCATCTGGCGGCGCTGCTTACCGCTCTCAATTGCGCTCGCCGCACCTTCCTTGGCGGCGTTACGGTGTCGGGCTTCCTGCACGCGCCTTTGACGGTGCCGATCGTTGCCGGTGCGACCCTGGCTGACGCAGTAGGACACCTGCAGGGCATCGTCGTCGAGAACATCCCGCAAGACGTTCCGCTTGTCAGCATCGGAGCTCCGCCGGCGGTCGATCGCGCGGGTTTTGCTATCAGAACAACATTCGAAGGCTGGCGAGCCGGCCTAGTGCCCTTCGGCGCCCCTGCCCTCGCCGACTGTGCCGAGTTTGCTCCCTCTGGCGTGGTTGCTGGGGCGCTGGCCGTGTCGGAAGTCTTCGCCCATTTCGATGGCGAGCCGATGGCGGGACACCGACCGATTGGGATGTCGCTGTGGGACCTCAAAGGGTCCGCCGATTGGAGATCGCCGACGTCTGATGGACCCGCCGTGGCAAAGGTCCCATCGGATTTCTGGGTGATAGGGCTTGGCCATCTCGGCCAGGCTTTTCTATGGACGATCGGGCTCCTGCCTTTTGCCGATCCGTCAAATGTCCGCATCTTCCTTCAGGACGTCGACCGGGCCGGACCGTCGACCGAGAGTACATCCGTTCTCACTTTCGCTACAGACGCCGGGCGGCTGAAGACCCGCGTCTGCGCTGACTGGGTTGAGGCCCGCGGCTTCCAGTCCAGGCTGGTCGAGCGGAGGTTCGCTTCCGACCTGCGTGTTGGCCACGACGAACCCCTGCTGGCGCTTTGCGGGGTGGACAACCCCCAAGCGCGGGCTATCCTCGAAGGCGCGGGCTTTGCGACGGTTTTCGAGGCCGGCCTCGGTAGCGGCGTAGAGGATTTCCGCCTGATCAGAACCCATAGCTTCCCGGCACCAAACAAGGCGCTCGATATCTGGGCCGACGACCCGGAGATGGACGAAGCGGGGCATCAAGGAAACGCGCCCGTTGCCCTGGCGGGGCGCCCGCCTGCTTATAAGGATCTTCATGATCGCGGCGATCTCGACGAATGCGGCCTGACGCGGTTGGGACAAGTGGCGGTGGGCGCTCCCTTTGTCGGTATGATTGCTGCTACCGTCCTGATTTCGCAAACGATCCGGATGGTCGCCGATGGCGTTCGCCCCACCGTCGTCAATTTGGATATTAGAGCACTACAGCATCGTAGGCTGGTGCTGCGCGAAGCTCATGACATCGTTCTGTTTGGCACCGCCGGATTGGCCTGAGGAGGATATCCACCCACCCGAGATACAAGTTCCCTCGCCCCCGCTCTGCATCACACGTGCGCAATCAGTCGACAGAGGACTCGTGGCGGCAAGCAGCGACACGAGATGGCTCACACCATATCGTCGTCATCGAGCGAGGTCATTTCTGTTGCGAGCGGGATGACCCCTGCCAGCAGCTTCTCCTTCGACAGCAGCCCGGCGTCCTCGAGCGCCTCGAAATCCGGCAGCTGGCGCAGCGTGTCGAGCCCGAACTGCGAGAGAAAGTTTTTGGTCGTCACATAGGTGTAGGGCGCCCCCCGCTGCGGGCTGCGCGGCCCCGAGGCGATCAGCTCTTGCGCGCGCAGCACGCCGATCAGGTCGCGCGACACCTCCTTGCCGAAGAAGGACGATAGTTCGGCGCGGGTGATCGGCTGGAAATAGGCAATGCACATCAAAACGAGAGCCTCCGACTGCGACAGCTCTTTTGTCCCCTCCCCTGCGGCCATACCGAAGGCGGCGCGGATGACGTCGCCAAAAACTTTTTTGGTTCGGTGCTGCCAGCCGCCGGCGACTGCGACCAGCTCGTAAGCGCGGCCGGCGAGCTCGGCGCGGATGTCGTCGATGATCAGCTCGATATTGCAGTTTCTTCCCACCACCCGCGCCTGCACACTACGGGTCACCGGTTCATTTGCCGCGAAGATCACCGCTTCGACGCGGCCCATCCACTCGCGCCAGCGCAGTTCTGGCGGCAGGTGGTCCAGTTCGGTGTCCAGCAGGCCCGGCTGATCGTTGGCCTTGCGGCGGGCGAACGCTTCACTCATCGCTACAGCCCAAACAGCCGGAAGGTGGTGCGGCCCGAAAGCTCGCGCACGGCATCCAATTGTTGCAGCCGGTCGAACAGGCGCCGCGCCGCAAAGCGCGACAGGTTTTTGGTCGTCAGCGAGCCAGGCACGGCGTCTTCATTGAGGAGCAAAAAAATCACATCGCCGGCGCCCTTTGCCCTGAGCTTCGGTGCGACGGCGATAAGCCGCTCCGCGCGACGCGACAGCTCGGCGGCCAGCCGGCAGGCTTCCGCTGCCGCTGGAACCAGCGCGACGCAGACCGCGCGCTCAAAACCTTTTTCGCCGGGTCGGATGCGCTTGCCGCCGGCCTCATCGCGAAAAGCCGGACCGAAGGCCTGAACCATCGGCAGCGGCAGCGACCGCGGCCAGCGCAGGCTTTTTGCCAGCATCAGGTCGGCGAGCCACCAGGCAAAAAGCTCGGAGTCGGGGCGCATGGCGACGACGCGGGCGGCGATCGCCGCCGCGGCGAACGGCGCCGGCCGCTGCAATCCCGCCAGTTTTTCGATCTCCGTGCAAAGGTCGGCGAGAGCCGCGCCGTCCCAATGGAGCCCTAGTTGGTCGACGATCTTTTCGAGCCGATCAGCGCTGGCTGCCGGCGGCTGCAGCGCCAGCTGCCGCCAGGCGCCCAAAATAGCGCCGGCGGGACCGGGATCGGCGCCGGCCGGGCAGAAGTGCCAGGCATCGCGCAGGGCGGCCGCGTCCTCGGCGCGGCCGGCGAGCCGCATGCTGGCGGCGGCGCAGCGAAGCGCCAGCCGCTGCCGCCAGGCGCCGGCCCAGGCGGGCTGCGCCCGGGCAAGTGCGTCCAGCGACGCCAAGGCGGCCCCGGCCTGGAAAGCGGCGTCGATCTCGCTGGCGTCACGGCCGGACGCCAGCGCCCAGGTCGGCACGGTCGGCGCAGAGGAGCTGGCGGTCGCGGGATCGAGGCGAATCATCATTTGGAGGGTAAAACGCCCGTGCGCTTTGCGCCATGAATTTCGCGCCGAAACGCACAGCCTGTCGTGCAGATATAATGAACGATAATGTTGCATTATCAGCCGTTTAGCTCTCGCGCCCGGCTAGCGTGTGTACACCTTTCCACAGAGCAACTATCCCAACACATGGTCGAGGAATTTGTAGGTTTTTTACGAAACGCTTGGCCCGCTCCTCTGCCGGCCGAAGGTCCAGGAAATCCCCTCCCCGCGCATGATCCCGGACACCTCCTTGCCGAGATGCCGATCGAGCACAGGCCGCCATGGCACCAGCGTGAACTCGCGCGATTTCTCGATGACGGCATATTTGCCGCTGGCAAGCTCCACTTTTCGGCGCAGCGTGCCTTCTATCCCAACCCCAGGCTTGGCTTCGGAATACGACAGTCCAAGTTCGTCCGAAAGTTGGCCAGCCACACGGTTCAACTCGCGCTGGCGCAGGATCGAAAGCATGTTGGCGCGGTAGACGATCCGATCCTGCTCTTCGCGCGCGAGGCCTTGCGCGATCAGCCACTGCCGCCGGCGGGCTTGCGCCTCCCGGACCTCATGCCCGAAGCCTGAGTTGCGCAACCGCACTGGTCCGTCGGCAACCAGTTCCCGGTCGAGCCAGGTGGCACCTTCAAAGCTCACCTGCCCTTCCAGTGACAATGAGGAGAGCTTCTCGACGATCACAGGCTCGGCTCTGGCCCGCTGGCGCTCGTATTCCGCGACACGATCGAGATGGTCCGGCGCGACGAGCCAGGTCCCGTTCGGCTCTCGCTCGACGCCGCCGGTCTCCCGGCGGATCGCCTCCAGCCGCCGGACATGCGTTTGCGCAAAGCTCTCGGTGGCGGATGGCTCATGCTTCAGGTGGATATCGGCGTCATAGCGGCCGCCATGGGCGGCGGCGATCTCGGCGACAGTACGGTCGACCTGCCTCGGCTCGGTGCTCTTCGGGGTGGCACGCACGATGCAGCCTTCGGGCGTCGGTTCGGTGGCCTCACCTTTGCCGATATCGATCCAATGGCTTTTACCGTCAACTCCGTCGACGACAAGGTATTGCCGGTCATTGATTTCGTCGGCGAGCCCGCGCGCGATGACGCGGCCGACGACGGGCTGGGCCGGCTCGCCGGATCGATCGTGGATCACGCAGTCGGCGGCACTGCGCGCGAGCCCCTTGCCGGCCAGCTCGCGATGCATGGTCTTGATGATGTCGCCGCGCTCGCCGATGCGGCGCAGCGACGTTTCGAGGTCATCATCGAGGCGCCAGGAGCCAGCACCGACCTCCTCGGCCAGACCCATGCGCTCGAGCTTTCGCAAGCGACCCTGGTGCAGCGTCTGCCGAAACGCGTCGCGACCGTCCGGCGAAACAAGCCCGTCATGGTCGCGCATGCTGAGCAGCCGACGGTCGACGCTGGTAAAGCGTTCCTGCTCCATTTCCTGGCGCAGGCGCTGCTCGATCTCGCGATCGGTGCGCGGACCGAGATCGAGGCTGACCAGTTCAGCCGCCCGCTCGCGGATGCCGCTCGAGATATAGTCCCTCGCGATGACGAGATTCTCGCCGCGATCGTCCTTGCCGCGCACGATGATGTGGCTGTGCGGATGGCCGGTGTTGAAATGATCGACAGCAACCCAGTCGAGCCTCGTGCCGAGGTCTTCTTGCATCTGCGCCATGAGGCGTCGAGTCAGCGGCTTGAGGTCCTCGTACTCGATGCCGTCTTCCGCTGCGACGATGAAGCGGAACTGATGCCGGTCGCCATCAGCGCGATCGGCAAACGCCTTGCCGTCGACGCGGTCGCTGTCGGCGCCATAGAGCTCGCCAGGTTCGCCTTCGCGGGTGACGCCGTCGCGCTGGATATAGCGCAGATGCGCACGCGCTCCCTTCACACCCTTGCCGGCGAGCTTGACGATCCGGGCCTTGACGACGACCCGGCGCTGGCGGAAGGCGGCGTACCGGCCGCGCGATTTCAGCAGCGCAGCCGCCGCCCCGCCCTGCCCTGTCCGGCTCCCCGCGAAGCGACGACCGCGCTGCGGCCGGCCACCGGCTCGGTTGATCGCGGCCCGAAGCTGACCGGTGAACCGCTTCCCTGCCTTCGAGCCCCGCGATCCGATTTTGCCAAGCTTTGGCCTGAACTCGTCGTCTTTCACTCCAGCCTCCCGGATAACTGCAGCAGAATCAGCCGCTTGCGCGCCCCAGCCTCCTGGTGCTGCTGGCAGCCTCCTGGAAAAACGATGTGCAGACAGATACTTAACCGCCTCTCGGAGGCGGTGCCTTTATCTTGCCTTACGCGCCCTGCCCATGTCGCGCGCGTACGGCCCCCGAACTCCTAGCCATCCGGCTCCTTCGGCCGCATGTCATCCTTACCAAGCGGCACGAACAGATCGCCGTTTCGCGCGCCGGCGCGAGCACCGTCGTGGAGGAAGAATAGCGAGCGCCCAAAGCGTGCCTTTCGCCTCTCCGGAGCGACAGATTTGCCCTTGAATTGTTTCATGTCGGTGGCCGAAATCCCGGCCGCCCTGAGCTGCTCGAGGTAATCGACGGTTTCTTTCGGCAGCGGCTTGCCGTGCTTCAAATGCCCTTCGTAGCGCTCGGGGCCTGCATTGTAGGCGGCGAACAGGCCGGGGAATCCGAAGCGGTCATACATGGCGCGGAGATAGGCGGTGCCAGCCAGAATGTTGTCGCGCGGATCATGCGGATTTGGGCCGAGACCATATTCGACCCGCATCTCATCATAGGTGCCGGGCATCACCTGCATGAGGCCGATGGCACCGGCGCGCGAGGTGATGGGGCGGCCATCGCGCATCGTTTTGCCGCCGCTTTCGGCATCCATGACGGCGTAGATCCAGGCCTGTGGAACACGAAAACGACCGCTCGCTTCCGCTACGAACTGCTGCCAGTTTCGAAGCTGCGGAGTCAAGGAGATGGCGACCGGCTCGGCGCCGGTCGAGGCGGAACAGGCGCATGGCGCAATGGCGATCATGCCGAATAGCAGGAGGGTCACTCGGTCCATAGCGGCACGAGCCTCCCAATGACATTGGCGGCCGGCACCGGCCCGAAATAGCGGCTGTCGAAGGAGCGATTGGTCTCGCTGCCGAGCAGGAACACCTCGTCCTTGGTGAGCGCCCGGCAGCCGTTCCACCATGGCAAGGGCCGGCCTTCGGTGTCGATCTTGAGCCGGCGCGCCACGATGTCGCCGCCGATGATGATGGCGTCGTGGAAGGCGCAGACATGCTTGGTTGGCAGCGCCGCGATCCGCTTCACCAGCGCCACATTGCGAGGCAGATAGCCGCGTTCGGCGGCGAGATA
This sequence comes from Mesorhizobium sp. WSM4832, assembly GCF_055811115.1. Classification (NCBI taxonomy): domain Bacteria; kingdom Pseudomonadati; phylum Pseudomonadota; class Alphaproteobacteria; order Hyphomicrobiales; family Phyllobacteriaceae; genus Mesorhizobium; species Mesorhizobium sp. WSM4832. Next base: position 38,765 of record NZ_JBVVQH010000025.1, on the reverse strand, counting down.
TGCCACGTAATCAGGCGGGCGGACGAGCACCAGATCGTCACGCGCCGGCGTGCCCGCAGCGATGCGGTAGAGGCCGATCGGCGCGCTGGCCGACGCGTTCCAGACCAGCCAGGGCGTGGGTTTTGCGAGTGCCGTGAAGCCCAAAAGGCTCAGGCCAACCGCGGCAATGGCGATCGTCTTGAGGGCGCGAACGCAGCGCAGGCCGGAGCCGATCATGCCGAGAAAAGGACGCCGGCTCATGAGCGGCCTCCCTCGTCTGCCGGCGTGGAACCGGCTTCGGGAGCGCCGCGCTGCGGATGGCCTTTCGACCATTCGTCGAGCTCGTCAATGTGGTAGCGGACATAGCGGCCGTGCTTGCGGAATTTCGGGCCGCCGCCGTTGAGCCGCATCTTTTCGAGCGTGCGCTGGGAGAGCCCGACATAGAAGGCGGCTTGCGCGGTGTTGAGAAACGGGCTGCCCTTCTTGGCGCGGGCGGCGCGTTCGTTTTCGTCGTCCATGATTGTCCTCGTGTCGCTTAAGGAGAAGCGACGGCGAGGATGGGCGAGCGAGGTCGCTCTGGGGACGGGCGAAGAGTCGGGGGCGAGTTTTCGCCGCTCTTGTCAGATGAGCCCCGCGCCGGTTAAGGCGCGGGGCTCGAGCTCCGCCGCTCAGTCGACGGGGTTCCAGATGATGGCGTAGGTGTCGTCATCGTCCTGGCCGGCGGCGCGGCCGAGATTGGCGTAGAGCTTGCGAGGGCCGAACTCGGGGGCGGCGATCGACAGGCTCACATAGTCCTTGCCGGAAGCCTCGCCGGTGCGGATCCAGCCGGCGCCGACCTCGACGCCTTGCGTCAGCACCCGGAAGTCTGGATGGTTGTCGGCGCTCTTGCCCTGGTTGGGCACGATGTCGATGTCGGCGCGGACGCTGAGCGTCTTGAGCTGGCCCTTGTAGCCGCCGTTTTCCTGCTTGGTGACGTATCCGATCGCGGTCATGTTAGTCTCCTGTTTTGCTCTCGCCGGGGACCATTCCCCTGCGATGGCGGACCGTGATGGGCGCGTCCGGCCCGCCTGAACCCGACAGGGCCGCAGCGACAGCGGAGGACCCGAGCGGACGGCTTTTTTGAAGCGAAGCGGCGCGAGGAAGCCGCCGCAGGCGGCGGGGAAAAAAGCAGTCGGACGAGGGTTTCGGGCGGGCCGGATCCGCCCATAGGTCATCAAGCCAGCCGCAGGGGAATGGTCCCCGGCGACAGCAAAACAGGAGACAACCTGGAGACGCGGTGGCTACGCCAAGCAGGGGGTCAAGGCGGCGTCAGGATCGCGGATGCTCCGGTGCCCTGCCAACGCCAATCGTGCCTACGCGACAAGCGCCAAACCACTTCCAGCGGCCGGGTGTCGTTGCAGGTCGATGGGTGGTGCGCGCGCTAAAACTGGAACGCCGCGCCGCCATCGCAGGCACCTGCCGAGCCCTCGATGCGCCGCGGCGGCGGACGAGCGGCGCCGTCCCAAATGTCCCCGCGCCATTTCGGGACGCGGCTTTGCCCGTATAGTCCTTAGCGCCTGAGGCCGGTCCAGACCTTGCCGCGCCTCATTCGTTCCAATCCGACACGGCGTCGATGAAGTCCTGATCTTCGCGAGCGTGTCGCCGCATGAGGTTTACGGCGGGCAACGCGCGCTGAGATGCGGCCGCGCGATCTGCGTTCTGCGGTAGCGACATAAGGACGAGAGGCGGCGGATGCCGCCTCTCGTTTCGACGTTAGTCGCGGTCCAGATCCTTAAGCTGCCGGATCACCGCTTTGACCTGATAGTCGCCGATCTTGGTGCGGCGTTGCGCAACCAGGATGCTGACGGCCGTCTCGTTCGCCTCGATCGCCAGGATCGCGTCCTCCATGTCGGCATACGGCCGGAGGTTTTCGATGGGAATGACGTCGCCGTACTCGTCATAGCCGCCGTGGAGATACATCGGCGCCCGCTCCAGGCGCGAAAGCGCCCACTCCGCCTCGCGGATGAGGCGGAAGCCAAGCTTGCGCTGCCGCCAGTATTCTGCGCTGCCGCCGTCGATGGTGAGGATGTTGCGATGTGTCATGGAAGTCTCCTTTCGCTCTCTGACGGAAGGAGCCCGCACCGACGCATCGAGGGGTCAAGGATCGCTTTAGCGACCGCTACGCGGCGTGCGGGGGAGCCGATTTTGTTGTCGGGCGCTTCAGCGTCCGGCGGCAAAATTGGGAGGACCGCACGTCCTTGACGCCGGAGAGGCGGTGCTACAATGGGCAGTCAGAGAGAGATAGCCCACGGCCCCGACCGGGGCCGTGTCCATATCCGGCGACCAGCCGGTCCTGCGCCTTCTATTATTCCGACACGAACAGGTGCCGGACCTTGGCCCACTGATCGGCGGTGCGGAAGCCGCCGCGTGCTGTGTAGCTTTCGACCGGGAATTTCATCCAGCGCGGCAGCCAGCTTTCCACCTTTTCGCGGCCGTTCTCGCCGGAGAGGAAGTCGCGAATAATCTTCTTTTGCGTCTTGACCTTCTCCGAAACATTGCCGTCGGCGACATGCTTGCCGCCGATATCGGCGAGCATGGCATTGGCGATTTCCTTGTCGCGCAAAAGCTCGAAAAATGCCTCGTCCGCCTGCCAGAAAGCAGCCATGTCGACGTCCAGATTATGCCCAAGCGCCTCGATGACGGCGCTGCCGGCTTCAAGCGTCTCGGCCATGACAAGGCTGAGTACGCGCAGGACATCATCGTCGGAGAGCGCCAGCAAACGGGCAAAGACGCTTGCCGTGCCAAAGGCGTCGCCATGGCCGGCGGCGACGTTGCCGTCCTCGTCCGCTTGCCCAATCAATGCCAAAATTTCGCGTCGCTTTTCGGCGAAGGTGGCTTCGGCCTTGCAGGCGGCGAGGCTGGCGGCGACCGTCTCGTTGGCAGCGCGTTGCGGCTCGCGGCGCACCTGCCACAGGCTTGACCCGGCAATCGCATGCGCCAGCATGAGGCGCAGGGCAATGGCGGGATGATCGAGCAAGGCGGTGCGCACGGCACCGTGGCGGTGCAGATCGACATAGTTCTGCATCGGGCCGGTGAGTTCAGGCCGCGACGGCTTGGCCGGCGTTTCTTCCTGCTCGCCGCCCTGTTCATCGGCGCGGACGCGGCGCGCTTCCTTGCGCGACAGCCAGCCCTCGTGACACTCGACCTCGCCGCGATGCGAGACGGTGATGACGACCTTGCCGCCCTTCTTCTTCGGGGTTTTCTCGTGGTCCCATGAGTGGAAATATTGCCCCGGTTCGAGCACGGTCACTTCGCTCCAACCGGCTTCTAGATATGCGTCGCGCTTGGCGGCGATCGCCTCGTTCTGCTTGAGCCAGAACAGGTCGGCATCGGCGAAATAGCTGTCCTCGCCGAACAGGTCGGAGACGATGAGGTCGGGATAGTCCTCGACGGCGAACAGCGCCACTTTGGTGGAAATCGACTGGCCGCCGAACAGCCATTGCTTCAGCTGGAAGCCGTGCGGCGCGTATTGCTCGGGATCGGCGTAGAGCGCCAGCCAGTCCTTCTGCTGCGCTTTCGATGCCATGGTGAGATAGCGCACGGTTTCGGCGTCGATCTCCTCGCGGCGGTAAGCTTCGCGGATCTTGGGCAAAAGCTCGCCGAGCGCCAGAGAGCGCTTCACCATCAACTCCGTGATGCCGAAGGTGGCGGCGATGTCGGCAATGGAGCGGCCTTGCCTGATCAGCCGCGAGAAGGTTTCCCATTGCGAGACCTCGTCGGGGTCGAGGCGGGCGATGTTTTCAATCAGCGAGGCTTCGAGCGCATCGGCGTCGTCGCCGTCCTCCATGATGGCGCAGGGCAAGGGCTCGCCCTCGCCGCGCTCGTCGGCGAGCGACTTGGCGGCGAAATAGCGTCGCCGTCCGGCGACGATTTCGAAGCTTTCCGGCGTCCCGTTGGGCTGCACCAGAAGCGGCACGAGAACGCCGCGCGCGCGAACGGACGGCAGGATATCGGAGATATCCGGCGCGCGTTTGCCGTGGCGCATGTTGGCGGCGGAAATGTTGAGCCTATCAAGCGGAATATGAGCAAGCTGCATGATTTGTCTCCTTCGGTTTGGTTGAGGTTCTCCCGCCGCAAAGGCCTAGAAGGCCGGCGCGGCGGGACGGTTTTCGCGCCTAGCGGCGCGGTTGTTCCGCCGTGTCCGGCGGAAGCTCGGAATGGGATGGGGCAAGCGCCTCTGCCGCCTGTCGCAGCAGCCGCTCGTCCTCGGTGATGTGGCAACACAGCCGAGCGGCTTCGGCGTAGACGGAGAGCGAGAACTCGGCTTTGAAATAGCGGTCGCGCTCGATGCCGAGGCCAAGCCGGCCCTTGACGCTTTGCAGTTCGGCAAGGCTGACGCTGCCGAGTTCGGGAAAGCCGAAGCCGAGATCGCAAAGGCCGAACAGCGTGTCGCCGTCCGCATCGAGCTCGGTGAGAAGCCAGGTTGCCGGCCCGGTCGGATCGAACAGTTTTACCACCGGGACATGGTCGGTTTCGGTGTCGGCAGCGCCATTGGCGAGCAGCCGGACGCGCAATTCGTCGGTGATCAGGATCATGGGGAAACTCCTTGTCAAAACAGGTCGAGTTGGTTGCGCGCGCACTCATCAAAGAGGCCGATGTCGAGCGGGCTTCTGCGCCTTGCGCGGCCGCATCGGCGCGTCCATGAGGAGCGCAAGCCGGTCGCGCGTGGTGAGGGGCCGGACACCGGGAATGAGCGTCTGCTCGCTTTCCGGTGTCGTCTCAGTCGGCAGCGCGTGGGGATCACGCGCGCCTCACGCCGCGATCTCCGCACGGTCGGAGCCTTCAGCGCTGGGGATAGAGCCGAGCAGCAGATCGGCGGCTTTCGAGGCTTGGCTGGCGGCGCGGAAAATGGCGCGGTTGTCCTCGCGCAGCACGGTCAGCCATGAGCCGATGTAATCGGCATGGCGCACGGTCGGCTCGATAGCGAGGCTGCTGCAGACGAAGGCTGCGCAGATTTCTGCGACCAGTTCCTCGCGCGCATAGGCCTTCGAGCCGAAGGAGCCGGAAAGGTCGCGCGCAAGCCGGGTTGGATGGCCGGTCCAGTGGCCAAGCTCGTGGAAGCAGGTGCGGTAATAGTCGATCTGGTGAAAGAATGCCGGCTGCGGCGGCACCTGGATGAAGTCGCTGCCCGGCATGTAGAAAGCGCGATCGCCGCCGATGCGGAAGTCAGCGCCGCAGCTGTGAATCAGCGCCTCGGCCTGCGGAACGATCTGACGCTCGGGCAGCGGTTCGGCGGCGGCATAGAGATGTTCGGGCAGGTTGTCGCATTGTGCGACGTTGAAGACGGTGAAGCGCTTCAAATAAGGCACGGCGTTCGGCTCATCGCCATCGGCCTTTGCGCGTTCCCTTTCGTCCTTGGGAACGAAGCGGTCGGCATGCACGATGGTCGTGCCGTGCTCGCCTTTCCTGACATTGCCGCCAAGCGCAAGCGCCTGCCGGAAGGTCAGCCAGTTCTGGCTGGCATACCCGCGCTCGAAGACAGCGCCCCAAAGGATCAGGATGTTGATGCCGGAATAGACGCGACGGGTGGCCGCGTTGCTGGGCAGGCCGAGGCCGGCCTTGGCGCTGCCCCACGGCTTGACCCAAGGCACGGTGCCGCGCTCGAGCTCGGCGATGATGCGATCCGTGATTTCCTGATAAAGGCTGGCGCCCGTGCGCCCGCCCCTGCCCGCGCCAGCCTTTCGGCTACCGGAACGCTTGTATTTTGCACCCATCGTCTGGTCCTCCGCTCTTTTAATCCCGCGCCCTCCCCGGAAGCGGGGTGGGCGGCGAAAGCGACCGGAAAGGCCCGACGTCCAAGGCGGACCGCATCCGCAGGACCGGAACGAAGAGGAGGACCCGAAGCGAAGCGAAGGGTTTCGGGACGCCGCGGCGGGCCTAGAAGGGAGTGCCGCCCACCGCGCGCCACCGGGGAAGGCCACGACAAGAAACCACGCCGGCCGACAGGCCGGCGACCGTCAGCAGCCGACAGGCTGCCCCGCGCCAGGGGGCGAAGCCGGATGGCCGAGACCGCCTGAGCCTGGCGAAGAAAAAGCGGGCTCGGTTCACGAGCACCCGGCGCGCGCCTTCAGGCGCGCGGGCGCCATTAAGGAGCCGCCTGGGTTCCCTGCCGAGGCTGATCGCGAATGCCGAGCTTTGCGTAAGCTCGCAGGGATGAACGCCGAATGCTTGGTGGACGGCCAGGATTGCCAAGAAAACCAAGCACTACCCATCTGACGCGAAGAGCGGGAACAGATGGGCCCCCTATTCCCAGACGTTGAGCCGCACGCGATACCGTCAGGCAATCATGCGATGCGCTATCTTGATCGCCCGGTTTGCGGCTGGCGGAATGCTGCCGATCTACCTCGCTTGCGCGAGTCCGATGATGATTCACTAAAAAGGGCGCCCCGGGAACAGGGCGCCCTTCTCAGCGACGAAATGCTCGGATTGGAGGTCCGTGATCAAGCAATTCGCCGGCAACCTATTGTCAGTGGTTCAGCCGCAGATTGGAGGCTAGGAGTTAGCGCTTCGAACGCGGCGGCCGGGCCCATCAATTCTCAGAACGAGCGCTGGAAGCGAAGGAAACCGCCAACGTTGTTCTTCTTGTCGGCAGCGGTCCAGTTGCCGAACGGCGTGCCGTCGTTGAAGTGGCCGAAGTGATCGTAGTCAACTTCGCCGGTGACCGTGAGGCCGGGCACGATGTCGTAAGCGACGTTAGCCGCCACGCCATAATTCTTGTCTGCATCACCCGATACCTGCAGGTTAAAGGAAGTCTTTTCGTTGAACTTGTAGGTGCCGCCGGCCCACCAGGCCCAGTGACCGCCCCACTGCTTGTAGAAGTCACGACCGCTGGCAAAATCGAGCGTATTCTTATCGGTGCCGTAGCCGAACATGGCGAACAGCGACAGCTCGCTGGTCACGTTGAAGTCAGCACGAACCTTGCCGGCCCATTCTTCGTAGTTGCTGTCATAGGCGACGACGCCGGTGATGGCGCCCCAGCCCTGCGTGTACTTCAGACCGCCGACGACATGCGGAACATAGCTGTCGATCGTGCCCACGTAGAAGACATTGTTGGTGTCCAGCGAGCCTTCTTCGAGCGACACGATAGCCGAGAAACCGTTGCCCGCATCGAAGTTGTACTGGATGAGGTTGGTGGAGAAATCACCGTAGGGAACGATGGTGTCGTTGATAACGTTTCCGGCATAGCCGATGAACGTATCGAAGGCCGAATCGTCCAAACCGACGCGGAGCCCACCGAGCTGAATCCAGGCAAAATTCAGCGAAGCGCCCTTGTTGTGGGCTTGATTGCCGTCTTCGCCAGCATAGTAGGCGCTGTTGCCGAAGTTGAAGCGGGTCTCGGTGTAGGTCTTCAGCGTGCCTAGCTCGGTTTCCTGGCCGGTCCAGGTCTTGAGGTTGAAGCGGGCGTTCTTGTGCCAGGTGCCCTGGTCCTTGCGGTTGAGCACGTCCGTCGACCGAGCGCCATCGAAGCTGCCGACGTCGCCGGCGCTGATATCATAACGGACATAGCCGCCGATGCGCAGGCAGGTTTCGGTGCCGGGGATATAGAAGTAGCTCGAGCCGTACAGGTCGCAGATCTTTACGTATTCGGCCGGTTCCGGCTCGGCGACGGTCACCGCGTCGGCGGCGCGGGCGCCGGACACTGCGATCAGGGCCGCAGCTGAGCCGAGAAGAAGGCTCTTGATGTTCATACTTGATCTCCTTGATGATTTGAAAAGGGCGAGGACGTCGATGAACGAACCGCTCCCTGTCCCCACGATCGAAAAAGATGCGCGTCGCGAAGCATCCTTCCCGGCTGGGAAGCTATTCACCGGATGGAATAGTGCAAGGTAAAAATCCGTTTGTCAGCTACATGTACCAGTATTAGTGGCATTTTTACCACTAAATTTCCAATATTACTTGTACAAATTGAACAACTATACATTTGTACAAATCGCACAACTGGTACATCGACTGTTTGCATAGGCATCCAGATGCAGGCAAACAGCCACGGACGTCGGACCGATGGTCAGACAGATCCAATCAGAGAAATAGCCTGGGCGGCCGATCCAACGGCTTCTGTGTTCATGCCGTCTCTGAGCAATTCGATAGGAAGCCGATCCTTGAGAAGAGGCGAGGGACTGATCAGCCATAGCCAAGCCAATCTGGGATCGGAAATCGAGGAAAGGACCTGCCGTATTCCTGGCATTGGCCTGCCGTCGATGAACTGAGCCAGGGGAAATACATGCTTGCGGGAGCCTCTGCGAAAGGCAACCACATCGTTGTGCCGCTGCCACCAATGCAGCGTTGACCGCGGTATTCCAAAACGTCTCTCGAGATGCGTCGACCCCGCAACTGGACCGGCCCACTCCGCAATGCGTGCGCCTTCTCTCGGAAAATCTTTCAGAACCGGATGACCGAGCGGATGGTCGGCTGCCCGCGGTCGTGAAGCGATCTCAACGGCCTGGGCGTTTAGTCGTCGCGCCGCTTCGGCCTCAAGTCTACAGAGAAATTCGGCAGCCACGGCCGTCGAATCCTCGGCAGCAGAATACGAAGGCGCAACAGCAGCCTTGTCACCCTGCCTCGCCTCGTCGCATTGGGCGAGAATGCGCCGCACCTCGCTCATGACAAAGCTTGAAAGCTCGCTCTGGCGCTTTTCATCCGCAAGATCACTCGCTCCAGACATATGTCGGTTTCCCAATAGCATTCCTTCAGCAGGCCGCCGAAAGAGCGTTGAAGACATGGATTTTGGAGGGACGGCGATGTATTGCGTCTTCGCATGCTTGCGACCTAGCAGCCGTCTCAGGTCTCAACCTGTGCCTCTCAACGAAAAGGGGGCGAAGTCGATTGACGACCATCTTTGCCCCCACGACCAAACGGATGCACATCGCAATGCATTATGCGCAGCGCGACGGTATCCGTGGCGCCAATTTGCGCAAGCGCAAAGTTTATCTTCAGCGTCATATGATTCAGACGTTGCTTTTATGCAACTATTTTGACACTTTACTTCTGCACAAATCGAACATTTTGCACATTTATTGCGACCTTATGCCCTTCAGTGGCGCATACATGCTTCACTATTGCGCACCACATTGGCCAGGTGAGCAGGCGCGACCTTTTCGTGACAAAGTTGAACCCCCCTCCTCGCGACGCCTCATCATGCAAGATCGCTCGATCCACCATACGGGCTTCCCCGGCAGCGAGCAGTTTTTTCCGGAGCCTCAGCCGGGTACTGCAGCCGAAAGACAAGTCGCCGCGTCCTCGTCACCGCAGACAAGCAGGCCCCGGTCACCAGGCCTCTCGAGATCGAAGATAACTGCGTATGCGCTTAGTGCAGGCGCCCAAGCATATCTGCAGGGCGCATGGGCGCTTGTCCCGCTAGCTGCTAGCATGCGCGATGTGGTGTCCGTTTCGCTAATATAATATTTCGGAAGAGACCATCGCGTTTGCAGATGGCAGGCGCCCCTTGGGGACTCAGCGGTGCCCGTAAGGTGGTTCATAGGACACCGACTTTGGGGAGTATCCAACGCCGGGGCAGGTCCGCGACGCTGTTCAAGGCCCGCAAGCCTTGACGATGCCCGTTTCGAATGCCGAAAACCGACATCACAAAGTCACCAGGCATCCCGGCGGGGTCGAACAGTTCACGACCCGGGACAGGATCGGTCCCCCGTGTCGAGCATGGGCGCGAGCTCGGCTGCACAGAAAATTGCTACCGGCGAGAAGACTTTCACCCGCGATTTTCGCGCCCGCGACGTGGCCGGGTGGCCGCAGGAACAGAGCCATGTTTTCCTTATTCGTGGAACTCGGGCCAACGCTCCGTTCGACGGACTAGACCTCTCACTTCCAGTGGCCTTCGCGAGGTCCGATTGGCTGAGACACCGTTTGAAAATGACGACGCGCGGCGAGAGCGCTTGACGATCGCCACACTCATTCTGCGCCAGCCGGAACACGAGCCGAGGCGATCGGTGTGGAGAGGCCGGCCGCTGCGCCGATCAAGTCGGACACGTCGGCCTCGGTCGTCGCGAACGAGGTAACGAACCTCACGATCCCGGGCTCCCAGCGATCATGGTAGAAGTGGAATCCCATGTCGAGCAGCCCCCGGATCAGGGGCGTGGGAAGTCGGCAGAACAGGATATTGGCCTCGGGACGCTGCTGGATCTCCACACGCGGCACGGCGGCCAAACCTTGTGCGAGCGCCGACGCCATCGCATTGGCATGGGCCGCGTTACGAAGCCAGACGCCGTCTCGCAAATAGCCGTCCATCTGCGCCGCCATGAAGCGCATCTTGGAACTCAACTGGCCGGCCCGCTTGCGGCGAAAGGCGATCGTGCTCGCGAGATCCCTGCGAAATGAGACGACCGCATCGACCCCCAACGTTCCGTTCTTCGTGGCGCCAAACGACACAAGGTCGACGCCGGCCTTCCACGTCATCTCGGCCGGCGAGCAGCCGAGAGTGACGAGGGCATTGGCAAAGCGGGCGCCGTCCATGTGGAGCGGCAGGTCCGCCGATCGGCAGATATCGCCGATCGCCTTGATCTCATCGAGCGCGTAGACCGATCCCACCTCGGTCGCCTGCGTGATGCTGACGCTGGAGGGCTGGACCGAGTGGACGTCGCCCACCATGCGCTTGGCATTGGCCGCCAAGGCGTCGATGTCGATCTTGCCGGCCTCGCCCGGGAGCTGCACCAACTTCGCACCGGCGGTGTAGAATTCCGGCGCCCCGCACTCATCGCGGTTGATGTGTGCTTCGGCATGCGAAAGGATGCTGCCCCATGGCGGCGTCATCGCCGCGAGCGCCAACGCGTTCGCCGCCGACCCGGTCGAGACGAGGAACACGTCGACCTCATGCTCGAACACCTCGGCAAGCCGGCGCTCGACGGTGTGGGTCAGCTCATCGTTGCCGTAGGGAAGCGCCTGACCCGAAGCGCACGCCGTGATGGCTGCGATCACCTCGGGAGAGGCGCCGGCGATGTTGTCGCTGGTGAAGCCGCGGGGGCGGGTCTGCTTGCTGTCGCTCATGGTCTGGACGCTCGTTTCATCCGTTGAGCGTCCAGGCTAGACGGTTCGCTGCGCGCTTTATTGAACGATATTCAAGCTAAGAGATAACGTGCCGGCGTCACTCCCAACACGGCCTTGAAGTGTCGGGTCAGATGGCTCTGGTCCGCGAACCCGACCGCCACGGCGACCTCGGCGACGTGCTGACCTCGCCTCAGCAGCTGTCGCGCCTCGTCGATGCGAACCTGGATCAGGTAGCGGGTGGGGGGCACCCCGAAATGCGCCTTGAAGCCGTCGATCAACGTCGCCTTGGAGCATCCAGCGAGGGCGGCGAGAGCGGCGAGCTGCAGGGCTTCGTCCGAGTGGGCATGGATGAAGTCACGCACGTCGCGGAACCTCGGCGGCACCAATTTTTTCTCGGCGACGCGCGACCTGCCCACTTGCGCGAAGGCACGGGGCAGGAAACGGATCAGATGCTCCTCGATCTCCAGTGCTGAGCTATGCTCATGTTCGAGCAGGCGCCAAAGCGCGCCGAGGCCTTGCGCAACGAGGGCATTCTCCTGGAACGGGCTTTTGAAGTCGATCGTTCCGGGTTCGGTCTGGCCGCTGTCCTCAAGAACTTGCCGGACAAGGCGTTCGGGCAGGTAGAAGATTTTCTGGCTCCAGCCAAGGTCGTCACCGGCACCCCCGAAATGCGGTTCGCCGGGAGCGAAAGTCGCGATGGTGCCGCTACCGGCGTGCCAAATCTCGCCCCGGCACCAGACATCGTGGACGCCCCGCTCGATCAACCCGATCAGATACTCGTGGTGGACATGCTTGGAGAAATCCTGCCGGTGATAATCCGCCGCCAGGTAATCGAGCCCGCCAAGGACATCGGAGTGCTTCATCACCGCACGATTGTGCGGCGGCCGGCCCGGAGGTTCGGAATGGCCGCGCGCCTTGTCGTCGTGTTCGATGGCGATATCGGCCACTTAGTGGTCAATCCAGGTTGGTCGTCGCAATGATATCGCGTTCTCGTAGCGAATTTCAGACCAAGCAGGATCAACTGCCGGCCGAAGAAGGGTGTGCTGCAATGCGGGCAGCGGATTGGCGGGGTTCGAGGCATCCTCGACAGTCGGTCGGTCAAAGCTCGGGAAGCAAAGACAAGGGGTTACGACGCGGGCAAGAAGATCGTGCGACGCAAGCGTCACATCGCGGTCCACACCGACGGCCGCTTGTTAACGGTCAATGTGACGCCCGCCGACATTTCCGACGTGCCGGAGTGCAGATGATCCTCGACAGCGTCTGCAGCGCTGGGCCTGGCTGAAGCATGTTCGCCGACGGCGGCTATGACCGCACTAAGCTCACGGACAAGGCAGCCCTTCCTCGACTCACCGTCGAGATCGTCAGGCGCTCAGACGCGGCGAAGGGCGTCGAAGTCATTCCGCGCCGTTGGCTCGTCGGACGCACCTTCGCCTGCATGACGCCTGTGGGCACGGGCCGCATATCCATGCCATGGATACAGTATATCCAAACAAACAAGTTTACCGATTCGTCATCATATTGCATAGCGCATTGCTTAAAAGCCCATACCCCGTGCTTTCCAGCCCACGTTTCCTCAATTCTTCTACAGTTGCTCCACAGCTAACCTTGACACGGATCTATTATGCGAATTTGCGGTATCAAGCTAACGCACGACGGAGCGATCGCTGTCGTCGAGGACGGCCGATTGGTCTTTTGCATCGAGCAGGAGAAACTCGACAATAATCCACGATATCAATCCATTGATCGTCTTGAAACGATTGTTGCCGCCTTGGCGGAAAATGGCCTGGATCCGCGCGATGTTGACCGGTTCGTCATCGATGGCTGGGACGGTGAGATCGAGTCGGAATTCCACGTTGTCAGTGAGGGCACGCCGGTCACTCTCAACGGGGCACCATATGTGGAGCGGGATCCTAAAAATCCCCTGGCAGCTTATCACGGCTCAGGCCTCGTGCTGGGCGGCGCGACATTTTCTTATGAAAGCTATCCGCATGTCCTTGGCCACGTAGCTTCCGCATACTGCACCAGTTCATTCGCCAAAGCCAAAGAACCTGCCCTTTGCCTGGTATGGGACGGCTTCATTTTCCCGCGGCTTTACCACGTGGAGCCAAGCGGAGTGCGGTTTATCGAATGCCTGTTTCCGCTGATGGGTCATGCCTATGCCGCCGCGGGCCAACACTTCGGTCCTTATAGGCAGGAAACGAGGACGGGCTGGAACCTGGATATAGCCGGCAAGCTGATGGCCTATATCGCGCTCGGAGATGTCAACGAAAAGATCGTGACAGTGTTTGAGGAGCTTTACGACCAACATTTCTCCGGCGACACGAAGCTTGCTATTGAATACAGACACAACAGCCGCTCCGAAGACGCGTTACTCACGGCGGTGCATGATTTCTTCGATGTAGCCGAGTCACGGCTGGTCGCCCAGACACCCGAGGACATACTCGCCTCGTTTCATGCCTTTCTCGAGCGTCTTCTCGTTCGCGAGATGACAGTCGCGCTGCGTGGGCTCTCGGTTGCCGGAACGCGAAACCTGTGCATCGCGGGCGGATGCGGGCTGAATATAAAATGGAACAGTGCACTTCGCGCGAGCGGTTTGTTCGATGCAGTCTGGGTGCCTCCGTTCCCAAACGACAGCGGGTCGGCGATCGGTGCCGCCTGCTGCGCGCTGGCTGCCGGCAAAGGCTTCGTCGACCTCGATTGGTCGGTCTACAGCGGACCAAACATGAAGGATGGCGCCGTGTCGCCGGGATGGCAGGCTGCTCCATGCAGCGTGGCAGAACTTGCCAGCGTGCTCGCCGACGGCAAGCCGGTCGTTTTCCTCACAGGCCGTGCAGAGCTTGGTCCACGTGCCTTGGGAGGCAGAAGCATCCTGGCGGCCGCGACTTCGCCCCAAATGAAGGACCACCTCAACAAAGTAAAACGTCGAGAGCACTTCCGGCCGGTAGCGCCAATATGCTTGGAGGATCGCGCAGTTGAGATATTCGAACCTGGCACGCCGGATCCTTACATGCTGTTCGATCACCGAACACGTTCGGAGTGGAAAGAGAAAATCCCTGCAGTCATTCATCTCGACGGGACTGCACGATTACAGACGGTTTCCAGAAAATCCGATCACCCAATTGCGGAGCTCCTGGTCGAATACGAACAACTCACTGGCATTCCGCTGCTCTGCAACACGAGTGCCAACCTAAACGGACGGGGATTCTTTCCGGATGCGTCGGCAGCGTGTGAGTGGGGGTGCGTGGACCACGTTTGGTGCAATGGGTTGCTGTTGACCAAGACGGACTAGTCGCCGCTCCGGTCATCATAAGGCTGGCTGTGTGTGATAGGGTCGATCACGCCTGGTTTGGCGCGTGCACGCGGCAGCATCAGGCAGAGCAGCCTGCGTTCCATGCCCATGTTCGTCGAAGGATAGGGCATCAAGGCTCTCCTCACGGTATTTCGCGTCAGGATTCGACAACCCCCACGCCGCTAGTCGTTGGTCAATCACCGCTGAGCTCCATGCAGCACTGCTGACGCCTCCCACTGACCAAATTGTCGGAGCAAGTTGCGCGCCGATCACCGTGCCGTTTGCCTTGCACCGTTGCCCAGTACGGGCAGACGGGCCGTGGCGATCTTTTGGTCGCGCTTGTGACATTCTTGTCCGCCTTCGGACCCAAAGATCTTGCTCGACTGGGGAGCGGCAACAGCGCGATGACACAGGTGCGACGGCCGCGTCTCCCAGATCGCCGGCCTGCGCACGCAATCACCCACTGAAGAACGCGGTCGATGCAGGGCCCGCCGGCGTGCGGCAATGCATCGGGCTCGGCGCGGCCGGAAAGGTTTTCGTCTTCCCGAGCCGGGACGCAAGTGGCGATTGCCCCGGACAATACAGCACTTTTGGTCGGTTCGGGTGCCCAAGCAATTGTGCGGCGCTCGGTCTGGTCAAGGCACGGCGGCCCTGCTCAAGCCAACAGGGCTTCGGCAAAACATGGTCAGGTTCGGCGCCTGCAACCGAATGGTATGGCGCTTGCTGTCATCGGTTAGAGCCCATCAAAGCACGTAGAAAGCTACAAAACAGAACCATGGCAAAACGCGAGCGCCCAAGGAGACCGTGCACATTTGCGCCGAACGTTTCCTCCGGACGTTCCTGCTCGGTAGCTGCTTTGCGCATGACTGGTTCGAGACTGACGAACCAAGGCGTGGCGCTCGCCCAATTGTCGTTCACACGTCTCCGCGAGCAGGATGTCGTTTTGGAATACGGCGTCGCCCACCTGCGGCCTCTCAATCTCAGGACTGTCGCGGATGCGATCAAGGTGCATCAGTCGACGGCAAGCCAAGCGTCGAGCAAATACATGACTACCCGCGGCCTGGTCAAACTGGAGTCATTTTTTCACCGTCGCGATCGCCTCCTCACAAGGTGGCGACACGCACTGCGTCGAAGCTGTCCGCCCTCGGATCAAGTCGACAATCGCCGCCGGAGAATAGCCAGATGACGTGCTTTCTCACGATGACATCGTCCGGCTCAAGGAAAGGGCCGTCGATATCGAGCGCCGCAGCGTCGAAACATATCGCGAAACGATGAACATCCCCAACTTAGTGCAACGCCGCAGGGGAAGGCGCTTCTGGGGTTCATGCGGGTCAGCGCAGCCTCGCCGACGTTGCGGCGCATCGAAACTGGAGACCCGGTTCATGACCGAATCCGCGACTGGCTTCATGGACGGAGTTCTGCATGACCCAGAACAGCCAGATCAACGGTCGCGTCCCGCATGGGGTGCGGTCATTTCGCTTGCCTTAGGCACCTTCGGGCTTGTGACGGCAGAGTTTTTGCCTGCCAGCGTGCTGACGCCGCTCGCGCATGATCTCGGTATCACCGAGGGTACAGCTGGACAGGCGCTGACAGCGACTGCAATCGTCGGTGCTATCGCGGCGCCGACGATGGCCATCATCACAAATCGCCTGGACCGAAGGATCGTCATGTGGGCGATGACGCTGCTGCTGATTCTGTCGAACGTTTTGTCGGCCGCCGCGGGGTCCCTGCCGGTTCTTCTGACCGCCCGCGTCGTGCTCGGAATAGCGATCGGAGGCTTCTGGTCGATTTCGGCAGCGCTGGCGATGCGGCTCGTTCCAGGTCACCTCCTGCAGCGCGCCATGTCGATCATCCTCACAGGCGTTACCGTCGCTACCGTTTGCGCGGCTCCAATCGGCGCGTATGTCGGCGACATCTGGGGATGGCGAACCGCCTTCATGATCGCTGCGGTCGTAGGCGCCGTTACACTGCTAGTGCAAATCGTGGCCCTTCCGAGGCTGCCTCCGATTGGAGCGGCCAGCTTTCGCAGTCTGCTGGATGTGGCCAGGAATCCGACGATCAAAGTCGCGATTTTGGTGGTCCTGTTGGCCGCTTCCGGGCACTTCGCCGGCTACACCTATATGCGCGCCTTCCTCGAGGATGTTCCCGCGCTCAATATCGAGACGATCTCGCTCGTGTTGCTCGCCTTTGGCATCGGAGGCTTCTTCGGCAATCTGGCCGGCGGATTCTTGACCGAGCACAGCCTCAAGGCAGTCGCGGCCCTGCCGCCCCTGATCATAGCGCTGGCCGCTGTCTCGCTGCTGACGCTGGGAACATCGGCCTGGGCCGCGGTGATTGCTGTTGCCGTATGGGGCTTTGCCTTCGGGGCGGTGCCGGTGGGACTGCAGACATGGATGGTGCTGCGCGCCGCTCCCGAGCATGCCGAAAACGCCGGTGGGCTGATGGCCGCAACGTTCCAAGTGGCCATCGCAGCCGGCGCGATTTTCGGCGGACTACTCGTGGACAATGCCGGCGTGGCCAGTGTTTTTGCCTACAGCGCCGTTTCCTCGTTCGTCGCTGCCCTGACAGTGGTCTTGCTCGGCCCGAAGCGCGAACCCTAGACCGCCGGGCGGTCCGATCCTGCGCACGATTTTTTGTCGGTTGCAGGCTTCGGATCGCGAGCGGCGGGATCTCAATCGCCGCCTGACCTTACCCAGGAGCGCCGCGACTTCACATACGGGATGCCTCCTGCAACATTATCTGCCGCATCCAGGTGCTTGCCGGATCGCTGTTGTGAAGGGTGGGCCATTGAACGGCCTCGGTGAACGTGGGTAGTGGCCGCGGAAGTTCGATGATCCGCAAGGGGAAGCTTTTTTTGAAATGTTGAACCAGCCGGAAGGGCATGGTCGCTATACGCGATGTGCCTGAGACCATCGGCGGGATCATGCTAAAGGCCTGAACGATAATCTCGACACGTCTCTTGAGGCCATGCTCAAGCAAAAACTGTTCCTCGATGGATGGCATCTGCGCACGGCCGCGCCTGAACGCAATGTGCTTCATGGACACGTACCTCTCGAATGTAAGCCGGCCTGGCAGCTGCTTGTTCGTGGGGCAGCCTACGCACACGAATGTCTCGTCGAACAGCGCCGCTCTTGGATGGGCGCTCGAGATGAACAATTCCGGAAGGATCAGAAAATCGACGTCACCGCGCCGGAGAAGCTCATCGGAGTCGTCGTCGAGCGGCAGCAATTCGAAGCTGACGGCGGGTGCTTCGCGTGCAACACGCTCCACGACCTTTTCAAAAAACACGAGTGTGACGAAATCCGAAACCATGATCCTGAAGCGGCGGTCGGATTGAGCCGGGCTAAACGGCTCCCAAGAAATAATCGAGCACTGGATATGCAGGAGCGCGCCGCGAACTGCGGGAGCGAGTGTTTCCGCACGTGGGGTTAGAACACGTTCGCGGCCGCTCATCGTAAACAGCTCATCGTTGAAATAATCGCGCAGCCGGCGGACGGCCGCGCTCATGGCCGGCTGACTTAGGTTGATGCTGTTTGCCGCCGCCGTGAGGTTGCGCTCAGTCAGCAGTGCATCGAGCACGACGAGAAGGTTCAGATCAAGGCCTTTGAAACGCATGCCTCATCCATCCGTAACGTGATTGCTTGTCATCGCGATCATTTGCGTACGGTCCCACTCAGAGGTGTTGTATCTCGCCCTGCCGCCCATGAAGGACGTGCGCGTCGTGCTTATGTCGATTGCGCTGTCGATGAGCGAATGGCCGACGGGCACAACAGTTGAGCGGATGGCTCCGGAGCTATGAAATGAATTTTGCACTGGCTAATTGATTACAGATTGAGATTTGAGCAGACTTTGGCGTGGCGGGGCTCCGACAACGATCTGCGACATATATCCAAGGTCCCGCGCAATCTTGCGAATTGCCATCGCTGTGACGACAATGGCCACTCCAAGAACACTTGCGAACGCGATTCTGGTCGTGAGATTCCAGGCTTCTCCAAACTGTATAAAATCCGTGAGGCGAAACACGGCACCCTGAACCAGATAAAGCAGCAGCGTGCTCTGACCGAGTTCGACCGCGACAAAGTGAGCCATTCTGGTCGAAGCGACAACTCTCCAGCACTGGAACATGAACTGCATTGCCACTGCAGAAGCCGCTGCAGAGCCGGCGAACATCAGCAATACTTGTTTAGCTGACCCTTCATCGTTGATTAGCACAAGATTGTTGAAGGCGTAGGTCTGCTTGTCCCACCAGAGGAAGCATAGGAGAGCTGTTATCGAAAGTAAAACCAACACAATCGATTTGTGAGTCCATATGATACTTTCTTGCCATCCTTTCGATTGGGCGAAAAAGAACCCCAGACAATAAAATGGATATGTGTATCTTAACGACGGGATTATCGATGATGTGATGGGCGCGAATGCGACCGCAATTGCAGATGCGCTTATGATCCACATCGATAGACGATTGAAAGTTGTAAAAAACTTAACTAGGACGAACGAAATAAATGCCGCCCATATGAACCAGTATGTTCCAATGACCTCGGTCGACAGATCCGACAATCCACCAGTTAAACTTTTCGCCGGAACTATCACGGCGGACTTTAGCGTCCAAATCAACGCACACCAAAAAAGCATTGGTAGGAGTAACTGGGTTGCTCGATTGCCGACCCCTTGAATGAACGGTTTTCGCCAAATTGCCCCAGAAGAAAGGTATCCGCTTATCGCCATAAAGAGAGGCATATGAAATATGTATATCGACTTGTAATACGGCGACATCCAGAAAGCGTCAGTGCCTCGATAAATACAATATTGTAGTAGGTGCCCAATTATCACCAAGATAATGAGTATACCTTTGGCGAAATCAAGGCTTAGGTCTCGGTTTTTTGTGCCTGCCGGGCGCGAGCCGCGTGCCTTCGCTCCGACTGTTATGTGTTCAAGCATCAGACTCAGCCTATCTGTCGCGGTTGCTACTTGCTGTTTCCGGGCGCGGATCGCGGCATAATATCGTCGGGCGACTGGCTGCAACCGGGCGGACAAAATCTCAGCGCCTGACCGCTACCTCGATCGCAGTGGCGGTCGCGATCATGTGTGGCGGCGCGAACGCCCGGCACCATGGCCGCTAGGCCGTCTCTGCAGAACCTCCCAAGATGGTTCCACAGCGTGTGCCGAACCGTGCCAAAAGCGAATGGAATGCCAAGCTGCCGCGGCACCAGACGCATGACGCGGATAGAATGGCTCATTCCGAGTCTCTCAAGATCCGAATGCGCCCTGTTCAGTCCGAGTTCGCCTACCAAGAAATCAACCTCGCCAACCGTGAGGAAACGGGGGGCAGGTCCAAGTGAGCCGCTACGCCGTGCTGTGTCGTGATCGGGTGCATGTCAGTCGTCTATGCAGCCCCCTGGAAGTTTGGTAAAATCGATTGTTTAGATCGCGAGCATCCATGCTATGGATAAGTGAAAGCTATGCGCTTCAAGGGCCTTGATCTGAACCTTCTCGTCGTGCTCGACGCACTGCTGAGCGAGCGCAACCTCACGGCGGCGGCAAACAGCATCAACCTAAGTCAGCCGGCCATGAGCGCGGCCGTCGGCCGGCTGCGCGATTATTTCAACGATGAACTGTTTACGATGAGCGGCCGCGAACGGATTCTAACGCAGCGTGCGGAGACACTCGCTCCCGCAGTTCGCGGCGCACTCCTGAAAATCCAGTCCTCGATTATTTCTTGGGATCCGTTTAGCCCGGCTCTATCCGATCGCCGCTTCAGGATCATGCTTTCCGATTTCGTCACACTCGTGTTTTTTGAAAAGATCGTGGAGCGTGTTGCACGCGAAGCACCCGCCGTCAGCTTCGAATTGCTGCCGCTCGACGACGAGCCCGATGAGCTTCTCCGGCGCGGCGACGTCGATTTCCTGATTTGTCCGGAATTGTTCATGTCGAGCGCGCATCCAAGAGTGGCGCTGTTCGACGAGAGACTGGTGTGCGTATGCTGCCCCACGAACAAGCAGCTGCCAGGGCAGCTTACATTCGAGAGCTACATGTCCATGAGGCACGTTGCAGTCAAGTTCGGCCGTGCGCAGACGCCATCCATGGAGGAACGGTTTTTGCTTGAGCATGGTCTCAAGAGACGTGTCGAGATCGTCGTACAGGCTTTTAGCATGATCCCGCCGATGGTCTCAGGCACATCGCGTATAGCGAGCATGCCGTTCCGGCTGGTTAAATATTTCGAAAAAATCTTGCCCCTGCGGATCGTCGAACTTCCGCTGCCGCTTCCCGCATTCACCGAGGCCGTCCAATGGCCCGCCCTTCACAACAGCGATCCGGCAAGCCTCTGGATGCGAGAGGTGTTGTTACAGGAGGCGTCTCGAATGATTTCTCCCCGGGACGCCAAAGGGCGTCGCAGGCGCCCCTGATTTGCTCCCGCGTCTCACGCCGCCAGTCGCGTCAATAGGCCGTGTCGGACCAGATCGATGCTCGCGGCAAGTGCGCCTGCGAAGTCGTCGAGCGGGTGGGCTGCATCGACAAACGGTGCGAATGAGAAGGGGCCACCATAACCGCCATCAAGCAGCGCCCGGATCTGGCTGCCATTGTCGGAACCTGCCAGGACGCGATCCGGGTAGATCCAGTGGATTGGATCGTTCACTCTTGAAATGTGCACGAGACCGGTCAGGTCGCAGGAGAAGAAGGCCTCCCCGGCGAGCGTGTGGTGGAACGTGTCGTGCACGAGGCGGAAGACCGACTGGCCATCAACAGCGGCAATGGCCTTAGCCGCTTCGTTCTTCGATCGAAGCGAGCAGGTCTGGAAGCCCAGCGGCTCGATGAGACCGATCAGACCGCGCGACTGGAGGATCGGCTTGAGCGCCTTCAAGGCGACGTGGAGATCGCCGCGGCGCTCGCCATTGGCTGGCCAGGAGCCGTCGTTGACCGGCACCAGCATGAGCATCTTGGCTCCGCAGGCCGCCGCATAATCGGCGAGCTTGCTCGCCTCGGCCTTGCGGGCGGGTGTCCACTCATTGAAGCGCTGCAAGGCATTGACGGAAATAATCCCAACGCCTGCTTCGGCGGCGGCAGACCGGACGACCGCCGCCGGGATGCCGAGTGCAATAGCATTGCTACGCGGTTGGCTGCGGATCTGGACGTCGGTCAGCCCCTGGTCACGGGCAAAAGCGAAAAGTGCCCTAACGTCGAGTCCTGGCGTCGCCATGTGGTCGAGTGCAAAGCGGGGCGCTGCTTGGCGCATGGCTTGGCTTTCCTTCAATGTTCCCGGAAATTTTTTTGACGCTATTGCGACACTTGACTTAAGACAAACGATTAGATCAGATGTTTTTCATCTGAAAAGGAGATGGCTGATGAACAGCGCTGACCTCAGGTTTTTCCAGGCGGTTGTGAGAGCAAACAGTATCGGAGGGGCTGCCGGTGTACTCAACACGGTGCAGTCCAACGTCACCGCGCGAATAAAATCGCTTGAGGAGGAAATCGGTGCTCCGCTTTTTCATCGCTCCAGGCGAGGGGTTACACTGACAGCCACCGGCATTCAGCTCGTTCCCTATGCCGAGCGCGTCGGAGAGCTTCTGGATGAAGCCAAGCGCGTCGTCACAGACCGCGGTACGCCGTGCGGTTTACTCAGGATCGGCACGATGGAGACTACTGCAGCGCTTCGCCTTCCGCCGATCCTGATCCGCTACGCTGCAGACTATCCAGAGGTCGACGTACTGGTGGAGGCTGCCCCGACGGAAAAGCTCGTCAGCGAGGTCGTCGCACGTAACCTGGATGGCGCGTTCGTCTCCGGCCCCATCGCTCATCCCGGACTGAAAAGCCTATCGATCGTCGAAGAGGAGCTCGTTGTGATCTCCTCGCCGCGCTTTCGCGAGCTTTCGGATCTGAAGGCCTTGGCCGCATCACCGGCTCTGAAGGTCCTCGCCTTTCGATCGGGCTGTTCCTACCGCCGGCGCATGGACATGTTCCTGGCGGCGTCTGGGGTAACGCATGGCCGCTGGATGGAACTCGGAACAATGGACGGGATCATCGGCTGCGTCGCCGCCGGGGTTGGGGTGGCCATGCTACCTCGGGGGGTCGTTCAGGATGCGGCAGCGGACGGACAGGTCATCATACACCAGCTACCTCACAACCTGCGGTCGGCGCCGACTGTTTTTGTGACGCGTAGCGACGAGTATCTCTCCGCGGCACTTCAGGCTTTTATGACGGTGGCGTCTGAGGCGCATTCACGGCCTCAGCCGGCAAGACCAGAGCCGGTGCGAGAACTGCAGCGGGCTTAGGAAAGGTGGAGCAAAAACAAAAACGAGGGGTCAGTCAGACGCAATCATCGGCGGATCTCGTTGACAGCTCGTAGGGTCCGTTCGCCTTGAGGTCGCCTACGATGCTGGAAGGGCGCTGCATGCTGCTGCAAAAGCAAGGAATGAGCACGGATTGGAGCACGATGGCTGGCCAGGGTGCTCCGCTGTCTGATGGCCCCCAGGTAGAGTGCTCGCCGCCGGAGGGGCTCCGCCTCGCGCAATGCTAAAGTATGTTGCCGATCAGGTCTGCGCCGACCTCGGAACGTTCGCGCTCTATGCGCGCCGTGAAGAAGCCCGTCGCGACCACGCCGCGCGCTCGATGATTATCTGGATACAAAGAGCGTGACGGGGAGGACCGTCAAGCGGCGCTACTGGCTGCGACTCGAGCGGCAACAATATCCGGCGATAGCGTCGGGATTGCGAAGCCATCGCGGCGTCCTTTCGGGAACACGGTTCCCTGCTTCCGATGACCGAGACGGTCGAGCGAGTAGGGCTCGCGGGCCGCTCGATTGCTCGTCGGCGGGCAGAGAGAGCGCTGATCGAAGAAATTTCGGTCGATATCAACTTCCGCTGCCGCTTCCCGCATTCACCGAGGCCGTCCAATGGCCCGCCCTTCACAACAGCGATCCGGCAAGCCTCTGGATGCGAGAGGTGTTGTTACAGGAGGCGTCTCGAATGATTTCTCCCCGGGACGCCAAAGGGCGTCGCAGGCGCCCCTGATTTGCTCCCGCGTCTCACGCCGCCAGTCGCGTCAATAGGCCGTGTCGGACCAGATCGATGCTCGCGGCAAGTGCGCCTGCGAAGTCGTCGAGCGGGTGGGCTGCATCGACAAACGGTGCGAATGAGAAGGGGCCACCATAACCGCCATCAAGCAGCGCCCGGATCTGGCTGCCATTGTCGGAACCTGCCAGGACGCGATCCGGGTAGATCCAGTGGATTGGATCGTTCACTCTTGAAATGTGCACGAGACCGGTCAGGTCGCAGGAGAAGAAGGCCTCCCCGGCGAGCGTGTGGTGGAACGTGTCGTGCACGAGGCGGAAGACCGACTGGCCATCAACAGCGGCAATGGCCTTAGCCGCTTCGTTCTTCGATCGAAGCGAGCAGGTCTGGAAGCCCAGCGGCTCGATGAGACCGATCAGACCGCGCGACTGGAGGATCGGCTTGAGCGCCTTCAAGGCGACGTGGAGATCGCCGCGGCGCTCGCCATTGGCTGGCCAGGAGCCGTCGTTGACCGGCACCAGCATGAGCATCTTGGCTCCGCAGGCCGCCGCATAATCGGCGAGCTTGCTCGCCTCGGCCTTGCGGGCGGGTGTCCACTCATTGAAGCGCTGCAAGGCATTGACGGAAATAATCCCAACGCCTGCTTCGGCGGCGGCAGACCGGACGACCGCCGCCGGGATGCCGAGTGCAATAGCATTGCTACGCGGTTGGCTGCGGATCTGGACGTCGGTCAGCCCCTGGTCACGGGCAAAAGCGAAAAGTGCCCTAACGTCGAGTCCTGGCGTCGCCATGTGGTCGAGTGCAAAGCGGGGCGCTGCTTGGCGCATGGCTTGGCTTTCCTTCAATGAAGCGGCCGTCATTCTCGGCTGACTGGCTTCTATGGTGCGTTAATTCACGAGGGCGGAAATGATGGTCATGCGGGAAGCGAGTCAGTCGAAGTCGTCTCTGTCACGCTATGTTTTTCTCTCACTTATGAGCCGACTTTCACGCGACGGGTGTTGCCGCGACTTCTGAGAAATGACCGGAATACGTGCATGACCGAAGCTGCCTCGCAGCCATTCATCTGCTTCCTCATAGTAATCCGCCAATCAAGCGCGCAGGCAATCCTTCCGCCGCGGAAAGCGGGAGGGGTGTACATCGCGAAACTTCTTGCGTAGCCAAGTCAAATACTGGCAATCTGGCCCGTTGGACACCGCCAGTCAGAAGCTATCGAAGTGGTCCAGTTGGTGAAGGATGGCACTGCGCGCCGGATCGTCGTGACGATCAAGGAGCATATCCACGGGGGGTGTGCGAGCCGAGGGGCTGCGGTCTTCGCAGCCGAGTGGTGGGGCGTAATCCCGCAAACGGTGACGGCTGCCTAGGACCCCAGCTCTCGCCGAAGGCTACGGGATGCAACCCTATTCAACTGCGGCGGTCAGTGCTCCTTGGCTAAAGCGAAGAGTACGCCGAGCCCTTGCAATGCCGACCAGCCGTTCACGGAGGCGCGGTGGCGCGCCCGAGCGATCTCCAATTCTTTTCCCAGCGGGAAAGGCTCTCGTGTAGGCCCAAAAGCGCATAGCCGGCACGGTATGGTCGCCGGAGATAGCAGCGGGCCGCCCCATCCTTGCGGAACCAGCTCTGGATTAGCGACTTGCGCCGCTGCGATCACCTTGATCTCGGTTGTAGCAGGTGGCAGCAGCCGTTCAGCCAACAGCGGAGCCGACCAGTTCGTCCGAAGTCGACAAAGCGCTTGTCCGCAGTGCGTAAACCGGCCTGTAAGCCTTCATAAGCTAGACCATACAGGTCCCGGATTTCAGTGATGTTCTGGAAGGGGGCGAATTTCATATCCGCAGGCATCTAATGCCGGAATCAGATTAGACAGCGCCATAACGGTCTGGTGGCGCAGACTGGCTTGAGTGCTCCGTCTCGACTCGTCGGGAGGGCAACCGTCGTGCAGGAGCACGATTGCGCCGGGCCGGACCGCGGCGAGCACTGCATCGACGATCGCGTCGGCGCCGGGGCGCGACCAGTCTTTCGGGTCTATCGACCAATGAAGGGCGGCCAGCCCGGCGATCTCTGACGCAGTGAACACTTCTTCGCTCCAGGCGCCGTATGGCGCGCGAATGTAGCGGATCGAGGCCTGCGGGCATGCTGCCATAATGGCACGGTTGGCTTCAAATACCTCACGTTGCACTTCACCCAAGTCGCATTTGGACAAATCCGGATGAGACATCGTGTGATTGCCTACCACATGCCCTTCCGCGATCATTCGCTGGATGAGATCCGGGTGCTCTGCGGCGTAGGCACCGATGACGAAGAAAGTCGCGGGCACCCGATTTTGCGCCAGCACATCGAGTATCTGTGGCGTGAAAAATGGATCGGGACCGTCGTCAAAGGTCAGATAAACGCTCCGACGGCCGGTTCCATCAGCGCATTCACTCTGCACCTCCCATCTTTCATCACGGTGTTTCATAGCTCCGGATCCTTACGGTCAATTGTTGTACCGGCCGGCCATTCGCTCATCGGCCTCGCAATCGGCCTAGGCACGAGGAGCACGTGGTCAATGCGCGAGACGGCAGTTCGAGGTTCGGCACTCCTGAGTGGACCGTACGCGAACGTCGACGCAATCGCCGCCCCGCCGTCTCTGCAGGCCCCTCAAATTGGTTGCGCAGCGCGTGCCCCGCCGTGGCGAACGCAGCGGATATGGAACGCAAAATGAATTGCTGGTTCCGAGTCGATCAAGATGCGGACACGCCGGGTACACGCCCGGCGTGTCGTAGCCGATCGCCCGAAGCACCAGGCCAACCTCGATTGGCTTCGAACAGCTTTGAACTAAAAGGCTAGTCCTTGATAGGTTTTTTGGAAGAAGTCGGAGCGTTTGACATGATCGGCTGCTTGCAATTGATTTTCCCAGCACAACCTCCACCGCATTTGAGAGCGCATGGAAAACCTCGACTTGTTGTTGATCCCTGAGGTAGGCGCCTACGCTCCCTGAGGGAGCTTGTCGCGAAGAGCCGACATGCTCCTCGGGGCCAACGCATGCATCGACAAACACCTTAGGGCTGCATCCTTGAATTCTTCCTATGCGACGTCCTTTCCAATCCGCAAAATCGATTGTTTCGATGACAAGCATTCACGTTGCGGATACATGAGGCAAAGGCCTTGATCTGAACCTCCTGGTAGTGCGACGCACCGGCCGAGCGCAACGTCAAGGGGCAAGTAGCATCAACCCAAGTAAGCCGGCCATGAGCGCGGCCGTTGCACAATTGTTTCGGCGATGAACTGTTTACGATGAGCACCCCGCGAACGTGCCCTACCCCCGCGTGCGGGAACCGTCAGCGTCTCAGAGTTGAGCGACGACGTCCCGCAGCATGTCGACGCCTCTTTCGATCTGCCGGATGCTCAAGGCGGAATAGCCCATGACAAGCCCGACGCGATCGGCCTCGCCGGCTCTCGACTGCCGATAATAAAGCGGGGAAATGGGGTGCAGACCCAGACCCGCGGATTGCGCGGCTTCGACCAACGCCGTTTCGCGCGATCGCGGCAGGTCGTTGAACCATATGACGACGTGCAGTCCAGCTTCTGCCCCTTGGACGGCAATCCTATCTAGAAACCTCCGTTTCATGGTGGTTAGCAACACCTCCCGGCGCTCGCCGTTAAGGCGGCGCACGCGGCGCACATGGTTTTCATAGCTGCCGCTCTCGATCAGGGAGGCCAATGACTCCTGCTCCGCCGCCGGAGAATGCCGGTCGGCAAACTGCTTGGCGGTTTCGAAAACCTGCTGCAATTCCACCGGGACGACGAGATAGCCGATGCGCAGCATCGGTGAGAGCGTCTTGGAGATGGTCCCAAGGTAGATGACGGCCCCATGATCCTGCAGGCTGTGCAGCGGGGGAACGGGGCTGATATCGTAGCGGTATTCGCTGTCGTAGTCGTCCTCGATGACGTAGGCGCTCTCGTGGCGCGCCCATTCCAGAAGCTGATGCCGCCGCGCGATCGGCATGACGCCGCCGAGCGGAAACTGATGCGACGGCGTCGCATAGGCCAGCCGGGCCGCGACCCCCGCCAGTCGCTCCGTCTGCATGCCGTGCTCGTCAACCTCGACGGGAACGGGCGTGGCACCTGTACTGGCAAAGACCTGGCGCGCCATCCTATAGCAGGGGTCCTCGATGACGAAGCTGTCCCCTGGGTCGAGCAGCAGGCGCGCGCAGAGATCGAGCCCCTGCTGGGAACCATTGACGATGACGATCTGCTCAGGGTCGCAGCGCACAGTGCGGGCGCGCCAGAGATAGCCCTGAAGCGCCTGGCGAAGCCGGCGCGAACCGCACGGATGGTCGTAGGCGAGCCGTGCCGGCCGCTGCGCCATCGCCGCGTTCATAGCGCGCTTCCAAACCGATGCAGGGAAATCTGAGGGCGCCAGGTCGCCATATCGGAAATCGACCTTCAGCGTGTTCGGCAGGTAATCCGGCCAGGGCGGACTGCCACGCAGCCGCTCGCCATAGCTTGACAAGTGATCCGGGCCGACCCGTTTTGGGGCATTGGCGGTTAGCTCATGTCCCAGCAGTGAGGATGTGACACGATGGCGTGCGCCTTGACGGACGTCGATGAAACCTTCCGCAGCCAGCTGCTCGTAGGCAGCGGTAACGGTCGTTCGCGAGACCCCAAGTTCCTCGGCGAGACCACGTGAGGACGGCAGTAGGCTGCCGCTGTCGTAGATGCCTCTCAGTATCTGTTCGCGAAGCGCTTCGTAGATCTGGCGCGCACCCATGCCGTACGAACGGGTTGAGCCATCGGGACCTGGAGACTGGACCATTTCTTTTCCTGCAACTGAATCAGTTTGCAGCCACTCTTTCCGAAAGCCAAGAGCACACTCCGAGGCCCGTCCACCGATCCAAGACTGATAAACTGGCACAGTTTGCGAACGGCCAATTCGGCTACCCGCGCGATCCATCATTGCTACGATGCGGCTGGTTTTTTCAGGAAACCAATCGCATCACCGGAACGAAACCGGTAAGTGGCGACAAGATCGACCAACGGCGAGGCGCCCCGTCGTGCGCGCCTTAGGCTTGGCGATGCCGACAGTCTGATCAATCACTCGGCCGGCTTGGCCCGCGTCCGCCAGACATCGGAGTCTGCGCCGCCTTATCGCCTGGCTTTATGCCGCCACGGATCGCTTTAACCCAAACTGTTCGCTTCACAGCCTCACCGACCAAATCCCTCTCGACATCAATGGTTTTAACCTCGACGTCCAATGCGCCTGACGAATCGAACAGCTCGCTTGGCCACCCCCTCATTCGCTTTCCTCGACACGGGCGATGACGCGCTCGACGCGGCTCCAACTGCCGGCTCGGCACCAGTCGATGACCTGCTGACTGCAATAAATGCCTGCCGGCCTGGATCAGGATCCGGGTGTTCGGCCAATTGCTCCGGATCTCCGCAGCAGCGGCATGTCATATGGTGCTTGACACGCCGGTATTTCGGCAGCCGTTATCGGTCGTGCAGGCTTGGCATCAGTTTTGGTGGGCGCGAGCAGCTTGCGAGGGATGCATCCGAACGTGGCGCTGCTCCCACAATCGTCGCAGCTCTCCTGTGAGAGCGTCGCGCTGGGCTTGATCCTGCGTAATTGTGTCGAGGAGATCCGCGAGGACGGCTTCGCCTTCGATCCGCGTCAGCAGATCGAACAAGTCATGTGAAATACGCGCACAGTCACGGTGATCCGTTCGGATTTCGCAGACGGTCTCGTGGCGATCCTGCGCCGTGTATTCGCGGACTTTATGCAGGGATACATAAGGCGGCAATGAAACCGCGAGCGCAGTCCAATCCTGCAGCGTTGCGGCCCGTTTTTTGACGAGGTACGGCCCGACCACAAGTCCATCCAGCTCTGTCGTCAGGAACGTGGCAATCGAGTCTGCAACTGAATCTACGATCGGCTCGGCATTGTTGTTAAAGGACGTATTGAGCAGAATTGGGATGCCTGTCCGCTGCTTGAAGGCATTGATGACGTCCCAGTAGGCCGGACTGGCTTTGCGCGAGACTGTTTGCAGCCGAGCCGTACCGTCGACATGCGTGATGGCGCCGAGCAAATCACGCTTGGAATCGTGCACACGAACCACGAAATTCATGAAGGGAAATTCGCACGCACTACCCGGGAGATCGAAAAATTCGCGCGCATCCTCCTCCAACACGGATGGGGCGAACGGGCGATATCCTTCCCGCTTCTTGACCATAGCGTTGATCCGGTCTTTGTTTGAAGCGGGCCTGGGGTCGGCAAGAATGCTGCGATTTCCGAGCGCTCGCGGCCCGAACTCCGAACGACCTTGCACCCAGCCGATCACGGCGCCACCGACCATCCACTCGGCTGCCCTATCCGCCACCTCCTCGGTGCGTTCAAACTCCAGGTGCCCCGCCCATGCCTTTAGTTCCTCTTCGACGGCGTGATCGCTCGCGAGTTCCGGCCCCCAATAAACCTCCTGCAATCGCGCACGCGGCGCGGGGCGGCCCAGCTCGTTAGACACGATTAGTGCTGCGCCTAATGCGCACCCGGCGTCATGCGATGCTGGCTGCACGAAGATGTCTTCGAAAAGTCCTGAATAGAGCAGCTTGCCGTTCATGGAGCAATTGTGCGCAACTCCGCCGGCCAGGCACAACCGAGTCATCCCGGTGGCCTCACGATAATGGCGAAGAATGTGAAACACGATGCGTTCGAGCGCTTCCTGTAACGACGCACTCACGTCCTTATGCTGCTGAGTGAATGGCATTCCCTTTTGCCGGACCTGAATGCTGCGGAGCAAAGTCGGACCGATGCGGTCCAGGTGGACGCGATACGCGCCGTTTGCGGAGAGTTCATAGAACTGCTCGAAAAGCTCGCGATAGGGAGCGGGATCGCCGTAGGGGGCAAGCCCCATTACCTTGTATTCGTCGAACAAGCCGTAGCCGAGATACCGGATCGTCTCGAGATAAAATTGCCCCAGAGAATTGTTCTCCGGGAAAGTCGCGAGTTGCGTAATTTCAGTACCAGATCCTACCGCCACAAGGCCCGACAGGAAATCACCAGAGCCATCAACCGCGAAGATCAGACTTTGCTCGAAGCCCGACATTGCGAAAGCACTCACGGCGTGCGCCTGATGATGACTTACGAATGAGATACGCGAAGGGTCGATCTCGGTACCGAACTCCTGCGCCAGCAGCCTCTGCATCAACAGTCTGGCATCCAACGGAATGGAGGCGTCCGGCTGGGAAGCAAGCATGTTTTCGAGCATGGCGTTGCTATAATCTTCGCTGGCGTAGAACGCTACACGATCGATTTCGCTGAGCTGAACCCCAGCTGCTGAAAGACAGTATTGAGCCGCACTAATTGGGAGCTTGTTGGAATGTTTGATCCGATTGAGGCGCTCCTCTTCTACGGCCGCAATGACCTGTCCGTCCCGGACGAGCACCGCAGCGCCATCGTGCATGAACGAGTTTGGAATCTGAAACCTGTTTTCATAGACTTTGTCCAATCCGCCGTTCAATCCTAGACACAGCATCTCGCTCTCCATTTGTCGTACAGGAATACTAAATTGGCCTATCTCGAGGCCGCTCGGTCAGAAAGAAGGCCGCGTTGTCGTTCGCCCGGCGAACGCCACTCAGACATTACTGACCACAAGGAAATTCTCTTGGGTCCGCCGGGATCAACATAAGACCCTGTGCTCGATACCCCGGGCGTTCCATAGCGTTGTGAGATCGAATCGACGCCAGCCAAAAACCTTCGCGGCGCATGCTGGCGATGTCGTTTTTATTTGCGTCCATAGCGCATAGTTTATCTCCTTCTCTCTCGCGTCAGCGCATCAGTCGGCGGCGCAACAGCGCCATCGAGAGGAAGAATGGCAACAGAGCGTACAGGCCGAGCACACCGATGTGCAGGGCCATGCCGCTGATCGGGCGATCAAGCATTACCGGACGAATAAGCTCGATCGCATGTGCCAGCGGCATGCATCGCGCTATCTGCTGAAAGGTGGCAGGCAGCTGGTTCAATGGGAAGACGGCGCCCGACAGGAACAGCATGGGTGTAAGGATAAGCGTCTGGTAGAATACGAAGTAATCGTAGCTGGGCGAAAGTGCGGTGACGACCATCGCGATGCTGGCAAATACGAACCCTGTCAGAGCAATGAATGGCAGCGCATAGAGGACGGACGGCCAGGCTGTATAGCCCAACCCTGCGGTGACAATGGTAATTGCCATACCGGCCAGGAAGGCCTTGGTGGCTGCCCACGCCAGTTCACCCAGAACGATGTCGCCGAGGGTAACGTGCGTATATAGCATGGCTTCCCATGTGCGTTGAGAATGCATGCGAGCGAAAGCCGCGTACAGTGTTTCGAGGGTAGAGGCGGTCATCGCACCGACCCCGACCATGCCGGCCGCCAAAAAGGCGATGTAGGGCGCACCGTCGACGCGGCCGACCATTATGCCGAGGCCGGCACCGAGGCCGAAAAGGTAGATCATTGGATCGGCGAGGTTACCGAGAATCGCGACGAACGCGACCTTCTTCCATGCCAGATAGTTGCGGCGCCACACCGCAACCCAGTTCCACGCATTGGCGGGCAGCACCGCCGCAAGACCTTCAATCATCGTTCACTCCTCCATCTCGCGACCGGTCAGCCGCAAGAAAACATCCTCGAGATTGGCTGGACGCAGAAGAAGGCGCAGATTTGGTCGCCCCTGGAGTTGTGTGCGCACCTGATCAGGGTCTGGCGCATAGCAATAGAGGGTTTCGCCGCTGATCTCGATGCGCTGAGAATGTGGCTTGACCAGCGAATGCAACTCATGCGGATCGCCGCCGTAAATCTCCATGACCTGGCATCCGATATGCTCGTCGATCAGCGCCTGCGGGCGGCCTTCGGCGATGTAGCGACCCCTTTCGAGCACGCACAGCCGATCGCATAATCGCTCAGCCTCTTCCATGAAATGCGTCGTCAGGATAATCGTCTTGCCGCGCGCCAACAGGGCGCGCAGCCGCTCCCAGATCAAGTGGCGCGCATGCGGGTCGAGGCCGGTGGTCGGCTCGTCCATCACGATGAGCTGGGGGTCGTTGATCAACGCCCGCGCCATCGTCAGGCATCGCTTCATGCCGCCGGACAGTTCCGAGACGCGCGCATCCGCCTTGCGCTCGAGGCGAGCGAACTCGAGAAGCGACGGGATGACCGCTTCGCTCTGGCGTGTGCTCATGCCGAAGTAGCGGCCGAACACCAGCAGGTTCTCGCGTACGGTGAATTCCTGGTCGAGATTGTCGAATTGCGGGACCACGCCGATGCCCCTACGTGCCAGCCGAGCGCGCGCCGGCACCGGGACGCCGAGCACCGTGATCGCGCCGGCGTCAGGGCATGTCATGCCGAGGAGCATACGCGCAATCGTGCTTTTGCCCGCCCCGTTTGGTCCGAGGAGGCCGAAACACTCTCCCGACGCAACGGTGAACGACAGTTCGTCGACAACGACCTTGTTCCCATACGACTTGGTTACGCCGGCGAAATCGACTGCCGCGGTCGACAGAGAGTCAGGCACGGCGCTCTTCGCGCTTGTTTGCCCGTGAGACTCCCGTTCGATCGGAGGAGTCTCGATGCGCCGCAAATCCTCTGGGTCCAACTTCCGACTCAACACTTGATCTTTCTGGTCCTGGCTCAAGACTCTTCCACCTGCGATCACGTGACTATCGCTGTTCGCTGTAAGTTGCGTCAGATCCCACCAAGGCGGGCTTTGAAATGGCGCCGCCGGTGTTTGGCACATTGGCCGCAGAGCTTCGCGACAACCAATCGCTATTGCTCAATGTACACAGCGCGTATGCTTTCAATGGGAGCAAGAGAAAGATGTTGATGAGTGTGTGGAGCGAGAATCCGAGAAATCGAACTTGGCGCGCACGAAACGCTGCCACGCTGCAGCGAACCATAGTCATGACCGCAATCGTCAGGCATGCCGTCCAAGGCACAGTACCTGTCGTTACGAATTGCGCGAGTCCCGCCAGGAGCGACAAAGAGAGCAACAATGGGCCAAGATTCTGCCCAATCACGTCCAATGTGAGATAAATATTAAGGCCGCGCAGCAGGTTGAGCGCCAGCAACGTGTCACGGAACGTGCTCCGGGCCCAGCGAAGCTGTTGGCGCAGATAGGGACCCATGCTGTTGGGAACGACTGTTGCCGCGATGGCCTCCGGGACATACTCTGTTCGAAAGCCTGCTTTCAGCATCAGGATCGTAAGGTGGCGGTCCTCACCGAAGTCGCTCGGCTTGCCTCGAAAGCGCTGCGTCTCGTACTGATCCAGCAGCGAAACAAGCGCGGATCGCCGGTACATGGCACACGGACCGCAGCAACACATGACGGCACCGAACCGAGCCTGCGCTGCCCGCTCTTCGTTGCAGGCGAGCCAGTATTCCATGTCAATCAACCGCGTCAGCCAAGTTTCACTGCGATTGCTAGCAGCCAACTGGCCCATGGCGGCACCGATCGCTTGATCTTGCATCTTTAGCGCAAGCCTTGTGACGACGTCCGGCGCAAGTATCGTGTCCGAATCTACATTGAGCACCAAATCTCCGGACGATCGGCGAACCGCCGCAATCTGTGCCTTGCGCTTTCCGACATTCTTTGGGAGCGCAATGAAGTTGAACCTCGGGTCGTGCGCGTATTCCTCGTGTACACCTACGAGGGCATCGCGGTTTCCAGAACCGTCATCAACAACATAGACCTGCAGTTCTCCGTCATAATCC
Organism: Mesorhizobium sp. WSM4832; assembly: GCF_055811115.1. NCBI lineage: Bacteria > Pseudomonadati > Pseudomonadota > Alphaproteobacteria > Hyphomicrobiales > Phyllobacteriaceae > Mesorhizobium > Mesorhizobium sp. WSM4832. The sequence continues at coordinate 4,746 of NZ_JBVVQH010000025.1, read as the reverse complement.
TGACTGGCAATGGAAGCCAGGCAGTCCGAGAGGGTGCGAGGTGCCTCGTTGTAGCACGGGATAATGACATCGACGCTCGGCCAAGGCTCACAGTCGGCCGGTTCGTCCGCGGTCGGCGGTACGTTTGCAGGCAGGGTATAAAGCACCTGCGCGGTCTTATAGACGGTCGACAGCAGCGCGTAAGAGCAGATGGCAACAGTACTGGCAGAGGCAAATAGGTTCATGAGATGTCAGGTTCTTCAGTGAATTTGAGGAAGCGAGCGGACAACAAATCCGCGGCCAATGCTGGATTCGGGCCGATCAGCGATGAGGGGCGGGTCGCGCTGGCTGATATGATTGCGGGAGTTCTTCATAGCTCTGGACCGTTCCGATCGATCAAAGTGCCGGCTGGCCACTCGCTCATTGAGCGTCCAATTGGGAGCACCATGACGAGTACGTCGTCGTCGACTCGGGTGGGAGGCAGATCGGGGTACACGTCCGGGTGGGTTGAACGCACGCGAACGCCCGACACAATGCTCGCCAAGCCTTTACGGCAGAACCTGCCAACATGATTCCGGAGGGCGTGCCGAACCGTGCCGAAAGCGAATGGAACGCCAAGCTGCTGCAGCACCGGATACATCGCGCTGATCGAATGGGCGATTCCCAGCCCCTCAAGATCCGCACGCACCCCGTATAGACCGAGTTCAGCGACAAGCAGATCAGCGTCGCCAACTTTGATGTATCGGCGCAGCACGCCCAGGTGAGCCGCCACCCCGTGCACATCATAGCCAATGGCGCGGACCTCTGGCCTTGCACCGGCCCAACTTCGACCGCCTGCGAATTGCTTTGCACTAAAGGCTCCGACAGGCTCATAGACCTTCCGGAAGAACTCAGAGAGTTCGAGGTGATCGGAAAGCCGCAACTCATTTTCCCAGCACAACCTCCACTGCACGTCAGAGCGCATGGGAAGACTTCCTCTTTTCGGGTTCTTTTGTGCACCTGACGCGGTGGTGCGGCGGCGGTGCATGTCATGTGAGCGGTCTATGGACGACGCGCCCAGATTGGTAAAATTGATTGTTTAGATCGCGAGCATCCACCCTGTGGATGTTAGAATCATGCGTTTCGAAGGCCCATGATTTGAACCTTCCGGCCGTGCTCGATTGGCCCATAAGGCGACGGCAACGAGGCAGCTGTCGGTGACAGAACCTGCTCCAAGAGCGGCCCGCCGGGGGGTGGCAGCGCCTCGTGCCGAAGCAGCGATCTAGTGGAGGATGGGCCCGACTGAATCTTCGCGACTTGGCTGCTCTTGACGAGACAATGCATTTGCATTACCTGTCATCAGAATCGTGAAAGTCAGAACTCAGGAGGCTGACATGGTTGCACTCGCTGAGGATGTTTCGAAGCTCACCGATCGCTATCAGACGACCGTACCGAGCGGCGTGCGAAAGCAGTTGCGGCTTAGGAAGGGCGATCAGATCCGGTATTTCACAGAACCGAGCGGTCGGGTCTATATCGAGGCAGTGCGTGAGATTGCCGACCCGGCGCTCGGCGCCTTCCTGGATACCCTTGAGGCGGATATAAAAGCTCACCCCGAGCGGCTGAAGACGTTCGAGGGGGGGCTCTATGATCGGTTAAAGGCGTTGGTCGGGGATGTCGATGTTGATCTCGACGCAGCACTGTCTGCCGATGACGAATGACAAGACCAGGCGCCCCAGCGAGTGGTCCCCTCGTCATAAATGGGTGGTCGATCTATGCGCATTCGCTCTTCCTCGATCAACTCGAAGAGTTGATCGAGGAAGTCGAGAACCGTAAGGCGCGCGATCCGGCAAATTATCGGAAAAAGAATTGCACCAAGCGGCTGGCCGCAATTGCCAGACTGGTGACGACAGATATTCCGAGCGAACCCGGCGCGGCGCAATATCGACAGGGTGAAACCCTGGGCAGCAACCGCAAGCACTGGTTCCGAGCGAAGTTTTTTCAGCAGTATCGTTTGTTTTTCCGGTTTGATAGCGCCAGCAAAATCATCGTGCTGGCCTGGGTGAACGATGACGAGACATTGCGAGCCTATGGTAGCAAGACAGATGCCTACGCGACTTTCAAAAGCATGCTAAGCAGCGGCAATCCTCCTGACGATTTCAATGCGCTGCTAAAAGCTGCAAAGGCCTCGACAGAACGGCTCAAAGCGGTTGTCAAAACCGCCACGGATGACTAGCCAGGGACTGTACCAGCTCGAAGCGACGGTGTTGGTCGGCGCTTTACAAACTTGGTCCGCGAACTTCGTTGCCTTTCATGCGGATCGAATACGATAAATCCGGTCCTCTCGAGCGTGAAACCCGTTCCAGCTCGATCGCAATACCCTGGTCGACACCGATGCACATGGTGGCGAGCGTGAGTTTGCCACCGCCTTCGCTCAGCTCGAGCGCTGCCGTGCCGGTGATGCGCGGCGGACATGCCGAGCGGGTGGCCGCGCACAATCGCGCCACCGTTCGAGTTGACGTGCGCGGCATCCTCGGCGGTGCCGAGTTGGCGGAGCACCGCCATGACTTGCGAGGTGAAGGCTTCATTCGATTCGACGACATTGAATAGATCCTGGCGAGGGCAAGGCGAGCGCAGAGTTTCCGCCGGCGCCGGGCCGACGCCCATGATGTGCGGCGCGACGCCAGCCGTCGCGCCGCCAACGATGTGGTCGATCGGCGTCAGTCGATGTTTCTTTGCTGCCTTCGCGTGATCGGCACTGAGAAGTCTTACACCGACACGTTGTGGAACGATCTACTTGTCGCCATGCCATGTGCCGTTTTGGCAGGTAGGATGCCTCTGTCTTCGCCATCGAGTGGCAAGAGCTGCTGGGCTTATGTGCTTGAACGCGCGGCCGAAAGACTTGATCCGGGCGTGTATTGTTCTAGGATGAAGCTAAGTGGCAGGGGGTGGGGTTCATGACTGCAACTTTGTTTTCTGATATTTTTTGGCTGAGCGTCATGAGAAACTCGCCGCTTTGAGGTGTTGCATGACAGGACAATACAAAAGGCCGCTGGATTGTCCCGGGCAGCCTTGTTTCTTCGCGCTACTAGAATACGCGCGGCGCTCCAAGCAAGGTTGACCTATTCTGCGGCCTTCGGGAAGGCGATCGCCAGCTCGTCGAGCAACCCCGGCCTCACGGAGGCCTCTACAGTGGCACCGACGGTCTTGCCGCGCCGGAAGACCCGACGGAAGAATGCATAGAAGCGGCTGTTCTTACCACGCGTGAACACCATCAGCATCGAGGGCGTCACCACCAGCGTCAGCAAGGTGGCGAAGGACAGGCCGAACACGATCGCCGAGGACAGCGAGATCCACCATTGCGTCGACGGCGCGTTGATCGTCGTCTCGTGATGGAAGATTTCGAGGCCGAGGCCGAAGGCGATCGGCAGCACGCCAAGGATCGCCGACACCGCCGTCAGCACCACCGGGCGGGCGCGCTCGCGGCAGGTCTGCAGCACCGCATCCATCTTGTCCCAGCCTTCTTCGCGCAGCCGGTCATAGGTATCGATGAGCACGATGTTGTTGTTCACCACCACGCCGGCGAGCGCGATGACGCCGATGCCGGACATGACGATGCCGAAGGCTTCGCCGGTCAAAAGCAATCCGAGGAACACGCCGATCGTCGCCATGACCACGCAGGACAAGACCAGCCACACGCTGGTGAACTTGTTGAACTGCGCAAGCAGCACCAGGAAGATCAGGAAGATCGCGGCGCCGAAGGCCTTGCCGAGGAAGGCGCTGGCTTCCGCGCTGTCCTCGTTGGAGCCGGCAAGCTTCCAGCGGATGCCGCTGCCAAGATCCATGTCGGTGACCGCCTTGGTGACCTGCTCCTGCACCGCCGCGACCTGCGCGCCGGCGCTGACATTGGCCTGCACGACCACGGTGCGCGCGCCGTCGATGCGGTTCAGGATACCAACGGTCGGCTCGGGTTTGCGCACGACGAAGTTCGAGATCGGCACCGACCCTTGCGAGGTCTGCACCCTGAGCTCGTCGAGCGTCGACAGCGTGCGCCGGTCTTCGGGCAGGCGCAGACGAATATCGACCGCGTCGTCGGCGCCGGCCGGCCGGTATTCGGAGAGCTTGAGGCCGTTGGTCACCAGTTGCACCACCGTGCCGACCGAGGTCGGGCTGATGCCGTATTGCGCCGCCTTGGCGCGATCGACCTCGATCGCCCAGTCGACGCCGGGCGGCGGCAGGCCGTCGGAAATGTCGATGACGCCGGGCACCTTGGCGATGCGTGCCGCCACCGCGCGCGCCTTGTCGTCGAGCCCGGCCGGATCGGCGGCCGACAGCCTGATCTGGATCGGCTTGCCGGTCGGCGGACCGGCTTCCGGCACACGCACCTCGACATCGACGCCGGGAATGCCGGCCATGACGCCGCGCAGGTCGTCGAGGATCTGGTTGGCGGACTTGCGCTCGCGCCAGTCGACGAACTCGTACTGGATGACGCCGACCACGTCTTCCGGGATGTCCTGGCCGCCGCCTTGGGTCTTGCCGACGCGCGTATAGACCGATTTCACGCCCGGCCAGCCGAGCAGCCGGTTTTCCGCCGTCTTCGTCGCCGCGTCCATTTCGGCCAGCGAAAGGTTGCCGCGGGCATGCACATAGAGCAGGCCGTAGTCAGGCTCGACGCTTGGGAAGAACTCGACGCCGGCGCCATATTTCGAATAGTCGAAGCCGACGCCGACCAGAAGGCCGACGGTGAGCAGGATGACGGTGATCGGGAAACGCACCGCCTGCTTGACCACG
>NZ_JBVVQH010000024.1:98193-131973 GCF_055811115.1 Mesorhizobium sp. WSM4832 | reverse complement strand
CTTTCCCTCCGGAGGGGGAAAGGTGGCGCTGCGAAGCAGCGACGGATTGGGGGAACCACGTGGCAATCAAGCCTCGGGTCGATCAGTCAGTCACAGAAGATGTGTGCATAGCGTAACCTGGATGGTGGGGAGATCGGCAGCGCCTCAGTTCTCGCTCGGCTCCGTTGGCGTTGGGCCGGGCGTCCGGGTTGAGAGCGATGTCGGGTGCGGTTTTGGCGCTTCTCCCGGACATTGGTCCTTGATCCTGGTCCAGGACGTATTGTTGAGGACCATGTCGCAGCGGGCGAGATGGCTCTCGCCGGCCAGCGTCAGGCACGCCGTCTCGCCGACATCGTAAGACTTGCCGTTGGCAAGGCAGGTCGGAGCCGCCAGCGATGGCGTCGCCACGGCAAGCGCCAAAGCAAGGCCGACCGGCCAGAAAAGAAATCGGATCGCCATTCAACCCCCACAGCAACCCGCATCAAAAATGGGATTTGTGGCGATATCAGGGTCCAGCCAAGCTTGAATGTTTCAGGCTGGCAGCAGGGCGAGATCAATCGCGACCGGCACGTGGTCGGAAGGTTTTTCCCAGGCGCGGACATGCTTTTCCACCGAGGTCGACGAGAAGCGGTTGGCGGCCTCCGGCGAGAGCAAGAGGTGGTCGATGCGGATGCCGTTGTTCTTCTGCCAGGCCCCGGCCTGATAATCCCAGAAGGTATAGACGCCGGCCGAGTCGGTCACGGAGCGCACCGCTTCGGTGAAGCCGAGATTCTTCAGCCGGCGGAAGGCCTGCCTCGTCTGCGGCTGGAACAGCGCGTCACCTACCCAGTTCTCGGGAAACCGCGCGTCGGCAGGTTCCGGAATGACATTGTAGTCGCCGGCCAGCACCAGCGCCTCTTCGAGCCGTAGCCGCTCCTTCGCCCAGCGCTCCAGTCTGGCCATCCAGGCCAGCTTGTAAGAAAACTTCCGCTCATCGTCGATCGGGTTGCCGTTCGGCAGATAGAGCGAAGCGACACGCAAGGCGCCCTGGTCGGTCGAAAAGACGCCTTCGATAAAGCGGGCATGGTCGTCCGCATCGTCGCCCGGCAGGCCGCGATTGACCTCGTCGAAGGGAAGCTTCGACAGGATGGCGACGCCGTTGAAGCTCTTCTGGCCGTTGGTCTCGACATTATAGCCCAGCGCCTCGATCTCGGCGCGCGGGAACTGGTCGTCGACCGTCTTGATCTCCTGCAGGCAGACGATGTCCGGCGCGCTTTCGGTCAGCCAGTGGGTGAGGTTGCCGATGCGGGCGCGAACGCCGTTGATGTTCCAGGTGACGATCTTCATGGCAACCTCAATGCGGTTCGGACGGAAGGCGCTCGACGAGGCCGATCGTATTGCCTGCCGGGTCCTTTAGAAAGGCCATCCATTCGCTTTCCTGCGCCGGACCGAACTGGCCCTCGGTATCGCGATGGACGAGCGTCGGCGGCGCGGTGAAGGGAACGCCGGCGGCTTTCGCCTCCGCGTGGAAGGCTTCAAGCCCGGCAATGTCGAGATAGACCGTGCCGGCCGGAACGCCGTCGGTGAAGAGCAGGCGCACATCGCCGGCCAGGATGAACGCGATGCCTGGCGGATCGTAGCGCGCATGCACCTTCATGCCGAGGACGCCCTGCCAGAAGGCAAGCGTCGCATCGAGATCGCGCCCGGCCGACAGCGCGACCTGCCGGAACGCGCCAATGGCAGGCATTTTCAAAAACCCCCCCTTGCCAGGTTCTCGGTGTTGTCTGCGAGTATTCGTTGGATTGCATCCCTAAGATGCGGTGCCTGCTCGCGCGTCGTGTGCTCATCCGTCCAGTCACAAGCGCTATAGAGATCGCCAAGCCAATGCGGGAATTCGTATCGACCCTCGATGGGAGCAACCATTCGGCAGACGTGGAAGGGGTCGACGTCGTCCTGTAAGTAGGTGCGCAGGCGTCGAAGGAACATCTCGCGCGCTATTTCACTGGCCTCCATTGAAGTATCGTTGAAATCGGGAAAAAGCCGCTTGATCAGCGATCTCAGACGGCCATGGGCCCTCCCAAGGGCAGTGGCACTTCGTGGGTTGCATCGGACAAGCCACAAATAGTCGATATCTTCGGCGTAGCTTTGCGGCGTCGCGTGACGGTTCGCCCAGTTGACGATGTCGGTATCGGAAATTGCGCCTATCTCGCGAGCGATAAGAACCGACCTTGGATCCTCATTGCCCTCGAGAAGCGACTTCATATCTTCATATGGAAAAACTGGTGCCGCAGCCGCAGGAGGCGACCGCGTTCGGGTTCCTGATCTGGAAGGACTGGCCCATCAGGTCGTCGACGAAGTCGATCACCGAGCCGCCCATGTAGACCAGCGACAGGTCGTCGATCAGGATGGTCGCGCCATCCTTCTCGATGGCGACATCGTCATCGTTCGCGCCTGCGACGAGATCGAATTTGTAGGAAAAGCCCGAGCAGCCGCCGCCTTCGACGGAGACGCGCAGAGCCGTCTTGCCCGGTTCGCCGGCAACGATCCTGGCGATCCGCTTTGCCGCGGCATCGGTCATTTCGACCTTCATGGCAGTCTTGGCATCCGCGCCCATCGGCGTCACCTTGCTTTCGGTTTCACATGATAGGTATGAAGCGGGCGTGGCCAAGTCAACTGGTGGATCAATGGACGAGCGGCAGGGCAAGGGTGCTCTCGGCGACATCGGGTTCGGCTACCGGCCGCGCGCCGCCTATGCCAGCGACCCGGCGCGCTCACGCGGACGCCTGTTCCCGGAGGACGAGAGTCCGACCCGCACGCCCTTCCAGCGCGACCGCGACCGCATCATCCATTCCACCGCCTTTCGTCGGCTGAAGCACAAGACCCAGGTGTTCGTCGCGCATGAGGGCGACCACTACCGCACACGGCTGACGCATTCGATCGAGGTGGCGCAGATCGCCCGCGCGCTGGCGCGGGCGCTGCGCGGCGACGAGGACCTCGCGGAGGCTGTGGCGCTGGTCCACGATTTCGGCCACACGCCGTTCGGTCATACCGGTGAGGACGCGCTCAACGAAAAAATGGCCGGCTGGGGCGGCTTCGATCACAACGCGCAGTCGCTGCGCGTGGTTACGCGGCTCGAACGGCGCTATGCCGAGTTCGACGGGCTGAACCTCACCTGGGAAACTCTGGAAGGGCTGGTCAAGCACAACGGCCCGCTGACCGATGCGAGCGGCAAGGGGCTCAAGGGGCCGGTGCCGCAGGCGATCCGCGACTATTCGGAGCTGCACGACCTCGAGCTCGACCGCTTCGCCGGCATCGAGGCGCAGTGCGCGGCGATCGCCGACGACATCGCCTACAACACCCACGACATCGACGACGGCCTGCGCGCCGGCTTGCTGACGCTGGACATGCTGCAAGGCGTCGGCCTGCCTGGCTCGATCCTGAGAGGCGTTCGTGAGCGGTATCCCGGGCTTGATGACGTGCGCACCGGTCACGAGCTGATGCGACGGCAGATCACGATGATGGTCGAAGATGTCATCGCATCGACCACCGCCAATATCGGGCGCCTGAAACCGGACAGCGCCGACGCGGTGCGAATGGCCGGCGAGACCTTGGTGACGTTTTCGGCCGCCATGGCGGCGGCCGAGAAGGAGTTGAAGGCCTTCCTCTATAAGCATCTTTACCGGCACGCGGAAGTCATGCGGGTGCGGGCCGACGCCGAGCGGATCGTGCGCGAGCTGTTCGACGTTTATTTCGCCGATCCGCGCGCCATGCCCGATGGCTGGCGCGAAGGGCTCGATCGGGCCGAGGATCGTATCAAGGCGCGCAGCGTTACCGACTTCCTCGCCGGCATGACCGACACCTATGCGCTCAAGGAACATCGGCGTCTGTTTGACCATACGCCCGATTTGAGCTAGGGCGAGCCTCGATTTTGCCGGCCATCGAGCCGGTCGCCTCTTAAAGCCCAGAGCAGTTCCGATGAATATCTTCGCCGATTTCAACGCGCGGATCATAAAGGCCGTCGAAGCCCTTGACCTGAAGGACAAGGATGGCTCGTCACCGGACCTATCGCGCATCACGGTCGAGCCGCCGCGCGATGCAAGCCATGGCGATCTCGCCACTAACGCGGCGATGGTGCTGGCCAAGCCCACCGGCCAGAACCCGCGCGCGCTTGCCGAGAAACTGGCCGAGGCGATCCGCGCCGACGTCGATGTCGCCTCGACCGATGTCGCCGGGCCGGGCTTTGTCAATCTCAGGCTCAAGGACGCGTTCTGGCACAGGCATCTGGCAGCACTCCTCGGTGAGGGGCGCAATTATGGCCGCTCGACTATCGGCGGCGGCCGCAAGGCCAATGTCGAATATGTCTCGGCCAACCCGACCGGCCCCATGCATGTCGGCCATTGCCGCGGCGCCGTGGTCGGCGACACTTTAGCCAATCTGATGGCCTTTGCCGGCTACGACGTGACCAAGGAATACGTCATCAACGACGCCGGCTCGCAGATCGACGTGCTCGGCCGCTCGGCATTGCTGCGCTATCGCGAGGCGCTTGGCGAAGACATCGGCGAAATCCCGCCCGGGCTCTATCCGGGCGACTATCTGGTCCCCGTCGGCCAGGAACTGGTCAAGGAATTCGGCCGCGGCCTTCTGGAGATGCCGGAAGAGGAAGCGCTGGCGATCGTCAAGGACCGCACCGTCGATGCGATGATGGCGATGATCCGTGACGATCTGGCGCTGCTCAACGTGCATCACGACGTGTTCTTCTCCGAGCGCACGCTGCATGCCGACAATGCCAAGAAGATCCGGGCTGCAATCGCCGACCTGACACTCAAAGGACATATCTACAAAGGCAAATTGCCGCCGCCGAAGGGCGAGAAGCCCGACGACTGGGAAGACCGCGAGCAGACCCTGTTCCGCTCGACTGCGGTCGGCGACGACATGGACCGGGCGCTGGTCAAATCGGACGGCTCGTTCACCTATTTCGCCGCCGACGTCGCCTATCTCAAGGACAAGGTCGAGCGCGGCTTCGTCGACCTGATCTATGTACTCGGCGCCGACCATGGCGGTTACGTGAAGCGGCTGGAGGCGCTGGCGCGGGCGGTTGCCGGCGATACGGTCAAGCTGACGGTCCTGCTTTGCCAACTGGTCAAGCTGTTCCGCGACGGCGAACCGGTGCGCATGTCGAAACGGTCCGGCGATTTCATCACCTTGCGCGAAGTGGTGGAAGAGGTCGGCCGGGACCCGATCCGTTTCATGATGCTTTACCGCAAGAACGACGCGCCGCTCGATTTCGATTTCGCCAAGGTCACGGAGCAGTCGAAGGACAATCCAGTGTTCTACGTCCAGTACGCCTCGGCGCGCTGCCATTCGGTGTTCCGGCAGGCGAGCGAGCAGCTTGGCGAGGCGATATTCGATCGCAACCGGCTCACGGCCTCCGTGGCGGCGCTGACCGACGAAGGCGAAATCGCGCTGATCCGGAAGCTGGCTGAATACCCCCGGCTGGTCGAATCCGCGGCGCTTTCGCTGGAGCCGCACCGGCTCGCATTCTACCTCTACGATCTGGCTTCCGGCTTCCACGCACAGTGGAATCGCGGCAACGACAACCCGGACTTACGTTTTGTTAAGGTTAACGACCGAGAATCAACCTATGCCAGACTAGGGCTGGTGCAGGCTGTTTCGGATGTCTTGACCTCCGGCCTGACGCTGATCGGGGCAGACGCGCCCACCGAAATGCGTTAGGTTTAACTAAAAAACCTGTCACCTTTTGCCCACATTGCGCTGGTAAGGGCCAACCCTGCGCGACGTCCATGGCGTCCGACTGTGTGCGAGTTCGGGAACAATAATGGCAGACAGAACCCCGCTGAAGGTAACCGACCACAACGATATCGCCGACGATGATCCGTTTGCGGAGCTGACCCGGATCATGGGTTTCGATCCGCGCCAGCCCGTCAGGCAGCCGGCCCCCGAGGCCGAGAAAGCCGGGCCGGCTAATCATGGCGCCGAGGAAGGCGATTTCGACATCGACCTCGAGAAGGAGTTGATGGGCGAATTCGATTCCGTCGAGGAAAGCGCGCCGGTGGCTCAGCAGGCTGGCCTGCATCAGATCAGCAATGAGCCGGCCTTCGAGGCTGCCAGCCCCGCCGCGAATGACGACGAGTTGACCGCGTCCTTCGAACAGGATTTCGTCTTCGACGACGCGGCCGATCATGCCGACTTCGCCGTGGCTCGCGCACCGGGACCGGATTTCGCTCCGGCGCCGCGAGTCTTGCCGACGCCGCAAGTCACGCCGGAACCGAAAGTTGAGCCGGAAGTCGCGTTTGACGATGATTTCGACAGGGCGGTCGCAAGTTCGCTCGATGTCTCGCCGCTCGAAGACGATCTGCCGATCGATCAGGAAATGGCGGCTTCGCTGGACCAGGATTTCCAGCTCGACCATCACGAGCCGGCCGACCTCGAATATCACGAGCCGGCTGACGCCCATCAGGGTGCCGTCGAAGCGGTGCAGGCCGCGAGCGAAGGGGCGTTCGACGCCGATTTCGACAACGCGGTCCAGATGTCGCTCGAAGACGAGCTGTCGTTTGAGAGCCAGGAGCTTGATAGCGAAGAGTTTGAGAGCCAAGAGCCGGAGCAGGATGCGCAGTCCGTCGAACCGGTTGAAGCTCACGCGGCCGCCCCGCTGATATCCGAAGAAGATTTTGCCGGTCAGTTCGACCAGGCGATGACCGATGTCGACATCAACCTCGGCCAGGATCTTGGCCAGGATCAGGATGTTCAAGAGCCGGAGCTGTCGATCGACGACGAGCCGGCACCGATGGCGCCGATCGAGACGGAGCATTTGGCCGTTGAGCCCGAGCTTGCAGAGCCTGATCTTGCCGCCGCGCTGTCTCTTGATGACGATTTCGAACTGAGCTTCCGCGATGCGCTGGACGAGGAGCCGCAAGCTCCGGCTGTCGAGCCCGCCGCGGTCGAGCCGGCTCCCGTCGTCGCTGCTCCGGTTCCGCCGGTCGCGGCCGTCGAGCCGGCAAAGCCTGCCGCCAGCGAGCGCAGCCTGGAAGATGAGCTCAATGCGCTGCTTGGCGCCATGACCGCGCGGCCGATGCCGGCAGTCAAGGAGCCTGCTCCGGCGCCGCGGCTGGTTGCGCAACCTGCCAGCCATGAAAGCGAGAAGGCCGAGGCCGACAATCTCGATTGGGATCTCGACGAACACGAGCCGGTGCAGAGCGGCCAGGTCGTCCAGCCAGCCGAGGGCAGCCTGGACGACCTACTTGCCAGCGAGCTCGATCAGCAGGATTTTGCAACGTCGGCCAAGGCTGAACCTTCCGGTGCCGAGCCGGGTGTCGATTTCGACGACGACGCTTTCGGTGCGGCTTTCGACCGGAGTATCGAGGCCGAGCAAGAGGCCGCCGCCAGGGCGAAGTCTCCGGAAAATTCGTCCGATTGGCTGCATTCAACGTCCGTCGAGCAGACAAAGTCGTGGGGCCGTTCGACGCCGACTACAGCCCCCGCGGCGCACGCTTGGTTGGCCGCGCCGCGGGCGCCCGCGGCGCGGGGGCTGATGGCAGCGCCGGCATATAGCCGCGCGCCGCAATTGTATTATTCCCCCTAGGCCGAGCGGGCGCTGGCGCCGGCGCCGCAAGCCCACCAGCATGACGACATGCCGGATGTAGAGACCGTCGATGTGCCGGAGCGCGTGGTCGCGCTCGCCGACGACCTCGACATTCCGGAGCTCAGCTTCGAAGAGGACCAGCCGGCCGCAGCCGCATACGACGATCTCGATGCGGAATTCGCCAGCCTGCTCACCGACATGAACGCGACCGAGATCGCATCGGCGCCCGCACAGAGCCGGGGCTATGGTGACGAATCCTACAATGCCGGCTTCAACGGCTATGACCGTCGCGACTTGCGTTCCGAGGCCCAGGCGGCTCCAGTGGCCCCGGCTGCGTTTGCCCAGGCGAACGATTCCGACGCTGACGACCTGCCCGGCAGCCGGCCGGTTTCGCAATCGGACGATTTCGCTACCGACGAGCTCGACTACGATCCCGATCTCGAAGAAGCGATGGCTATCCCCGGGCTCGGCGAGCGCGAGGCGGCACAGCCGCGCCGGCGCGGTATGATGATCGCGGGGCTCGTCGGTGCCGTGGTGGTTCTCGGCGGCCTTGGCGCGCTTGCCTTCTCCTTCGGCGGCAAAGGCGGCAGCGAGGCTCCGGTGATCGTCAAGGCCGACAATTCGCCGATCAAGGTGAAGCCCGAAAATCCGGGCGGCGCGGTGGTGCCGAACCAGGACAACAAGGTCTATGACGCGGTGGCCAAGGGGGGTGCCTCGGCCAAGCCCGCCGAGCCGGTGCAGCAGAAGCTGGTGAACACCACCGAGCAACCCGTGGATTTGGCATCGAAGGAACCGCCGCCGAGCCGGGTGGTCGATCTTTCACCCAGCGATACCGACGCCTCGGCCGGCAAGGACGCCGCGGGCAATCCCGACACAGCGTTGCCCGGCGTCGCGCAAACGGCCGTGCCTGCTCGCGACACCCAGGCGGCCGCGCCGGAAAGCGCGCAGCCCGCAGCGCCGGCGCCGAAGTCGGAAGACCGGATCGCCCAGGTGCTGCAGCAGGACGCCGACAACACCGCCAACAACGACGTCGTCGCCGTCGCCCCGCGCAAGGTGAAGACCATGATGGTGAAGCCTGACGGCTCGCTGGTGGCGCGTGAGGACCCGGCTCCAGCCGCGCCGCCGAAGGTCGCGGCGGCCGAGCCGAGCGATCCGGCGCCGCAGCATGTCGCGGCGGCCTCCGATGGCCAGCAGACGGGCACCGTGGCTTCCGACGCGGACCAGGCCGAGGCACCGACAGTCAAGCCGGTAAAGCCTGCGAAGAAGACCGAAGCCAAGGCGCAGTCGGCCAACACACCGGCAACCGTGCCGGTGGCGCCGGCACGCCCGTCCGACCAGCCGGTCGATATCGTCGGCGAGGTCAAGCCGGACCAGGTCGCTTCCATCGATCCGGCGGTAGCGGCCGGCGGCGGCTCGTGGTCGATGCAGATCGCCTCGCAGCCGACGGTCCAAAGCGCGCAGTCGACGTATCAGGACCTGCAGCGCCGTTATGGCGGCGTGCTCTCCGGCCGGACCGCCAACATCGTCAAGGCCGAGGTCGCGGGCAAGGGCACCTTCTATCGCGTCCGTGTTCCAGCCCAGTCGCGCAACGATGCGATCGCGCTCTGCACCAGCTACAAGGCGGCCGGCGGCAACTGCTTCGTATCGCGCTGATCGATTTCAGCTTCCAAGAAGCCGGCGCCGCCGCAAGGCCGCGCCGGCTTTTCGTTGTGGACGGTTGTGGGCTTCGGCTGGTGCGAGGCCAGGGGTGATTCCCTTTGCCCGGCCAAAGCCTTAAGCTTGCGTGCATGAGCGAATCAAAATCCATGATCCTCGGCTGCGCCGGGAAATCCCTCACCGAGGACGAAATCCGCTTCTATCGCGACGAACGTCCGTGGGGCTTCATCCTGTTTGCACGCAACATCGGCGAGGCCGGACAAATCCGCGACCTGGTCGCCGCGATGCGCGACTGTGTCGGTCGCCCGGACGCTCCGGTCTTCATCGACCAGGAAGGCGGCAGGGTGCAGCGCCTGCGTCCGCCGCTGGCGCCGAACTATCCGGCCGGCGGCGCGCTTGGCGCATTGTGGCGCGACGATCGTGAGGCCGGCCGCCGCGCCGCCTGGCTGATGGCGCGGCTGCATGCCTTCGATCTTTCCCGCCTGGGCATCACCGCCGACTGCCTGCCGGTGCTCGACGTGCCGGTCGAAGGCGCCAGCGACGTCATCGGCGCGCGCGCCTATGGCAAGGAGCCCAATGCCGTGATCGAGCTTGGCCGCGCCTCGGCCGAGGGGTTGATGTCGGGCGGCGTGCTGCCGGTGATGAAGCATATCCCCGGCCATGGCCGCGCCTTTGCCGACACGCATTTCGCGCTGCCGACCGTCGATACGCCGATCGAGGAGCTGCGCCGGCATGATTTCGCCCCGTTCAAGGCGCTCAACCAACTGCCGATGGCGATGACCGCGCATGTCGTCTACAGCGCCGTCGACCCCGACAATCCGGCGACGACTTCCGCCAAGGTCGTCAATCAAGTGATCCGCGGCGAGATCGGCTTCGACGGGCTCCTGATGAGCGACGACACCTCGATGAAGGCACTTTCTGGGGATTTCCCGACAAAGGCGGCCTCGATCCTTGCGGCCGGCTGCGATCTCGTCCTTCACTGCAACGGCGTTTTCGAGGAGATGTCCGGGATCGCGTCGCGCACGACGGCGCTGTCGGGCAAGTCCTTGCAGCGCGCCGAGCGGGCGCTGACCTATATAAAGAACCGCGATGTCGCCGACGAAATGGCGATACGCGCTGAATTTGCCACCTATTTCGAAGCGGTGGCCTGAACCGAAGGGACGAAAGGCAAGTGGCGGAGACATTGGAAAGCAAGGCTGCGAAGGCCGCACCGATGGACCGTCTGTGGGCCGAGAACGACGATTCACGCCTGACCGGCGACCCGTCGCTGGTCGTCGACGTGGCGGGTTTCGAAGGTCCGCTCGATCTTCTGCTGCATCTTGCCCGCAACCAGAAAGTCGATCTGGCGCGCATTTCGATCCTGGCTTTAGCCGAGCAGTATCTGGCCTTCGTCGAGAAGGTGCGGGTGCTCAGACTGGAGCTTGCCGCCGACTATCTGGTGATGGCGGCGTGGCTCGCCTTCCTGAAGTCGAAGCTGCTGATCCCGAAGCAGCCGGGCGAGGAGGGCGAAAGCGGCGAGGAACTGGCGGCGGTGCTGCAATTCCGGCTGAAGCGCCTTGAAGCCATGCGCGACGCCTCTGCACGACTGGTGAACCGCAACCGCCTCGGCCGCGATGTCTTCGCGCGCGGCATGCCGGAAATGGTCATCATCGAGAAGCGCAACAGCTTTTCGGCCTCGCTCTACGATCTGCTCACCGCCTATGCGCAGCAGCGCCAGAAGCAGGCGATCAACAACGTGACGATCGCCCGGCGCGCCGTGTGGTCGCTGAAGGATGCGCGCGAGGTGCTGGCAAGGCTTATCGGCTCCGTCAGCGACTGGACCACGCTCGACAGCTTTCTGATCGAGTATCTGGCGGCGCCGGAAGAGAAGCGCACGGCGATGGCCAGTTCCTTCGCGGCGACGCTCGAAATGGTGCGCGAGGGCAGTTTGGAAGTGCGGCAGGATCAGGTGTTCGCGCCGATCTATCTGCGCGGCCGCGCGCAAGGGGTCAGGGCAGTCGAGGTGGTATCATGAGCGAACGCGCCAATGCTTCGGTCATCCCGTTCAAGGTCGAGGACGAACCGGAAGAAGAGATGGCCGAGCAGGGCTCCCCCCAGAACCCCGCCGAGCGGCTGCAGCTGTCAGAGGCCGTGCGCATGGCCGAGGCGATCATCTTTGCCAGCGCCGAACCGGTGAGCGAAAAGCAGCTTGCCGCGCGCCTGCCGGACGGCGTCAACATCGCCGCAGCAATGGCCGACCTGCAAGAAATCTATGCCAAGCGCGGCGTCAACCTGGTGCGGGTCGGCGATGCCTGGGCCTTCCGCACCGCCGGCGACCTGGCTTTCCTGATGAGCCGGGACTCCGTCCAGCAAAGAAAGCTCTCGCGCGCGGCGCTCGAAGTG
The DNA here is from genome assembly GCF_055811115.1 of Mesorhizobium sp. WSM4832. Taxonomy (NCBI): domain Bacteria; kingdom Pseudomonadati; phylum Pseudomonadota; class Alphaproteobacteria; order Hyphomicrobiales; family Phyllobacteriaceae; genus Mesorhizobium; species Mesorhizobium sp. WSM4832. The sequence continues at coordinate 120,377 of NZ_JBVVQH010000024.1, read as the reverse complement.
CTGGCGATCATTGCCTATCACCAACCGGTCACGCGCGCCGAGATCGAGGACATCAGAGGCGTCGAAACGTCGAAGGGCACGCTCGATACGCTCCTGGAAACGGAGTGGGTCAGGATGCGCGGCCGCCGCCGTACGCCTGGCCGGCCGGTGACCTATGGCACCACCGATGCTTTCCTCGACCATTTTGCACTCGAGGAGATCCGCGATCTGCCCGGCATGGAAGAGCTGAAGGGCGCGGGATTGCTGTCGACGCGCATGCCTGCCAATTTCTCGATGCCGGTGCCGCCGGCCGATCCCGACGCGCTCGCCGAGGACGAGGACGCGCTGACCGATATCGACCTCGAGGAACTCGGGCTGCTGACGCCACGCGTCACAGACGACTGACCATCAAATCGCCGCGAATGATCTATTAGCAGAGGCTGCGCGGATTGGTAGCAAGACGCTCACGCCGAAAGTGCGTGACATCCGCTAGCCATTTTATCAACTTCATGGCGGTTGTGTTTGAATCCCCGAGCGAAAACGCATAGATCAACGCCAGGGAAAACATTCGAGAGAGATTGGCAATGGGTTCATTTTCGATTTGGCACTGGATGATCGTGCTGGTCATCGTGCTTCTGGTGTTCGGCCGCGGCAAGATCCCGGAACTGATGGGCGACATGGCCAAGGGCATCAAGAGCTTCAAGAAGGGCATGGCTGACGACGACGCCGACGACAAGCGTACCGTCGAGCATCGCGCTGACGAGACTGTTTCGCCGGCCAAGGAAAAGGTCAGCAAGAGCTGATCTCGGTTGTTGCTTTGAGCATGCCGTTGTCCCAAAACCGCTTCGCATTTTTGGGCGGCATGCACTCGTCGGAATAGATTGTCATGTTCGAAGTCGGTTGGAGCGAGCTGCTGGTGATCGCGGTCGTCATGATCGTGGTCGTCGGGCCTAAGGATTTGCCCAACATGCTGCGCACCTTCGGCCGCACCGCGGCGAAATTGCGCGCCATGGCGGGCGACTTCCAGAAGCAGTTCAACGAAGCGCTGAAGGAAGCCGAACTCGACGACGTGAAGAGTTCGATCGATAGTCTTCGCGGCCTCAATCCGATGAACGAGGTGCGCAAGCAGCTCAATCCGTTCGAGCAGGCCGCGGCCGATGTGCGGGCCGGCGTCGATACGATGATGAAGCCGAAGCCGGCCACCGATCCGGCGGCGCCGGCGGCAGAGACGCCGCAGGCCGCCGAGCCGCTCAAGAACGGCGCGACGGACATGCCCGGTATCAATGGAACCGAGATCAATCCGGCGGCGCCGACCTTTCCGGCCATGACCGACGCGTCCGTCACAGCACCCGTTTCGGAAACCGCCGCGCCTGCCAAGCCGGTGAAAAAGGCTGTGACCGCCAGGGCCAAGACGGCCGGCTTGGCAGGCGCGGCGAAAACGGCAGCGGCATCGAAGGCACCGACTGTGAAGGCGCCCACCAAATCCTCGCCGGCTCCGGCCAAAGCGCCCACGACCAAGGCCGAGGCAAAGCCCGTTGCCGCGAAGAAGCCGGCCGCCAGGAAGACAACTGACGCCAAGAAGACGGCGGGAGCCGCCAAGTGAGCGTTTCGGACAAGGAAAAGGAAGAAATCGAGAAATCGTCGGCGCCGCTGATTGAACATCTCATCGAGCTGCGCCGCCGCCTTATCTGGTCGCTGGGCGGCTTTTTCGTCGCCTTCCTCGTCTGCTTCTTCTTCGCCAAGCGGCTTTTCAACCTTTTGGTCGTACCGTTCAAATGGGCAACGCAGTGGGCAGGCCTCGACCCGCACAAGGTCGAGCTGATCTACACCGCGCCGCAAGAATTCTTCTTCACGCAGGTGAAGCTTGCCATGTTCGGCGGCATGGTGATCGCCTTCCCGCTGATCGCCACGCAGATTTACAAATTCATCGCGCCGGGCCTCTACAAGAACGAGCGCAGCGCCTTCCTGCCGTTCCTGATCGCTTCGCCCATCCTATTCCTGATGGGCGCCTCGCTGGTCTATTTCTTCTTCACCCCGATGGTGATGTGGTTCTTCCTGGCCATGCAGCAGACGGGCACCAACGACCAGGTGCAGATTTCGCTGCTGCCGAAGGTGTCGGAATATCTCAGCCTGATCATGACGCTGATCTTCTCCTTCGGCCTGGTGTTCCAACTGCCGGTGGTGACCAGCCTCTTGACGCGCGTCGGCATACTGTCGTCGCAGGCGCTGGCCGAAAAGCGCAAATGGGCGATCGTGCTTTCCTTCGTCGTCGCCGCGGTGCTGACGCCGCCCGACCCGTTGAGCCAGTGCGGCCTCGCTATTCCGACCATCATTCTCTACGAAGTCGCCATCTGGTCGTCGCGCATGATCGAGCGTAGCCAGGCACGCGACCGGTTGGCGCGCGAAAAGGCGGAGGCGGGGGGTTCGGTCGCGAGCGATACGCCGGACGCCTCCTCGACCTAGCCAGAGCCGGTCAAGCCGGGAAAATCGCGGCAGCCCGCATAGCCGCCGTCTTGCATCGATGGCGGATGCGGTTTACGCCCTCGATCCTTACTTTTGAGGATCGACCATGCTTGATATCAAATGGATTCGCGATAACCCGAAGGCTCTAGTCGATGCGCTGGTGAAGCGCTCGTGGTCGGCGGACGAAGCGCAGTCCACGGTCGACGATCTGGTCGCCAGGGACGAGGCACGGCGTTCGCATCTCAGCGAGTTGCAGGTCAAGCAGGAGCGCCGCAATGCCGCCTCCAAGGAGATCGGCAACGCCATGCGTTCGGGCGATGCGGCACTTGCCGAAAAGCTCAAGGCCGAGGTTGGCGACATCAAGGCGTTCATCCAGAGCGGGGAGGCACGCGAGCGCGAGCTCGACAAGGCGCTGGACGACGCGCTTGCGGTGCTGCCCAACGTGCCGCTGGACGACGTGCCGGTTGGCAAGGACGAGCACGACAATGTCGTCAAGCGCATCGTCGGCGAGGTGCCGACGCGCCCGAACTGGGTGAAGGAGCATTTCGAGATCGGCGAAGCGCTCGGCATGATGGATTTCGAGCGGGCGGCGAAGCTGTCGGGCTCGCGCTTCACGGTGCTGAAGAGCCAGTTGGCGCGCATGGAGCGCGCGCTCGGCCAGTTCATGCTGGACCTGCACACGACCGAGCACGGCTATGAGGAGATCATCCCACCGCTGATGGTGCGCGACGAGGTGCTATTCGGCACCAACCAGCTGCCGAAATTTGAGGAAGACCTGTTCTTCGCGCCGCATGGCGATGGGCGCCTGGGCCTGATCCCCACCGCCGAAGTGCCGCTGACCAACCTAGTACGCGAGGAGATCACGGCCCACGAAAAGCTGCCGCTGCGCTACACGGCGCTGACGCCGTGCTTCCGCTCGGAGGCGGGCTCGGCCGGCCGCGATACGCGCGGCATGCTGCGCCAGCACCAGTTCTACAAGGTCGAGCTGGTCTCGATCACCGACCAGGAAAGCTCGATCGCCGAGCATGAGCGCATGACGCAATGCGCCGAGGAAGTGCTGAAGCGGCTCGGCCTGCCGTTCCGCACCATGACGCTATGCACCGGCGACATGGGGTTCGGCGCGCGCAAGACCTATGACATCGAGGTCTGGCTGCCCGGCCAGAACGCCTATCGCGAAATCTCGTCCTGCTCGGTCTGCGGCGATTTCCAGGCCAGGCGCATGGACGCCCGCTACAAGGACAAGGACGGCAAGGGCAACCGCTTCGTGCACACGCTCAACGGCTCGGGCACAGCCGTCGGCCGCGCTCTTATTGCTGTCATCGAAAACTACCAGAATGAGGATGGCAGCGTAACCATTCCTGAAGTGCTGCGGCCTTACATGGGTGGTCTCGCGAAGATCGGTCCGAAGTGAATCCATGCGCATCCTGCTGACCAACGACGACGGCATCCACGCCGAAGGCCTGGCGTCGCTCGAGCGCATCGCCCGCACGCTGTCGGATGATGTCTGGGTGGTCGCGCCGGAGCAGGACCAGTCGGGCTATGCGCATTCACTGTCGATCTCCGAACCATTGCGGCTGCGCAAGATCGGCGAAAAGCACTATGCCGTGCGCGGCACGCCGACCGACTGTGTCATCATGGGCACGAAAAAGATCCTGCCCGGACCGCCGGACCTCATCCTGTCCGGCGTCAATTCCGGCGCCAACATCGCTGACGACGTGACCTATTCCGGGACGGTGGCGGGCGCCATGGAAGGCGCGCTGCTCGGTGTGCGCTCGATCGCGGTGAGCCAGGCCTATTCCTATGTCGGCGAGGATCGCGTCGTCCCCTATGAGACGACCGAGGCGCTGGCGCCGGCGCTGCTCAAGAGACTGGTGGAAACGCCGCTGCCGGAGGGCGTGCTGCTCAACGTCAATTTCCCGAACTGCGCGCCCGACGAGGTGGAAGGTACCGTCGTCACCGCGCAGGGCAAGCTGGTGCACAGCCTGTGGGTCGACGAACGGCGCGACGGGCGCGGCCTGCCTTACTACTGGCTGCGCTTCGGCCGCGAGCCGGTCGAAGGCAAGAAAGGCACGGACCTCCACGCGCTGCGCAACCGGCTGGTGTCGGTGACGCCGCTGCAACTCGACCTCACCGCCCATGAACTCCGCGACCAACTGACCAAGGCGTTGTCATGAATGAGGTTTTGGCATGAACATGGCCATCGACGACCGCGAAGGGTTCGCCGCTTTCCTGCTACGGCTGCGGGGCAGGGGTACGGCGCCGAAGGCGCTGGTCGCCGCCTTCGAGGCGACGCCGCGGCGGGGTTTCCTGCCGGCCCAGTTCCACGCGATCGCCTGGTCGGACGGCATGCTGCCGATCGAATGCGGCGAGGCGATCGAGGGCGCCGATCTGCAGGCGGCCGTGATCGCCGCGCTCCAGGTCGAGCCGGGCAACCGCGTGCTCGAGGTCGGCACCGGCTCGGGCTACACGGCCGCGGTCATGTCGAGGCTTGCCGCGCGCGTCATCACCATCGACCGCTACAAGACCCTGACCGAGCAAGCAAAGCAGCGCTTCGAGGCGCTCGCCATAACCAACGTCATCGTCCGCCAGGCCGACGGTTCCAATGGCCTGCCCAACGAAGGGCCGTTCGACCGTATCGTCGCCTGGGCGGCCTTCGAAAGCCTGCCGCGCTTCCTGCTCGACCAACTGTCGAGCGGCGGCATCGTCATCGCTCCGATCGGCCCGGAGGAGGGTGAGCAGGTGTTGGCCAAGCTCACCAAGGTCGGCAGCCGCTTCGAGCGCGAGGACATCGGCATGGTCAGGCTGCAGCCGATCCTGCGCAGCGTCGCTGCGGTGATCTAGCTAGCTGGGCTGGGATTCAGGTGAGCCCGGCCTGCAAGTGGCGGCTTCCTGCGCTTCCGGTGCTCACGTACGTCAAGTACGCTCCGCTCCGGTTCTCGGAGACCACCATTCTCGACTCGGCCTGACCTGAATCTCAGCTCGCCCCGACGCCGGCCCAAATATTTTAAGAAAATTTTCGCCGGATTCTAATGGGTTAACCGGCCAGTAACATTAACGCGCTTTAATCATGGCCAGTTTGTACCGGGTCTGTGCGGGTTAGTGCGATGCAATTCAATCACTTGAAGGCAAACAGACGCAATCTGGCGCGCGGTTGCGCGGTGCTCATGATTGCGGGCGCGGCGGCCGGGTGCAGTTCCCAGTCGATGCGTTTCAACGGTGTCGATGACGTCTTCACGTCATCCACCAACAATCAGCGCGCCATCATCAACAAGCAGAATGCCGACCAGCCCTATCCGGGCGACACGGCCGCGCCTGCGCCGGTCGACGGCACTCACACCCAGTCGGTGAGCCGCTCCAGCCTCGACCCGGTCACGGCCCAGCAGCTGCCGCCTCCATCGGCGCCGGCTTCCGTCAAGCCGATGCGCACCGCTTCGGCTCCCGCCCTTGCCCCGGCTCCAGCCCTTGCGCCCGCGCCGCATGTCGACAGGGCGACCACAGGCACCGTTGCGCCGGCCAAGCCGTTCAAGACCGCCGAGCCCGATGCCGTGCGCAATGCAAGCGCTACGCCGCACGCGACCGAAATCGTGGTCCGGGATGGCGAAACGCTTTCGGGCCTGGCGGCGCACTACCACGTGCCGGCCGACGCCATCGCCAAGGTCAACGGGATCGATCCGAAGAAGGGCATCCGCAGCGGCCAGAAGATCGTCATCCCTGCCTATGCCTATTCGAGCAAGGCGGAGCCGAAGGTCGCCGAAGGCAAGCCGGTGAATACCCCGAAGCAGCCTGCCGGTGCGCCTGAGAAGGTCGCGGTGCTGCCACAGCAGCCGAAGATCAAGGACGGCAAGTCGGCTGCCCAGGTTGATACGTCGGCGGCGGCCACGGGTTCCAAGAATCCCAAGCCAGCGCCGCAGGTAGCAGCGGCCAAGCCCGCCGGCGCCGGAGGCACCTATACTGTCCAGCAGGGCGACTCGCTGTCGTCGATCGCCAGGAAGACCGGCGTCAGCGTCGTGGCGCTGAAGCAGGCCAACGGCATGCAGGCCGGGCTGCTCAAGATCGGCCAGACACTCAAGGTCCCGACCGGCGGGACTGTTGCCGCAGCCAAGCCTGCTGCGGTCGATCCGGTGACGACGGCGACGACGCAGCCGCCAGCGAAGACCACCGAGACGCTCGCCTCCTACACGCCGCCGAAGAAGGATGCCAAGGTCATCCAGCAGGCCGAGGATGACGATGCGGTGGCGCCCGACGCGACCGGCATCGGCAAGATGCGCTGGCCGGTGCGCGGCCGGGTGATCTCCGGCTTCGGCTCCGGCAAGGACGGCGTCGACATCGCGGTGCCGGAAGGAACGCCGATCAAGGCGGCTGAGAATGGCGTCGTCATCTATGCCGGCGACGGCCTCAAGGAGTTCGGCAACACCGTGCTGGTGCGGCACGAGAACGGCCTGGTCACCGTCTACGGCCACGCAAGCTCGATCGAGGTGCAGCGCGGCCAGAAGGTGAAGCGCGGCCAGGAGATCGCGCTGTCCGGCATGAGCGGCACCACCGACTCGCCGAAGCTGCACTTCGAAGTGCGCAAGAACTCGGCCCCGGTCGATCCGTCCGGCTATCTCGAATAGAACAAGAACCCTTGCGGGCCGTCTGACCTCCAGTCCGGCCCGCCGTCTCCAGCCCGCTCCGAAAGGGGCGGGCTTTTTCAGACGCGGAAGATGCCTGACGCAGGGCTTAGAGATGATCACGGAGCGTGTCGGCTATCATCTCTTCAAGGCTGCTTGCCTTCACGCCTAAAAGCGCTTCGGCGTCTGAGGAATCAACCAGCAAGGGGCTCTCGAAGAGGTAGCTCATCTCGATGAGCTCATGCATGCCCAGCGCTTCCATCTCGGGGACGGAATAGGAGCGTGTCTCAGAAATCTCCCGTCCGAGCATTGCCGCGGTTTTCCGGATGAGCTCGCGGGGCGAGGCGTGGTGGGAGGGGACATGAAACGCCCGTCCCCATTCGCCCGTGTAGCGGGAGGCCGCGACAAGTGTCCTGGCGACGTCCTTGGTGAAGGTCCAGGCATGAGTCGCGTCGAGGTCTCCGATGAAGGCGACAGGCTTGCCCTCGATGATGGAGGGCAGCGCGACCAGTGAGAAGTAGCTGATCGCGCCATGTCCGAGATAGTCGCTGGACCGTACTTCGAGCGCCGGTACGCTGGCGCGGACCGCCCGCTGCCACATGATCGTCCTGGCGGTTCCCTTCTTCGAACTCGGGTCCAGCGGCATGTCGGTACGAAGCGGATTATCGGTATTTTTCCCATAGCCATAGAGGTTTCCGAGCACGATGAGTTTCGCGCCTACCGCTTCCGCGGCGCGCACGGTGCCGTCGATTATCGGGAAAAAGTCGGTTGGCCATCGATGATATGTGGCCATGGCGCACATGAAAATGGCATCGGCGCCTCGGCAGATACGCGACAGTTCTGAAGCGTCCGTGGCGTCGGCCCGTATGGCCCGCACGTTCCGCAACGCGTTCGAACCGACGCTTCGGCTCGTGAGAACGACATCATGGCCTTCTTCGCCAAGCAGGCGAGCCGTCTCGCGTCCAACCGGGCCCGCACCGACAACAACATAAAAACTCATGGCAACCTCTCTTCCAAGCTTGATGGAGAGGCGGAAGTACAAGTTCGCGGCGTTGAAAATCGCGCGGGAATTGCCAAATCTTGAGCAGGTTTTGCCATGAATCGAGAGAGCATGCGTCCGCAATTCGCTCCGGCCCGATCCTCGTCCGACGTAGCTATGGTTTCCCGGCATATTGAAGCAGGCGTCTATCGTCTGGCCCGAGCGCCACATCATCGCATTATGGTGCATGCAAGCGTGGCGACGCGCTCCTACTGCAATGAGGTCGGGCGATATTTTGTCAGGCGCGCTGGCGATATCGACCTAGTGCCGGCTGGCGAGGAGGGCGGTTTCGAGGCTGAAACCCCGTTCGACACGATGGAGATCGTCTTGCAGCCAGCCTTGATGGAAAGGGTCGCCGCGGAACTTGGCGGCAGGGCGCGAGCATCGCGGCTCGAGATGCGCCATCTGCTTCGCGACCAGCGTATCCAACATCTCGCTCGAGCACTGCAGAGCGATCTCGATGCAGACGCGCCGAGTGGCCCTTTGTTTGCCGACAGCATTGGCGCCGCGCTTGCGGTGAGGCTGCTTGGCCTCGATGGTCCAGACCTGGTTCGAATAGACCGGTTGTCGGACACCCAGCTCAAGCGTGTCCTGGAGCACATCGAGACCGCTCTCCACGAACCGCTTTCGATTGATCAACTGAGCCGGGTTGCCGGCGCGAGCAGTTCGCACCTGCGGACATGGTTCAAGGCGGCTATGGGCGTCACCTTGCATCGCTACGTGTTGCGACGTCGCGTGGAACGGGCGCGCGTTCTGCTGCGGCGAGGCGACCTTAGCACAAGCGAGGTTGCGGCATTGACGGGCTTCGCGCACCAGTCACATCTGGCGCATTGGATGCGCCGCGAGATCGGCCAAACGCCGCGCGACGTGCGCGGGGCATACTCGCCCAAATGACATCACGCTTCAGTCCTTCAGCGGCTTTCCGAGCCGGCCGGCGAGGTCCTGGGTGAACTGCCAGGCGACGCGGCCGGAACGGCTGCCGCGCGTCGTCGCCCATTCCAGCGCCTCGGCGCGTAGCTGTTCCGGGTCGATCGCCAGGCCGTGGTAGCGGACATAGCCGTCGATCATGTCGAGATATTCGTCCTGCGAGCATTTGTGGAAACCGAGCCACAGCCCGAAACGGTCGGAGAGCGAGACCTTTTCCTCCACCGCTTCGGAAGGGTTGATGGCGGTCGAGCGTTCATTGTCGATCATGTCGCGCGGCAACAGATGCCGGCGGTTGGAGGTGGCGTAGAAGATGACATTGGCGGGCCGGCCTTCGACACCGCCTTCGAGCGCCGCCTTGAGCGATTTGTACGACGTGTCGTCATGGTCGAAGGACAGGTCGTCGCAAAACAGGATGAAGCGATAGGGAGCCGCCTTCAACAGGCCCATCAGCTTGGGCAGCGTGTCGATATCCTCGCGGTGGATCTCGATCAGCTTCAGCGGCCGGTCGAGCTTGTCGGAGGCGTTCACGGTGGCATGCACGGCCTTGACCAGCGACGACTTGCCCATGCCGCGCGCGCCCCACAACAGCACATTGTTGGCCGCATAGCCCGAGGCGAAGCGCTCGCTGTTGTCGAGCAGGATGTCGCGCACGCGGTCGACGCCGCGGATCAAGCCGATATCGACGCGGTTCACCTTGCGCACAGGCTCCAGATAGCCGGGTTCGGCCTGCCAGACGAAGCATTCGGCGACGCCGAGATCGGTTTGCGGAACGGGCGGCGGGGCGAGGCGGGAAACCGCCTCGATCAGGCGGTCGAGTTTCTTGTTCAGGGCGTCCAGGCTGTCGGTCATATCAGTTCTTTTGTTCAGGCATTCCGGTTTGTCGAAGCAGGTTTCGCGGCGGTACTGCAAGAACCAGCCCCAAGCTTTTGTTGGAGCATGATCTTTCGGCGAACGCGACTGCGACGCTCTAGCACGCGCCAAACGGCTGGAAAAGCAACGGATTCGGCTCGCAGCGCAGTTGCATTGGCAACGTTACCGACTATATTCCGGCCAAATTTTCGCGGGGCCGCCCCGGCGGTATTTCATATCCAGGAGTTTCTCGATGTTTGTTACACCGGCATACGCCCAAGGCATCGGCGCCTCGCCAGACATGTTCATATCGATTTTGCCGTTTGTCCTGATTTTCGTGATCATGTATTTTCTGATCATCCGGCCGCAGCGCGCGCAGCTGAAGAAGCGCCAGGAAATGCTGTCGGCGGTGCGCCGCGGCGACACGGTGGTGACCGGCGGCGGCTTCGTCGGCAAGGTGACCAAGGTGATCGACGACAATGAGCTGGAAATCGACCTTGGCGGCGGAACCAAGGTGACGGCGCTGCGCTCGACGATCTCGGACGTGCGCGTCAAGGGCGAGCCGGTGGCGAACCAGAACGCCAAGAAGTAGGTGAAACCCCGGCGGCGATAGCCGCGGGCAGAGTTCTGACGAACGGCGGCATATGGTCTATCTTTCGCGCCTGAGGGTCATGATGATGGGGCTTGCCCTCATCTCAATGGTCTTCGGCGCGTCGAATGTTCTTGCCGCGGTGCCCGGTGCGCATATTCTGTTTCACCTCGATACGGACCAGGTAAAAAGCCGCCGGCTGGAAGCAATGCGCGACCAGATCAGGACGCTGCTTCGCGACGCCGAACCCAGTATCAGCTATAGCGGCCTTGTTGTATCGGGCCTCACGGTTCAACTGCGCATTGGCGATCCAGGGCAAGTCGAGGCCGCCAAAGCGGCACTCAAGGCGGTGGTCGATCCTATTGCCGGCAAGGAAGGTCCGGTCCAGGAGTTTGCGCTGGACGATAGCGAGCGCGGCCTGTTGAAGTTTACAATGACTGATGCCGGCGCGAAGTATCGAACCTATGCCGCACTCATACAGTCGATAGAGATCATCAAAAATCGCCTCAACGAACTTGGCGTGGCCGATCCCGCGGTCCAGTTGACGGATAACGGCATACTGGTTCAGGCGCCAAGCGTTGCGGATTTGCACAGCTTGGCGCAAACCCTCGCTCGGCAAGGCCGACTGAGCTTCCAATTGGTCGATACTTCGACGCCCGTAGACGATGCGGTCAATGGCCAGGCGCCTGCCGGTTCAACGGTGCTTTACACCCTGGATGATCCGCCAGTTCCCTATCTGATCGAAGATAGGGTGCTTGTCTCGGGCGACAGTGTGCTGGACGCGGAAGCGACCCGCGACGGGTCTACAGAACAGTTTGTCGTCGCATTCCGGCTCGATTCGAAGGGTACGCAACGTTTTAAATGGGCGACCACGCGGAATATCGGCAAGCCATTTGCCGTGATCCTTGACGATCACGTGATTTCAGCGCCGATCATCCGCGAGCCCATCGAACATGGCACGGGCCAGATATCGGGCAATTTCACGGCTGAAAGCGCCAACGAACTTGCCCTGTTGTTTCGCACCGGTGCGTTGCCGGCGCGATTGACAATCGTCGAGGAAGCACGATAGGGCCGGCCGTGGTTGAAATGACGACGATAGCCAACAACCGAGCCGATGGCGGAACGCTGCCGCTTGTACGCCTGAACGGATAACACGAATGCTCTATTTCTCGCGCCTCAAGATGATCCTGATCTGGCTGGCCGTGGCCATCACAGTGATCCTCGCCGCGCCCAACCTTTTCCCGGCAAGCATGCTGGCGCAGTTGCCGAGCTGGGTGCCGAAGCGGCAGATGACGCTCGGCCTCGACCTCCAGGGTGGTTCGCACATCCTGCTGCAGATGGACCAGAACGATCTGATCAAGGATCAGCTGGAGACAACGCGCGATGAGATCAGGACGCTGCTGCGCGACGCCAAGATCCAATATACCGGACTTGGTGGAACGGGCCGCACCGTGCAGGTGCGCGTCAACGATCAGAGCCAGGTCGAAGCCGCGAAGACGGCGCTCAAGCCGATAACCAATCCGGTCACGGCTGGTCTCTTTGCCGGCGGCGCCGTGCAGTCGATGACGCTGGACGATTCCGAGCCTGGATTGTTGAAGTTCACCGTTACGGATGCGGGCATCAAATATCGCACGTCGACGGCGCTGTCGCAGGCGATCGAGGTGGTCGAGCGGCGCGTCAATGCGCTCGGCACCACCGAGCCGATCGTGCAGCGGCAGGGCGACGACCGCATCCTGGTCCAGGTGCCCGGGCTTCAGAATCCGCAAAGGCTCAAGGACATCATCGGCCAGACCGCCAAGCTGACGTTCCAGATGGTCGATACGTCGGTGCCGGTTCAGGATGCGATGAAGAACCGCCCGCCGCCGGGCGATTCAGTCCTCTATTCACAGGACGATCCTCCTGTTCCTTATCTGGTCGAGAACCGCGTCATCGTGTCGGGTGAAGACCTGTCGAATGCGACGCCGACTTATAACTCGCAGACCAATGAGCCGGTCGTTTCGTTTACCTTCAATTCGCGCGGGGCGACGCGGTTCGGCCAGGCGACGCAGCAGAATGTCGGCAAGCCGTTCGCCATCGTTCTCGACAATCAGGTGATTTCGGCGCCGGTTATCCGCGAGCCGATCCTCGGTGGCAGCGGCCAGATATCCGGCAATTTCACAGCGGAAAGCGCCAACGATCTTGCCGTGCTGCTGCGCGCCGGCGCCTTGCCGGCGAAGCTGACGATCATCGAAGAGCGCACGGTCGGTCCCGGCCTCGGTCAGGACTCGATCCATGCCGGCAAGGTGGCGGGTGTGATCGGCTCGATCCTCGTCGTCGCTTTCATGTTCGTTGCCTATGGCTTCCTCGGTTTCCTCGCCAATGTTGCTTTGGCCGTGCATGTGGCGATGATCGTCGGCGCGCTCTCGCTGCTGGGCGCCACGCTCACTCTGCCTGGTATCGCCGGTATCGTGCTCACCATCGGCATGGCGGTGGACTCCAACGTTCTGATCTATGAGCGCATCCGCGAGGAGCGACGAGCCGGCCGCTCGGTGATCCAGGCAATCGACACCGGCTTCTCCAAGGCGCTGGCGACGATCGTGGACTCCAACGTCACCTCGCTGATCGCCACCGTGGTGCTGTTCTGGCTGGGCACAGGTCCGGTCAAGGGCTTCGCGATCACCTACGCGATCGGCATTCTGACCACGGTCTTCACCGCTTTCACCTTCACCCGCATGCTGGTGTCGATCTGGCTGCGCCGCGCCCGCCCGAAGGAACTGCCGCGCGCTCCGGTCACGTTCATCCCGCCGGGCACCAAGATCCCGTTCATGGGCATCCGCCGCTGGACCTTTGCGCTTTCAAGCACGTTGTCCATCCTCTCGGTTGTCGGATTCCTGACCCTCGGCATCAACTACGGCATCGACTTCAAGGGCGGCTCGATAATCGAGGTGCAGTCCAAGCAGGGCGACGCCGATCTCGGCGACATCCGCAACAGGCTTTCCGATCTCAACATCGGCGAGATCCAGGTGCAGCAGTTCGGCGCGCCGAACGACGTCCTGATCCGCGTCGGCACGCAGGACGCCGGCGAGAATGCCGAGCAGACCGTCATCGACAAGGTGCGGGGCGAACTGCAGGACCAGTACGACTTCCGCCGTGTCGAGGTGGTCGGACCGACCGTCTCCGGCGAGCTTGCCAAGCAGGGCACGATCGCCATGCTGGTCGCCCTGGCCGGCATCCTGCTCTATGTCTGGTTCCGCTTCGAGTGGCAGTTCGCGGTCGGCGCCATCGTCGCCACGGTGCACGACGTGGTGATGACGATCGGCTTCTTCGTCCTGACGGGGCTGGAGTTCAACCAGTCCTCGCTGGCTGCGATCCTGACCATCATCGGCTATTCGCTGAACGATACGATCGTCGTCTACGACCGCGTCCGCGAGGATCTGCGAAAATACAAGAAGATGCCGCTGCCGCAGCTGTTGAACAACGCCATCAACGAGACGCTGTCGAGAACCACGCTGACGTCTGTCACGACGTCCCTGGCGCTGTTGGCGCTGGTGCTGTTCGGCGGCGAGGTGATCCGCTCCTTCACGCTGGCGATGCTGTTTGGCGTGGTGTTCGGCACCTATTCGTCGATCTTCATCGCCGCGCCGTTGTTGATCCTGTTCAAGTTGCGGCCGCAGGCCGCGACGACGGAAGAGGAAAAGCCGGTGAATGGCAAGGCCGTGGCGACCTGACGCCGTCGGAGCCGGATGATTTCAAGTCTGTTCGACCTGAAATCATCCGGCTTTAATCAAAGGGATAGAGCATGATGTCGTCCGAAAACCGCTCCACACTTTTCGGCATCATGCTCTAGTCCCATGGCCAAAGGCATCATCATCCGCGAGGCGCATTTCCCGGGCAAGGCGCCGATCGAGGCCTATGGCAATGGCGGCTTTCGCTTTGCCGACATGTCGCATCGCGGGTCGCTGCTCGTCCTGCCGTCAGGCATCCATGGCTGGGAGCCGGCCGATCCGCTGGCGCTGAAGGCCTCGGACTTCGACAGGCTGTTCGCCGAGGCCGGCAAGGTGGAGATCCTGCTGGTCGGCATGGGCAAGGACCTGCGGCCGCTGCCGGCCGCGCTGCGCGCAGCGCTCAAGGAAGCCGGCATCTCGGCCGACCCGATGTCGACGGGAGCGGCGGTGCGGACCTACAATGTGCTCCTGGCCGAGGATCGCGCCGTGGCCGCGGCGTTGATTGCCGTCGATTGAATGGCCGGCACTTCCAACATCGGCAGGAATGGCGACATCGTCATCGATGCGGTGCGCGCCGCCGACCATGACCGGTATCTGTCGGCGCTCTACGCGCCGGCCGGCAAACGCGACACCTTGCTTGCGCTCTATGCCTTCAACGCCGAAATCGCCGGCGTGCGCGATCGCATCCACGAGCCGCTGCCGGGCGAGGTGAGGCTGCAATGGTGGCGCGACGTCATCGCGGCCGACGGGGATGCCGGGACAGGCCATCCGATCGCCGATGCGCTGCGCGCTGCGATCATCGCCAACCGGCTGCCGAAAGCTGCTTTCGACAACATGCTCGAGGCGCGGATTTTCGATCTCTATGACGATCCGATGCCGTCGCGGACCGATCTGGAGGGCTATTGCGGCGAAACGGCCGCAGCACTGATCCAGCTTGCCGCGATAGTGCTCGATCCGGTCGCGGCGCCTCGCTTTGCCGAACTGGCGGGCAGGGCCGGTTGCGCGCAGGCTATCACCGGCCTGTTGTTGCTGCTGCCGCTGCATCGCCGGCGCGGACAGTGCTTCGTTCCCGCCAACATCCTGGCGGCGGCCGGCACAGCGCCGGACGAGTTCATCAAAGGAGAGGGCGGGGCCGCCGCGGAGCGCGCGGTCGCGGCGATGATCGCATTGGCGCGCGAGCATCTCAACGCCTTCGAGAAAGGCGCGCCGGCGCTCCCCGTCGCGCTGCGGCCCGCCTTCCTGCCGCTGGCGCTGACCCGCGCTTATCTCCATAGGATGGAGAAAGCGGGCGGGTCGCCGCTCAACGCGACGGCGACGCTCTCCACTTTGCGCCGGCACTGGCTGCTCTTGCGTCATGCGATGCGGGGCTGGACGCCCCTTTGACGTAAACGTCAATCGTGCTAGGGATTCTGCCTCGTGGATCCGCGTCAAAGAAATGCGGGCCGCCGGAGGAGCCGCCTTCCATGAGCCTGCCAGTCCTGGTCATCCTAGTCGTGTTCGGCATCGCTTTGTCCGTCGCGGCCGTTCATTTCACCGGCGGCACGACAACCGCGACGCTTGCCGGCGCGGATCAGGCGCTTGCACGCTTTGCCGAGGATTTTGCCGACGAAAAGCCGGGCGCCGTGCGGCTGACTGCCGACAATCATGCGGCATTTCTCGACCTCGGGCCGCAGCGCTGCGGCATCGTCCAGAGCATCGGCGACTGTTTTCTGACGCGCATCGTCACGCCGCACGACATCCTGGCGCTGGCCGGGGAAGGGAATGTGGTCTCGCTGCGGCTGAATGATTTCACATGGAAAGGCGGCAGTTTCGTCTTTGCCGACGAGGCCGGCGCGCGAGCCGTGGCGGCGGCGCTGCAAGGCCGCGATCAGAACCGAAAGGCGGCGTGATGGACCAGTATAATTTCCCGCAGGTCACCCAGCTTGCCATTCCTTTCTTCGTCGCGGCGATCCTGATCGAGCTCTGGCTGGTGCGCAGCGGCCGCGCCAAGGGATCGTTCGAGACACGCGACACGTTGGCCAGCCTGATGATGGGCACGGGCAATGTCGTCGCCGGCCTCCTGCTCGGCGTGGTGTCCTATTGGGCGCTGCTGTGGGTGTGGCAGTTCCGCTTCTTCAATCTGGGCCTGTCGATCTGGGTGTTCGTCGCCGCCTTCCTGCTCGATGACCTGCGCTATTATGTCTATCATCGCATCGCGCATCGGGTGCGCTGGGTGTGGGCAGAGCACGTCAACCATCATTCCAGCCAGCACTACAACCTCTCGACGGCGCTCAGGCAGAGCTGGACCGGCCTGTTCACCTTCACCTTCATGCTGCAGGCACCGCTGGTGCTGCTCGGCTTCCACCCGGCGGTGATTGCCTTCGTCTTCGGCTTCAACCTGGTTTGGCAGTTCTGGATCCACACCGAGACGATCGGCAAGATGTGGGGCTGGTTCGAATTCATCTTCAACACGCCGTCGCACCACCGCGTCCACCACGCCACCAATCCGCGCTATCTCGACGCCAATTTCGCCGGCACGCTGATCATCTGGGACCGCATGTTCGGCACTTTCGTCGAGGAGCTGGAGGAGGACCGGCCGCGCTACGGCATCGTCAAGAACATCGGCACCTTCAACCCGCTGAAGGTGGCCTTCCACGAATGGATCGGCATGTTCAAGGATGCACTGACGCCGGGACTGACGCTGCGCCAGCGGCTCAATTATCTTATCCAGCCGCCAGGCTGGAGCCATGACGGCTCGCGCGACACGTCGGAAACGCTGAAGGCGGCTTATGTGCGGAGGAATCCGTCACAGGCGGGGAAGCCGGGATTGCCGGCGGCGGGTGCAGAGCCGGCGGAGTAGTTAGCCCCGTCAGGATGGATTGTCGCCACGCATGAGCGCTTCAAAGTCGCGGCCGCCGTAGAAGACGTTGACGATAAATACGCTATCACCCTCAATGACATAGGCGATTACCGCTGAATGCTCGAACGGAACTGTCCTTAGCCCCTGCATTATACCCTCGCCTAGGCGGCCGCCCCATGGGGCATTACCGATACTTTGGCAGCGCTCTCTTATCCGATCGATGAAACCGTTGGCGACGCTTTCGCTGCCTCCGCTCTCAAGGATATAGGCGGCAATGGCTTCGAGGTCGGCTATGGCTGCTTCGCTAAGAACGACGGCGAGACGCTGGATCATCATTGTCTCGCGCCAGTTGCGAAATCCGGCTCTTTACCCGGTCGATTGCCTCATCGAGCGGGACGGCTGGCCTCTTGTCCTCGATCGATGCCTTCACCCGTGCCCGGATCGATGCCATACGCTCGGCATGTTCTTGCTCCTCGCGCTGGAAGGCACGAAGCGCGGCGCGGATCACCTCGCTTGCCGAGCCGAAGGAGCCGTCCTCGACCTTTTCACGGATCATTCGTGCCATGGCTGGCGTGACGGTGATCGACAGTTTCTCGGCGGCTTCCATGGCATTGCCTCCATGCATATAAAGTAGGACGATATCCTACTTTATATGGGTCGTCCAACCGGAACCGAAAAGCTTATTCCGCAGCTTGCGCCTGCGCTGGCAGCCCCAGCCATCCGCGGCAATCGGCCAGCGCGCGCGAGGTGATGGCGTGCCTTTTGGCGACGGTCTTGTCCTTACCGCGCAGGCGCTTGCCTTCGATCTTCGGCGCTTCGACCGGCGGGAACAGGCCGAAATTGACGTTCATCGGCTGGAAGGAGCGCTTGCCTGGCTCGTCATCCGAGACGATATGGCCGCCGGTGATGTGGTTGAGCAGCGCGCCGAAGGCGGTGGTCGACGGCGGCAGCGAGGGCGCCTGGCCAAGCCGCTCTGCGGCGGCGAAACGGCCGGCGAGCAGGCCGATCGCGGCGCTCTCGACATAGCCTTCGCAGCCGGTGATCTGGCCGGCGAAGCGCAGGCCCGGCCGCGATTTCAGCTGCAGCGAAGGATCGAGCAGCGTCGGCGAGTTGATGTATGTATTGCGATGCAGGCCGCCGAGGCGCGCGAAGTCGGCGTTTTCGAGCCCCGGGATGGTGCGGAAGATGCGCACCTGCTCGGCATGCTTCAGCTTGGTCTGGAAACCGACCATGTTGTAGAGCGTGCCCAGCGCATTGTCCTGGCGAAGCTGCACCACCGCATAGGCCTTGACCGTCGGATTGTGGGCGTTGGTCAGCCCCATCGGCTTCATCGGCCCGTAGCGCAGCGTCTCGACGCCGCGCTCGGCCATCACCTCGATCGGCAGGCAGCCGTCGAAATAGGGCGTGCCTTCCCACTGCTTGAACTCGGTCTTTTGGCCATCCAGCAGCGCCTGGATGAAGGCAAAATACTGCTCCTTGTCCATCGGGCAGTTGATGTAGTCCTTGCCGGTGCCGCCGGGGCCGACCTTGTCGTAGCGCGACTGGAACCAGCAGGTATCCATGTCGATGGTGTCGAAATGGATGATCGGCGCGATCGCGTCGAAGAAGGCCAGAGCATCGGCGCCGGTGGCTTCCGCGATCGACTGCGCCAGCGAGGGCGCCGTCAGCGGGCCGGTAGCTATGATCGCCTGGTCCCATTCCTTGGGCGGCAGTCCGGGCACTTCCTCGCGCTGGATGGTGATCAGCGGATGCGCTTCGATCTTCGCGGTGACGGCATCGGAAAAGCCGTCGCGGTCGACGGCCAGCGCGCCGCCGGCCGGAACCTGGTGCGCATCGCCGGCGCTCATGATCAGCGAGCCCGCAAGCCGCATTTCGGCGTGCAGCAGGCCGACCGCGTTGTTCTCGGCATCGTCGGAGCGGAAGGAGTTTGAGCAGACAAGCTCGGCCAGACCGTCGGTCTTGTGCGCGTCGGTGCCGCGCACCGGGCGCATTTCATGCAGCACGACGGGGACGCCGGCCTCGGCGATTTGCCATGCGGCCTCGGAGCCGGCGAGGCCGCCGCCGATGACGTGTACAGGATTTTTGCTCATGTGCGCCGGAATAATCGCTTGGCGGCCCGATTGCAATTGCCGGGCGGCAACGGACGTGGCGGGAAATCAGACGCCAAAAAAACAACACCCGCCGGGGGAGGAGGTCCGGCGGGTGTCGTTTTGGGGGCCGATCCTCGGGAGGAGGTGAAGATCGACCTTATTCGTCATTGCCGGGGAGGAGGTCGGCTTTGACGAAATTCATTTCGCTTTTTAGAGGGGGCGAAACCCCTGGAAGACGAACTTCGTTCGCTTCTGAACAACGCCCGCCGGGGGAGGAGGTCCGGCGGGCGCCGTTTTGGTGGTCAACCCTCGGGAGGAGGTGAAGGCTGACCGTATCCGTCAGGGTCGGGGAGGAGGTCGACCCTGGCGAAATCCCTGGTTAGATCGCCTTGCGGGCGACCATCTTGATCTCATCGCGAACGATGCCGAGATCATGAAGCTGGCGGTTCGAAAGCCGACCCAACTCGGTAACGGTGTCGCGGTAGACGCGCCAGTTACGATAGCTGCGGATCAGGTTCATTGTCGTTACTCTCTTCAAAACTGGTTCGGACCATTTGCGGTCCGAAGCGGATTAGACCGCCTTGCGGGCGACGAAGTGGATGTCGCTGCGGCTGATGCCGAGGTCGGTCAGTTCACGGTTCGACAGGCGGGTCAGCTCGGAGACGGTGTCCCGGTAGCGGCGCCAGTTGCGGTAGTTGCGGATCAGGTTCATGGTAGTTCTCGTTTCGTCTTTGCTTCGGATCATTCCGTTTGTGTACGAACAGAAAATAGGTGGGATCATATCGGTTTAAAAGTGCCGTTGGCGCATGGCAGCAATGCAAATTGTGCAATGCAGCATTAACGGCCATTCACGCCTGCGTCACAAAGAAGGCCGAATCGGAAAATGCCGCCGCGTCAACGGTTTGGCGGTTCCGGCTTAGAAAACGACCGGGCTTTGGGGGATCTGCATGGCGGGCTATGCTACACGGGTGAGGGCGGATATCGCCCGCTGGCGGGAGGCGGGGCTGATCGATCCCGCCACGGCGGAAGCATTGACGCAAGATGTCGCCGCCAACGAGCGCGCGTCGCTTAGTTTCGGCTCCATCCTGGCGATGATGGCTGCGCTCTTGTTCGGCGCGGCGATCTTGATTTTCGTCGCCGCCAATTGGGAGGCCATCCCGCGCCTGGCACGAGTTGCGGCGCTGTTCGCCGTCATTATTGCAGGCTATGTCGGCGGCGCGGTGCTGAAGACCCGCGACCATGCCGCGATCGGCGAGGCGCTGTGGATCGTCGCCGCCGCGGCCTTCGGCGGATCGATCGCGCTGATCGGCCAGATGTATCATCTCTCCGGTGACGAAGCCTCGGCGCTGGTGACATGGTGCGCCGGCACGGGGCTGGCAGCCGTGGCGTTGCGCTCGAACCCGCTCACGGTGGCGGCGGTCGGCATCGCGGATGCCTGGCTGTTCCTCAAGGGCTTCGACTTTTTCGGCCGTGCCGACTTTCTGCATTTCTTCATCGTCATGGCGATCGTGCTGTTTGCCGTTTCGTTCTGGACACGCAGCCAGGCCTCGCGTCATCTGATCATCCCGTCGGTGCTTTTCTATCTCGTGCTCCTAGTCGGGGATCACAGCACATTGCGGATCGCCGTTCCGCTGGTCGTCGTCTCAGCGTTGCTGTTTGCCGCGGCGGTTTTTGCGGGCGACCCGATCGACAGGATCCTTCAGCTTGGCGGTCGCCTGCCCTTGCACGCCTTGCTCGGCTTCCTGACCGGCCTGGCCATGATCCAGTTCGAGCTGGCGGATGAAAGCACCTACAACAGCGGCTTCGCTGTCGCCTCGATCGTGGCGCTGGCCGGCATCGTCTCGGCGATCATGCTGGCGGGCCGCGAGAGCAGGGGGTTGCGCTGGCTGGCCTATGCCGGCTTCGCCTTCGAGCTCGCCATCATCTACAGCGTCACCTTGCAGTCGATGCTGGATACGGCCGGCTTCTTCCTGGCGGCGGCGGTGCTGCTCGGCATTCTGGCGCTGGTCATCATCCGCATAGAGAAGCGCATGAGAGCGCCGGCCGAGACGGGAGCAGCGGCATGACCGGCAAGAAACTGATCATCTCGGCGCTGGTGCTGGCGCTTGTCCAGATCGGCTTTCTCAGCTGGATCATCGCCGGCCGCGCGGCGATCCTGCGGAACGGCAAGGAAGTACTGCTGAAAGTCGAGCCGGTCGACCCGCGCGATCTCCTGCGCGGCGACTATATCTCGCTCAACAACAATATTTCGCGGATCCCGGTGAAGCTGATTGCCAACGTCCCGCAAGGCGCATTTTCCAGCGATGACAGCTCGATCATGGTGCGTTTGAAGAGGGGCGGCGACGGCTACTGGCAGCCGACGGCAGCCTGGTTCGGCAAGGCGCCTGCTCCGGCCGGCGCGGACGAGGCGGATATCGCCGGGCATGTCGCGGCGGGCTGGGATCTTCGCAGTCCCGACACGACGATCGCGCCGGACTATGGAATCGGACGCTTCTACCTGCCGGAAGGCGAGGGCATGGCGATCCAGAATGACATGCGCGTGCGGCCGTTCGGCATCAAGCTCGCGCTCGCGGCCAACGGCACGGCACAGATCAAGGCACTGATGGATGGCGAGAAAGCGCTGTTCGAGGAGCCGCTTTATTAGGGTTAGTTTTGGCGTTGACTCTGGGGACGCGCCGTCCTCCTTCGCCAAGGCTTCGGAGGACACCCTTCGCTCAGACGAGCTCAGGATGGCTCGCCACCCGAAGCTCTTCAGAGCGAAGGGTGGTGCGGATGAAGGGACTCGAACCCCCACGCCTTTCGGCACTGGAACCTAAATCCAGGGCGTCTACCAATTCCGCCACATCCGCTTTCCCCGGCAATCCCATGTAGCCATCATTCTGTCAATGTCGGCGCCCAAGTCATGCTTATCCGGCTAAAGCGCGTCGCGTCGAAAATGGTTTCAGGCGACGCGCTTTGGTCTCTGTTTCGATGCATGCCGTTAGCCCCAAAAACCCGGGGGGGTTTTTGGGGCAGTGGATTTTTGGGAAAATTTTTTTAAATATAGAATGAGGGGTAAAAAAAGCGGTGGGAATTTTAGGGATATGTAATTTAGG
>NZ_JBVVQH010000024.1:0-98183 GCF_055811115.1 Mesorhizobium sp. WSM4832 | reverse complement strand
GGTTCGCCCCCCCGGCCCCCTTCCCCCGGCCGGGTTTTATAAACGGGGTCCTTCCGCTTTTTTTTTTTTGTTGTTTTGATGCATGTCGTTCCCCCAAAACCGCTGCGCACTTTTGGGCGACATGCATTGGAGCGAAGATAGTTGAAAATTAGCCTAGCCTGTGACAAAAGGCGTGTCGAATGTGACGGAAAGTGAATTTCCGCTTCTGCAAGATGTGAAAAGTTCCAGGAAAAACAAAAACTTATTCGCATTTGGCAAGGCGCAGTTCAGGGAGTTTGAGCCGCATCAGCGGTCAAATCGCCAGGTTCCGTACCAAAAGCCATTTCCGGCAACATCATACCGGCAGGCTGTAAACGGCTAAGACCGTTTGGCAGTCTCATTGTGAAACAAAGGTTCTAGGATGCAGGTCACCGAAACGCTCAACTCCGGTCTCAAGCGCGAGATCAAGATCACCGTGCCGGCCGGTGACATGGAAGCCAAGCTGATGGCGCGGCTGACCGATGCCCGCGCCAAGGTGCGCATCAACGGCTTCCGCCCCGGCAAGGTGCCGGTGCAGCACCTGCGCAAGGTGTATGGCAAGTCGTTCATGGCCGAGGTCGTCAACGAGATCCTCAACGATTCGACCCGCTCCATCATCTCGGAGCGCGGCGAGAAGGCCGCCATGCAGCCCGAAGTGATCATGACCGAGGACGAGAAAGAGGCCGAGAAGATCCTGGCCGGCGGCTCCGACTTCGAATTCAGCCTCAACTACGAAGTCATTCCGGCGATCGAAATCAAGGACTTTTCCGACATCAAGGTGACGCGTCAGGTCTATGACGTGCCGGAATCGGAAGTCGAGGATCAGGTCAAGCGCGTTGCCGAATCGGCGCGCAGCTATGAGCCGAAGACCGGCAAGGCCGCCGAAGGCGACCGCGTCAGCATCGACTATGTCGGCAAGATCGGCGGCGAGGCTTTCGCCGGCGGTGCCGGCAACGACCAGCCGCTTGTGCTCGGCTCCAAGGAGTTCATCCCGGGCTTCGAGGACCAGTTGGTCGGCTCGAAGGCCGGCGACGAGAAGCAGGTCACCGTCACATTCCCCGAAAACTACCAGGCGGCGCATCTGGCCGGCAAGGAAGCCACCTTCGACGTCACGGTGAAGGAAGTGTCGGCGCCCGGCGAGCTTGAAGTCAATGACGAGACGGCCAAGAATCTCGGCCTGGAATCGCTTGAGCGCCTACGCGAGATCGTGCGCGGCCAGATCGAGAACCAGTTCGGCTCGATGACCCGTCAGAAGGTGAAGCGGCAGCTGCTCGACCAGCTCGATTCCGCCTATTCCTTCGAAGCGCCCTCGAAGCTCGTCGAGGCCGAGTTCAACAACATCTGGGCTCAGGTCAACCGCGACCTTGAAGCCGCAGGCCGTACTTTCACCGATGAGGAGACGACGGAAGAAGAGGCGCGCGCCGAATATATGCGCCTTGCCGAGCGCCGCGTGCGCCTCGGCCTGGTTCTGGCCGAGATCGGCGAGAAGGCCGGCGTCACAGTGTCGGACGAGGAACTTCAGCGCGGTCTGCTCGAACAGGTGCGCCGCTTCCCGGCCAACCAGCAGCAGGAAGCATTCGAGTATTATCGCAGCAACCCGGAAGCCATCAACGCTCTGCGGGCGCCGATGTTCGAGGAGAAGGTCGTCGACTATCTGCTCGGCCAGATCTCGGTCAACGACGTCAAGGTCAGCAAGGACGAGCTGATGGCCGACGACGAAGAGGCCGAAACCACGACCAAGGCAAAGCCGGCCAAGAAGGCTTCTTCGAAGAAGACCGAAGCCAAGGCAAGTGAAGCAAAGGCGGGCGAAGCCACCGATGAGGTGGAAGAGCCGAAGAAGAAGGCCGCGCCGAAGAAGAAGGCTGCCAAGGAAGCCGAGTGACAGGTTTCAATACCGCGATTTCGAAGGCCGCCTCCGGGCGGCCTTTTTTCATTGCGGGGCATTTCATTGTGGCGGCGCGGCAACACAGGCAACTTGTCTTGATGGTCTGACGCTGGCGATACCAACCGTTGAACATTATCTGCGCTTCATCGCATCCGCGGGCATCTGGAGGCATTGGTGAGGTTGGGGTTCATGATGAGAGACGTGGTCGTTGCCGCGGCGCTCTTGTTTGCGGCCGCAGGCGCCGCCCGGGCCGAGCCGAATCTCGGCAACTGGAGCGTCGGCGCCGGCGATGATGGCCAGATCACGGCATCGCTCCATGCCAGCAACAAGCTGATCACCGGCGGTGGGGCATTGGGCTACAGTCCGGTGCTGACTTTGGCCTGCCGGCCGGATGGCGAGCCACGCTGGAGCGAATGGCTTCAGCTCAACGATGCCGTCTCCGCCAGCCGCAAGATCACCATCTCCGTCATTGTCGACGGTGGCGGCAAAACCGATGAAAGCTGGGAGGTCGGCCCACGCCGCAGAACGCTGGTCAGGGATGGCGACGACGGCATCAAGCGCCTGGTCTCAGCGAACCGGCTGACACTGTCATGGCGCTTCGGCCTGCTGTCGGGACGTGGCGAGGCCGATTTCGAACTTGCGGGTCTCTCGGAGGCGGTCGGCAGGATCGCGGCAAGCTGCAAAACCGATCCGCCTTGAGCATTGCCGTTCAGAACAGGCTTGCACCGCTTTTGCCCTTTTGGGGCAGCTAGTCTCCCCGACGCACAGCCTAAACCTTCGCAAAAATTGGCTTTTTTTACCTGCTTGGTCGATTCTGTGGTATGTAGGTGCCGCAATTCCACTGGAGAGACGCGGACGCCTCCTATGCAGGGTATGCCAGCGGGCCGGCCTGACGCGGATCGTCCGACGTAAACGACGATCAGAGAGGAAATGCGATGCGTGCAATTGCGCTTTTCATCGTCTTGTTCGCCACGACCTCCTTCGTGAGCTCATCGCAGGCACAGGATGCTGCGGCGGGCGAGAAGGTCTTCACCAAATGCAAGGTCTGCCATGTCGCGGACAAGGACCAGAACAAAGTCGGTCCTTCATTGAACGGCGTTATCGGCCGCACGGCCGGCACGCATCCGGGATTCAGCTATTCCGCGGCCATGACCGCGGCTGGCAAATCCGGCGTCAAATGGGACGAACCGACCCTGACGACCTACCTTCACGCCCCTCAGGCGATGGTCAAAGGGACGAAAATGACGTTTCCAGGCCTCAAGGATGACAAGGACATTGCCAATGTCATCGCTTACCTGAAACAGTTTTCCAAGTAGGCAGCCGTTGCAGGTCCCATTTAGTGGTCGCCCGCCGAGACAAGGCCGGCAATTGCGCAGTTGAGATGTTGCGACCCGTGCCGCTATGCCGGCAGCGCAAAGAACCCCAACAGCAACAGAATGACGATGCCAAGGCCGAGTATGAGAAGCGTCCGAGTATCCATGACGTTCACCTTCGCACCCCGAGAATACCGAAAAAGAACCTCTGGAGCCAGCACCCCGCTGTGGCTGACCATTAGCCGGCGCTGACGGAAGGCGACAAATCGGGCGTAAAGGAGTATGTTGGCGTCAGTGCAGGTCGCGGTTTGCGTGGCCAGTCTCGCAGAGCGCTAGCACCGTGAAATCCGCGACCTTGCCGGAGCCTATCTGGAGGAAGGCCATGGCAAGTTTTCACGTGATTGCAGGCGCCAGCGAAACGCTGGAGCATACCAGGGTGAGAAAGATCGGCGTTTCCGATCTTTTCGATGCGCTTAGACACGGTGTCGACGACTTCATGGTCAAGCCTTCGCACATCGTGTTTCTGTGCATGATCTATCCACTTGTCGGCGTGGTGCTTGCCACCTGGACATCGGGAGCAAACGCGTTGCCGCTGCTGTTTCCGCTCGTGTCCGGCTTTGCGCTGATCGGTCCATTCGCAGCGATCGGACTCTACGAAATCAGCCGCAGACGGGAGGCCGGGCTCGATGCGTCCTGGCGCCACGCGTTCGAGGTCAGGAATTCCCCGGCTGTGCCGGCCATAGCCGCAGTCGGGATCATGTTGTTTGCGATCTTCATCATGTGGCTTTTGACCGCAAAGCTTTTCTACGAGTATCTGTTCGGGTCCGAGCCGCCAGCGTCACTGTCCGGTTTCATAACCGAGATATTCGCGACCGGGAGCGGCTGGACGCTGATCATACTGGGTCACGCGATCGGGTTTGCGTTCGCCGTGGTCGTGTTGTGCACGACCGTGGTCGCTTTCCCGCTGCTGCTCGATCGCGACGTCGGCGCCTACGAAGCCGTTCATACGTCGGTGCGCGTGGTCCTGGCCAACCCGATTGCGATGGCGGTCTGGGGACTTATCGTCGCCATTGGGCTGATCATCGGCTCGCTGCCTGTGTTCGCGGGGCTTGCGGTAGTGCTGCCAATCCTCGGCCATGCGACCTGGCATGTGTACCGCAAGGTGTTGGAGCCGCCGGCCGTCCCAAGACCAGCGAACTGAGCGAACCTGTGAGAGCACCACCGGAGCGCTGGCGCTCTCACGGGGCCGGGTGGCTGAACCGTGCCTGACGCGCGCCCGTGGTCAGGTCGCGGAAATCCTTGCCGCTGACATGCACGAGCGTCTTGTGGTCGCCGCCCTCGAAATAGATATCGGCGGCGTCGCCGAGGCTTTCGTCCAGGATGACGGGCACGTCATAGGCCGCGCCGATCGGCGGCACGGCGCCGATGTCGCAATCATCGAAGAGCGATACCACCTCGTCCTCGGAAGCGAGCCCGAGGCGCCTGTCCATGACGTCCTGCAGCCTGGCGAGTTCGATCCTGTGGGTGCTTGGGACCACAGCCAGCGCATAACCGAGCTCGTGGTGAACGACCACGGACTTGGCCATGATACTGCCGGGCACATGCGCGGCGATGGCGGCCTGCCTGCTGGTGGCGGTCCGATGATGGGCGACTGTGTCGTACGGAATTCCCTTGCCGTCGATAAAATTCCTCAGTCTGTTTGCTATCGTCATTTTCCGCGTCCTTTGCTCGAGTTCACGACGCAACCAAAACGAACCCGCTGGCCTGTTGTTTCGAGGCGTCGGCTATTCCCGGCTGGTTTTGTTGTGGCGGTGTCCGAACCGTCAGGGGCCGGGCCCGAAATGTGCGATACGGGTCAGCAGCGTATAGTCGGCCTCGAAGACCATCATCGTCACGAAAACCAGCACCAGTATCGGCGGCAGGATGATCGCATACATCATCGCCAGCCGCTCCCAGGCCATGTGCATGAAGACGGCGACGATCAGTCCCGCCTTGAGCATCATGAAGATCAGGATCAGCGACCATCTGAGGTAGCCGTGGATACCAAAATAGTCGACCAGATAGGAGCAGGTGCTGAGAATGAACAGCCACGCCCAGACCACCAGGTAGAGCTTGATCGGGTGCTCCTGATGGACCTCGGGGTGAGCGACCGCTGTCGCAGCCGCTTGCTCCGCATGGGTGGCGTGCAGTGCGTGTTGTCCGAGACCGTTTGCGGTTGCTTCAGCCATATCTTCCTCTCAACAAATGCTGCCTCTCACCAAAGATAGAAGAAGGCGAAAATAAACACCCAGACCAGATCGACGAAGTGCCAGTAGAGTCCCATGATCTCGACATTCTCGTAGCGGCCCTTGCGGCTGGTGAAGAAGCCGGGACGACCGGTGTCGAAGTCGCCGCGCCAGACCTTTCGCGCCACGATGATGAGGAAGATCACGCCGATCGTCACGTGGGTGCCGTGGAAACCGGTGATCATGAAAAAGCACGAGCCGAATTGCGCGGCTCCCCACGGGTTGCCCCAGGGCCGGACCCCTTCGGTGATCAGCTTGGTCCATTCGAAGGCCTGCATGCCGACGAAGGTCGCGCCGAGCGCGGCGGTCAAAAGCATCAGGATCGCAGTTTTGCGGCGGTCGTGGCGGTAGCCGAAATTGACCGCCATGGCCATGGTTCCGCTGCTCGAGATCAGCACGAAGGTCATGATGGCGATAAGGATAAGCGGGATCTCGGAGCCGCCGATGCGAAGGGCAAAGACCTCGCTCGGGTTCGGCCAGGGCACGCGCGTCGACATGCGCGCGGTCATATAGGAGAGCAGGAAGCAACCGAAAATGAAGGTGTCGCTGAGCAGGAAGATCCACATCATGGCCTTGCCCCAGGACACGTTCTTGAATGCGCGCTGATCCGAGGCCCAGTCGGCGGTAATTCCCCGCCAGCCCTTGGGGCGATCCAGTTGGTCGGTATGCGTCGCGGTCGTCTCCGTCATCGCCTGCCCCTCCTAGGTCAGCAATTTTCGGCAAATGTCGATGAACGTCGCTGCCCAACCGGCCAGAACGGCGAAGATGCACAGCCAGACGAAAAGCAGGAAATGCCAATACATGGCACAGAGCTCGACGCTGAGGCTGAGCCGCTGCGGACGCGCTCCGTTCCAGGCGCTGGCGCTCGTCCTGCCAAGGCCGATCAGACCGCCCAATATGTGCAGGCCATGCATTGCGGTGATCAGATAGAAGAAGCTGTTGGCCGGATTGGACGCCAGCAGGTAGCCATTTTCGGTCAGCTGCCGCCAGGCCATCAACTGACCGGCAAGGAAGGCGAGGGCGGTCAGTCCGGCCGTTGCAAGACCGAGCCTGACCATGTCCGTCTGGCCTCTGCGCGCGGCGATCACCGCGCATTGCAGCGAGACGCTGCTCAAGACGAGCACGCCGGTGTTGAGCCAGAGCAGGCGCGGCAGCGGCAGCGGCTGCCAGTCCGGCAGGCCCATGCGCATGAAATAGGCGCTGGTGAACAGGGAGAACAGGCAGCCGACGACGGCGAGGAAGACGCCGAGACCGATCTTGGCGGTAGGCAGGGCCGATCGGTCGAAGCCGACGAAGTCCCCGGCCATGCCTTGCTCAAGCCATGGCTTGGCCATCAGCCGCTGGTGCGAAAGCCACCATCCGGCAAAGCCGGCAATCACCAGCAGGAAGACCAGGATGACGCTCATGCCGGCTCCCTCGAGGGAGCGAAGGCGCCCGGCACGTTCTGCGGGATGAAGTCCTCCTTGGCGCCCGGCACGCTGTAGTCATAGGCCCAGCGATAGACGATCGGCAGCTCCTTGCCGAAATTGCCGTGCGCCGGCGGCGTCTGCGGCGTTTGCCATTCGAGCGTCGTTGCACGCCACGGGTTGCCGCCGGCCTCGCGACCATGGCGGATGCTCCAGATCAGGTTGAACACGAACACAATCTGCGCGAA
The DNA here is from genome assembly GCF_055811115.1 of Mesorhizobium sp. WSM4832. Lineage (NCBI taxonomy): Bacteria > Pseudomonadati > Pseudomonadota > Alphaproteobacteria > Hyphomicrobiales > Phyllobacteriaceae > Mesorhizobium > Mesorhizobium sp. WSM4832. The sequence goes on along the minus strand of NZ_JBVVQH010000024.1, from coordinate 91,028 downwards.
GCCGACGATGAAGGCCATGATGCTGATGAACGAGTTCAGATGATGCGCCGATTCCGTCATTATGGTCATGTCGGTCAGCTCTGCGTAACGCCGCGGAACGCCCATCAGGCCGAGATAGTGCATTGGGAAGAAGATCAGGTACGCGCCGATGAAGGTGACCCAGAAATGGAAGCGGCCGAGCGTCTCGTCCAGCATTCGTCCAGTGACCTTCGGATACCAGTGATAGATCGCGCCGAAGATCACCAGGATCGGCGCGACACCCATGACCATGTGGAAATGGGCGACGACGAACATCGTGTCGGAGAGCGGCACGTCGACGACGACGTTGCCGAGAAAAAGACCCGTCAGGCCGCCGTTGACGAAGGTGACGATGAAGGCGAGCGCGAACAGCATAGGGATGGTGAGGTGGATATCGCCGCGCCAGAGCGTCAGCACCCAGTTATAGACCTTGATCGCGGTCGGCACGGCAATGATCAAGGTGGTGGTGGCAAAGAAGAAGCCAAAATAGGGATTCATGCCGCTGACATACATGTGGTGCGCCCAGACCACGAAGCTCAGCGCGCCGATGGCGATGATGGCCCAGACCATCATGCGATAGCCGAAGATGTTCTTGCGCGCATGCGTGCTGATCAGGTCGGACACGATGCCGAAGGCCGGTAGCGCCACGATGTAGACTTCCGGGTGGCCGAAGAACCAGAACAGGTGCTGGAACAGGATCGGGCTGCCGCCATTGTGCTGCAACTGCTCGCCCATCTCGACGATCGCCGGCATGAAGAAGGAAGTGCCGAGCGCGCGGTCGAGCAGCATCATCACGCACGCCACAAACAGCGCCGGGAAGGCGAGCAACGCCATGACGGTGGCGGTGAAGATGCCCCAGACGGTGAGCGGCAGGCGCATCAAGGTCATGCCGCGCGTGCGGCCCTGCAGCACCGTCACCACATAGTTCAGACCACCCATGGTGAAGCCGATGATGAACAGGATGAGCGAAGAGAGCATCAGTATGATGCCCCAGTCCTGGCCGCCCGGCGTTCCGGACATGATGGCCTGAGGCGGGTAGAGCGTCCACCCGGCGCCTGTCGGCCCGCCCGGCGCGAAGAAGCTCGACACCAGAACCAGAACGGCCAGCAGATAGATCCAGTAGCTCAGCATGTTGACATAGGGGAAAACCATGTCGCGGGCGCCGACCATCAGCGGGATGAGGTAGTTGCCGAAGCCGCCAAGGAAAAGCGCCGTGAGCAGGTAGATCACCATGATCATGCCGTGCATGGTGATGAACTGGTAGTAGGCTTCGGGGGTGATGAAGTCGAACGTGCCGGGGAAGCCGAGCTGCAGCCGCATCAGCCAGGAGAGCACCAGCGCCACAAGGCCGATTGACGTTGCCGTCGCCGAATACTGGATGGCAATGACCTTGGCGTCCTGCGAGAAGACGTATTTGGTCCACCAACTATGCGGATGGTAGAGTTCCATCTCCCCGACTTCGGCGGGCGGAACGGCATCTGCGGGTGTGACGTCGACCATGGGAGCACCTCCGTGCCTTGTTCAGCGAGCCTCAAGCGTTTCGAGTTTTGCCGCGACGTCCAAACCGGACGCCATCGCCTTTCCTGACGGTTGGTTCGCCGAGCCCGTTTGCTTGGGCGCAGACAATTGCGCAAAGGTCTGCTGCTGGCCGAGCCAAGCCAGATAGTCCTGCTCGGTGTCGACCATGACCACGCCATGCATCAGCGGATGTCCCTGGCCGCAGAGCTCGGCGCACAAAACCTGAAAGGTTCCGGTCCTCGTTGGCGTGAACCAGAAATACGTGACCGACCCGGGGATCATGTCCATCTTGGCGCGGAATTCCGGGATGTAGAAATCGTGCAGCACGTCGATCGAGCGCAACAGCACCTTGACCGGCTTGCCGACCGGAAGATGTAGATCGGTGGCTTCGACCACGACGTCGTCCTGGCCGTTTGGATCTTTGGGGGCGATGCCCAACGGATTGTCAGCGGTGACGTCGCGAGTGTCCGAAGTACCGAGCTTCCCGTCCTTGCCGGGCAAGCGGAAGCTCCACTGCCACTGCTGGGCGACGACCTCTATCTCGGTCGCATCGCCCGGGACGGTGACGAAGCGGCTCCAGACGAACAGGCCGGGAACCAGCAAGGCAGTAACGCCTGCCGCGGTGACGACCATGAGCCACCATTCGAGCCGCTTGTTCTCCGGTTCATATGCCGCGCGGTTGCCTTCCCGATGCCGGAAGCGGAAGACGCAATAGGCCATAAAGAGCACGACAGCGGCAAAGACGATGCCGGTGATCCAGAAGCTGATGATGATGGTGTTGTCGATATAGTCCCAGTTCGAGGCAATCGGCGTCCACCACCATGGGCTCAGCAGGTGGAACAACACCGAGCCCACGACGACCAAAACGAGTACAAGCACAACGGCCATGTCCCGTCCTCCCGGTATTTCACCCGAGCGCGTAGCATCCTAGGGAGATACCAAGCCGCATCATGCTCGATTTCCCGTTGAAATTCCAGAGCCGACTATCTGATTGGCAAAACGCTGCTTTTGCGTCCGTAGCTTCGGGCGGTGGGCTGGGTCTTGAAGCGCGTCGCGCTGAAACGGATTCAGGCGATGCGCTTCAAATCTTTGTATTTGCGCATGTCGTTTTCCCAAAACCGCTGCGCACTTTTTGGGCGACATGCGTCAGATCAGCAGCAGCCCCTTCATCGAGGCGTTGCCCTTACGGCCGATGATGATGTGATCGTGCACGGAAATTCCCAGCGACTTGGCCGTGTCGATGATCTGCTTGGTCATCTCGATGTCCGCGCGGGAAGGTGTGGGATCCCCTGACGGATGGTTGTGCACCAGGATGACGGCGCTGGCCGAGAGTTCGAGCGCCCGCTTCACCACCTCGCGCGGATAGACCGGCGTGTGGTCGACGGTGCCGGTCTGCTGCACTTCGTCGGCGATCAGCCCGTTTTTCTTGTCGAGGAACAGGATGCGGATGTGTTTCCCTCCTCAAATTTCGACAAGGATTACAAATGCTTGCAAGGGACGTCCCTTAAACGTCCCTTGCACGTCCCTTATTGTGTGTTCGTGTTGCGTTTCGTCAAGCGCAGTTGGGCAACGCGGCTGGTTTGCTCGATGGTGCCGCGGTTGTACCTGGCGCTCGTCTGGCGGTTCTTGTGACCGGCAGATTTCATGACGTCTGTTTCCGTTGCGCCCAGGTCGTAGGCCTCGGTGATAGCGCCTGCTCGGGCGTCCATGCTCCACACGGAGGAGGGGACGCCAGCCTTGTTGGCGATCTTGCGCCAACGTTCGGTGAACTTGCGGTGCTTGTACGGCTCGCCTGTGGTCTCGGCCAAAATCATCGGGCCAACACGTTTTTCCATCGGCACTAGCGCAATTTCCTTGAGCACCATCGGATGCAGTTTCAGGTCATGCTCCACTTCGAAACCGGTCTTCGTATGCACCTTGCGCAAGACCAGATTTGAATCGATGTCCGACCACACCATGCCATTTGCCCACCTAGTATCACGATGGACAATGCCGCCCTTGGCGGCTGCGACTGGCTCCCATTCGCCGATTACGTCCTTCTGACGCATCGCGAGTTCGAATTGCAGAACTGTTGCCAACGCGATCGATGACCAGCCTTCCGCGTGTGCCGTCTTTCGTATTGCTTCGACGTGCTGCGCCGTCATGATAGATTTGCGTGCCGGTGGCGTCTTGAAGCGGATCTTGGAAAGGATGGTGTCAGCACGAAAGCAATCGTCGTAACCAAGCGTCACACCATAGCCGATCAGTTGGCGGACGGCGTCCATGCAGTGCTTTGCACGCCAAGGGCGGGCAGGGGGACTCGGTACTTTCTCAGTCGGCTCTATCGGTGCGCCCCACTTGCTGTGCCATCCTTTGAAGTCGGGTCCGAGCAGCTTGCCGATCTGACGGGCGCCAACCGTGTGCTCAATGATGGCTAGGCACTTGGTGATGTTCTCTCGGCTGTTCCATTTCATCGAGAGGTAGGGGGAATCTTCGTTGGTCTGAAACAGACGCGAGAGGCTCTTAAGCGTGCCGTCAAAACTTGGCGCGGAATGTCCGTCGCGCGTAGCCCAAGCCAGCATTTCGGCCTGCAATATCTTGCAGCGTGCTGATAGCTCCTGACGACCCTGTGGCGTCTCGGGATAGTGCAGCCGGATAGACGACGGGCGGAAACCTCGTGCGGCCAAATCGCCGCGTGCTTCCCAATACTCGCGTACCGCGCCGTCCTTGTTTCTCTTTCGCTTCAGGCCGGGAAAATCGGTCAATTCCAATTCTCCGCGCCGTCAACGGTTGAGGGGATGTGCCCTTGGTGCAGGCCGTGGCGCCTGTCTAGAAAGGAGCGTACCGCGGGCCAATAGCGATAGCCAGTCACTGGGTCTATTCGCGGAAGGCCCTCGCGCTCCCACACGGCTGAAATCGCGATCCATCGTGTAATGGCGCGCGGCCCGAGCACCCGCTGCGCAATAGCCTCTTCTGAGAGGTAGAGAGGTGAGTTATCATTCGCGGCTGCCCTGGCCATGCGCGTTCCCTATCGTCTTCGAATGCCTGCCGATCGGCAACATCATCTAGTTGCCAAGTGATTTGCAAACGGCGACCGTCACGCGGCGACCAGTACCTCACCCAAAATCATCAAATCCCGCACCTCACACTCGTCCTGGCGACGCACGCCGTATATCTCGCCGTGTCTGCCTGCCTTGCCCCGATAAAGAACCTCGGCAAGCAGCGGCTCGCTGCGATGGGTGACCAGAGCGCCAATCTCGAACTTCCATTTTGTTGCGTTAAGCATGGTGGTCGACTCCTCGTTGCGTTGTGATGTTGAACGTCATATAACCATGTTCAACAATCGTCAACAATAATGTTCAACATCGTTCAACAGGAGCAAAAAATGGTTCGCGCAACAAGCATCGGTATCCGCCTGTCGGAGGAGGTCAAGGCCGCGCTCGATAAGGCAGCTAGGGCCGACCGTCGCACGATATCGGCGTATGTTGAATTGCTGATAGTCTCTGACCTCGAGGCCAAGGGCTTTCTACCCAAAGGCGCTGCGGAGTAGCGGCGCGCACCTATTATCAAGTTCAGTGCGCGCCTGGTTGGCGAAGCGTCACCGACCGGCCTTCCGAACCAGCCCGCCCGATCTCGGCAGGCCGTCCAGAAGAATAGGCTAGCGCTACAGTCGACGCAACTAGAAATACCAAGGCGTTTTCGCCTAAACAGTCAAGTCGAATAGGCGAAAACGCCTATTTATACTCCTTTCAGATTCCGACTGGACTCCAACGTTGTTCTATGGAATCGATATAAGCAGCAAACATCGGGGCTGGATCCATGAAAGACGCGCTTATCTTCGATGACATTTCGACAGCTGTTGCAAAGCCGCGGAGCGACTGGCGCCGGAAGGCCATCGCCGCCGCTTTTGAATATGGCGGCAAGTTCGTGGCTGGTCTGATGATGGGCCTTGGTTTCGCTATCGGCCTGGCGCTGGCGGGCTGATGCCGCCCTCGAACCTGCCGGCGTTGAGTTCATCCCAGAGAATGGCGGCGGCGCTGGGGTGAGGCTGAGGAAGGGGCACCTATGAGCGGTCCTAAGTGGTCCTCTACCTACTTCAATGGGGTGCTATAGTCCCGTTCCAGCAACCGGGCTTGCGTTAAGCAGCCATGAAGGCCACTCTGCAGACGGGCTGGGTAAAGAATGGACTCTTCCGGCCCTCGGCTCGGCTGTTTTTTACTTCCCCTAGGTTGTTCGGCAGCCGGGCCGCCCCGCTCAAAATGCTTAGCGCTGCCGCTTGTCGGGCGTCACTGCATGGTTCGTGAACTGAAGGTTCCGATCGTCACGGCCGGCGGCGCGGCACTCGTGGCAATAGATCACCTTGATCAGATCCCAGTGCAGGCACCCGCGATCCGGCCCGAGCCGCTTCACCAGTTCGGCAATGGCGCTTGCATGTCAGGCAGTTCACCGAAAGGCCTGTGCCGGCCTGCAGCTTCTTGCCGAGAGTGTCTTCAACGAAGGGATATTTGTTCGACATTGGCGATCCTCGTTAGAGTGGGTCGCCGCACCGAGTCTGGAATATATTCCTGCCGGCAATTCTGCCAAGGGGGGGTCACATGGCCTGCGAAAAAGAAACAGGCCCGCCCAGGGGGTGGGTCAACCGGACAGGCCCATCTCGGAGCCAAAGGGGATTGAGCTCCTCGCGGCCGGAGATACAACGAACCGTGCCGCGCGACCCCAACCGGCTGGCCCGTCGATTGTTCCATTAGCGATCGCTTTAGAACCAACTCGCCTGTTAGGAGTTAAATGCGCATGGCTAAGGGCAGCATCAAAGTTGGCGACGAGGTCGCGATCACGGCAACCGTGCGCAAGCGCGTGACAGAGGATAGGGTCAGCGTACTGATCCCTTCCTACAGCCAACCGCACTCGATCGTGGACACCACACCGAACATCAGCAGCGGACAGAAGATCGAGCTAGTGGGGGAAGTCCTTCGCGTCGATGAGGACACGGTGACGGTGGGTGGCAAGGATCTCGGGATCACAGTGAAGCGCAGTGCCGTGCGGCTCGTCACCAGCCATGTGGCGCCGAAGCGGAAGACGCCGCCGGTCGATAAGGCCATGCAGTTACGAAGGTAATATCGGCCTATATCTAGATCGACGACTTGTCTTGTCGAGACGCAGCGCCGTTTACTGAGAACTGCACTCCCCCTTGCGCAAATATTCGCTTTAAGAGATGCTTAACCCTAAGCCGTGGGAGGGCTGGGGTATGAGAGTAAAGGCGTTGATGGCACTTTGTGCCACTGCCGCGCTGTGCGGCTGTCAAACTAGCAATCAAGCAGATTATGTTCAGATCGGCTACGGGCCGAGTTTCGATGTTGCCCACGCCCAGTGCGAAATGCAAAAGGGGTCCGCTGACCAAGGCTATATTGCTATCGGATCCCCTGGCTTTGTCGCGGGCGCCGGGATCGGCAATGCCCTGGGCAACTTGGCCCTTGAAGATCAATACATGAAAAACTGCCTTATCCTAAGTGGATGGAAGCGGGCACCGCATGGCCAGGCAGCAGCTGCCGCCACCGCCGCGGTTGCTGCCGGCGCGTCGCCAACACCCTACGGAGTGGCGCGGGCTCCCGGCAGCTGGCTCAATACGGCTCTATTGGACTGGTCGGACGCCAACAAGAATTGCACCGCCGGCGACAAGACAGCGTGCGCAACTCGCGCAAAGCTGGGCGCGCGACTGCGGGCCGCTGGCATGAATCCCTCGGGTTGATGATTGTGCAAAAGCAGATATATCGAAGCCTCGCGATGGCTTTGGCGCTCAGCGGCTGCGCGGCTGACTACCTCAACAACTACGACACGATGACCTTGGCGTCTGGCGATTCAAGTCGGCAGAACCAGCTCTTGCAGACCGTTGATCCCTTCAATCCGAACAGCAACAATACCCACATCGAGGGCGACGGCCAGAGACTGGCGACTGTCGTCCAGAGGTATCGAGGCGTAGCGCCTGCTGCCGCGCTCGGGACAGTGCCGAACAGCAGCGTCGACCTCGATTGCGCTGGTGGCAAGGGGAATAATCCTGTCGTCAACGGTCCGGTGGCCGTCGGGCCTTCAGACCCTAACCACCTCGACGCCAATCATAACGGCATCGGGTGCGAGAAATAAGATGGGATCGCGGCCGCATAAGGCAAACAAGCATCCCCATGCAGGCAGAGTCCAGATAGCTGACAACGAATATAACCGCCGGCGTTACCGCCGACGGCGCGCTCCCGATCGTGTGCCTTGGTGGGTTGGTCTGCTCGGGCTCCTGACGCTGCTGGGAATCGGCCTAGCAATCCAGATCGGCCCCGAGTTCACCAGCTGCAACATCAAGGGAAACATCAGCTACAACGGCGGCCAGCGCATCTATCATGTGCCGGGTCAGGAATATTACAGCGAGACGCGCATCAGCCTGCTCAAGGGCGAGCGCTGGTTCTGCTCTGAAGCCGAGGCGCAGGCAGCCGGCTGGAGGAAGGCAAGGCGGTGAACCGCGCCTGCCTGACAACACTTTTCGTAACAGCGGCTCTACCTGCTCGACGACGATGCCGAGGGGCAGATCATCATCGACTGACCGACGTTAACCGGTTGTTCGCCGATCTTCGATTAGCATTCGCGGATGGATACCACGTTCGATGACCTGGTCGAAGCACTGAAGGCGCCCGAACGGAAGAGCGCGAGCGCGATTGCCCTCTTGCTGATGGCCATCGGCTTTGCGATCGGCATGGCCGTATTCCTTGATATGGCATTGGCCGCGAGCGGATCGAAGCAGCCTGATGTGAGCCGAAAGTCGTCGGACACCCTTGGCAACGTCTTTCACTACGTGACCTGAACCATCACGGCCCGAAACTGATCGCCCCGCCGACGAAGGTCTTCGACGTCGATAGCGTGAAGGTGAAATCGTCAGTGGTCGTTGCCGCGGTGGTCGCGATGTGCACCGCTGCAGTCGAGGTGTTGGACATCGAAGTTGGGACATCAGAATCCTCGACGGTTGTACCTGCGCCTGTCCAGGCTTCGGTGACGGAAGCACCTGTCCCCTGAGCCGCAATGCCAGCGATCAGGGCGCCGCCGACCTTTGTCTCGATGTCGTTGATGGCGCAGGTTGTGCTGGTGGTTGACGTCTTCCCGACCTGATCGACGGGCGTGGCGCTGAGGCCGGAGCAACAATAGACGTCGAAATTCGCCCTGGCTGCCGTTGTGGTCATGACAATATCCGGCGCCGCGCCGCTGGCCACGATGCCGTAATAGACCTCGAAATAGGTTACAACGCTCGTGAATAGCTGGATCCGGCCAGGGGACCAGAGCGCCAGTGCGGTGCCGCCCACGGTCACGCCGCTGGTTGAATAGTTGCCCAGGCTCTCGCCAGCAATAACGACCACGACAAGGCGATCGGCGGCAGGTGCCGTGAGGGGTGCGCTAGCATAGGTGACGGTGCCACCTGACGCTGCAGCCTGTGAACGCCCGATATAGCTGACAGGGCCTGTCGGAACACCTGCAGGCCGACGACCGCCGAATCCGATGAGTTGGTTCATCCTGAACATCTGTCACGGTCCAAAGCTGATTGCGCCACCAACGAACGTTTTGGAAGCCGACAAAGTAAAGGTGAAGTCGTCAGTCGTGGTGGCCGCCGACGTGGCGATATGCGCAGCGCCGGAGCGGACATAATATGCGGTCATCCGAGGCGAACTCCTATTTCGAGAGATTCCGAGACAATCCCCCAAGCATTTTCGGCGGTTTTCTCTTGCGGCTTGGCAGGTCGGCCAGATTGTTTCTGTTCATCGTTGTTGGGATGGCGGGTGGTAGGGCATAGCTCCGCCCGCGCTAGAATCGCTGTCATTTGTTCTCCATTGAAAAGTTCGCCTACCGCGTGCGCATGGTGCGCTCTAGGCTTGCCGCCTGCTTTGCCGCAATCTGGTTCTGCGATTCCACGAACGAATGAACGTCAGGCGTCACAACTGTGATGTAAGAATTGACGGTGCCTCCGCTGGCCCCACCCCTACCCGCACCAGCGCTGCCGCCGCCGAAACGCCTACCCGTCGCCCCGCCACCAATCCGCTCAACATACCCGCCAGATGCATAACCCGGAATGCCGGCATTCATCGCCTCTAGCATGCGCCGGTTCTTCTTGGTCGCGCGTGCGTTTACAACGAATTCCTGGCCGTGCACCACGCCGGCTGGCTGCTGTGTGCCGCCATTGCCTGTATAGCCCCCATCGGCAAAGCCAAGGAGCTTACCAATCAGGCCGAGTCCGCCGCCAGATCCACCGCCGCCAAACAAGTTGTCGAGTGCGATATCTAGGAGCCTGTCGGCAAGCCGGCCAACCGCGTCTCGGAGGGAATCCGTTAGCGACTTGCCGTGCGCCAGATCAGAAATGAAGCCCTTGAGCGCACCGGAGAAGGCGTTGTTGATATCCTCCTGCTGTGCGGCAAGGTCTTCCTGTGCCTGCTTAAGCTGCTCGGTCTTGGCGGTTGCTGCGTCATAGGCGGCAACCTGGCCGTAACGAGCATTAGCCTCCGCCTCGACTGACGCGCGAATATCGTCCGTAATCACGACGCCTTGCTTTTGAAGTTCAAGCAAGGTTTCCCGAATTACGCGCTCTTTCTCGCGCTCGGCGTTCGACATACCCATGGTTTGGGTTTCGAAGCCGATATTGGCCGTTTCGGCCTGCACCGCAGCGATGGTGTCGTTGATGAGCTTTAGCTGGTCCTGCCTCGCCTTGATATCGGCTTGGTCGACCGAGCTTGAGCCGTTCAGGAAGACGTCCGCCTCCTGATCGCGACGCGTGCGGTTTATACCGCCGTTATCGCCGCCAAGCCCTTTGATTGCGTTGACGACTGTCTCTGTATTGCCGGTTTTGATAGCCTCAACGATGCGATCCGGAAGAGAGCCGTAATTGTACGCAATCGACGTAAGCGCCGCCTGCTGATTTTCGCTCATGCCGCGGAATGTGTCCGCGCCGATCTTGCCTTCAATGCCGGTCTGGAACTCCTGAACACGCCTCGCAAGGTCGGCATTCGCCGCCGCTAACGTCGTCGTCATTCCTTGCGTGACTTTTTGGATCGATCCGTCCGAAAGAGTCACCGTGTCAGAGCCATAGCCAACACGATAAGCGTTCACGTCAAACTTGGAGGTCGAAATGAAGCCTTCGTATTTCTTGATAAGCTCCATCGCGCTCGACGCGCTGGCGTCGTTTGCTTTGGCTGTGGTCTCTGCGGCGATTTCCGACTGCGCTTGAATCCGAGCCGCGGCTTCGGTAAGAGAAACGCCGACCTTTTCAGCCGCCTTTAGGATTTCGTCGGTGCGCTGGTCGATCTGCTTTTCGACATCACCGCGCCCGGCATCATTGCCGCGCTGGGTAAATAGATCGCGCGCGCCTGCTTCATTCTTGTCGCTTGCCGACTTGAACGCAAAGCCGGCGGCTCGTCCACCCTCGCTTATTCCAAGTACCGCCGCGGCTGCCGCTTTGGCCTGCGCGACGACTTCACCTAGCTTTTCAAGAAGCGGATCAAAGGCTTTTGCCATCGCATCAAGGCGCGAGTCGCCGTTGACAATGTTGGCAATTGCTACCTTCGCCTCTTTGGCGCCGATAGTGCCGTCCGCAATCTTCTGTCGAAGGTCATCAAACGGTTTCAGTTTGTCAGGGCTGAGTGCGGCAAGACCGGCGCGGTACGCGTCAAACAGGGCAAGAACCTGCTTGGTAATGCCGGAGACTTCGCTACCGGACTTGCCAAGTGGGCCGGCAAGGATGTCGCCTATCGAACTTGCGCCAGTAAGGTCTCCAGCCGTCTTGCCGAGTTGCTGCGCCAACGAGTTAGCGCCGTTTAGAAAGTCAGCGATGTGCGCAAGGAACTGGCCGCCTGTGCCACTTGACACTGCGTCCAGCGCATCGCCGAGATTCTTAACTGCATCAACAAGATCCTTGCCGATAAAGCGCTTAACTTCTCCACCCGCGCCGGAGGCGGCATCAAGGTGGCCGACAAATTCGATAACCGCATTATTGAGTGCGGTAAAGCTGTCGCCAATCGTGGCAGTGGTCGCATCGAACTGCTTTTGGATCTGTGGTCCGGCCTTTAGGATTGCCTTGAAGACGCGATCCGACGTCAACTCGCCCGTAGAGCCAAGTTGCTTAAGTCCGCCGATAGTGGTGTTGAATTCGTCGGCAATTGCCTTGGCGAGCAGCGGCGCGTTCTCACGGATCGACCGCAATTCGTCGCCCTGCAATACTCCAGAGCTAAGCGCCTGGCTGAGCTGCAAGATGCCCGCCGCCTGCTCGCTCGTTGCGGCTCCGCCAGCCTTGAATGCCTTGTTGACGATGTCGGTGGCCTTGGCCACCTCCTCTTCAGACTTGGCAACGCCAACCGTTGAACGAAGCAACTTTGTGTAGAGGTCGACGGTTTCGGAAAGGCCAGAGCGACTCTGGTTGGCAAGCTTATTGAGGTCTGAAAGCGAACGCGCCTGAACGCCGGTTGAAGCCGATGTTGCTTTGATTTTGTTGCCAGCTTCGGTCCATGCATCGGCATATTGTCTGATTTGATCGGCACCAAAGCCAACGCCAATAGCCGCTGCGCCAGCCTTTAATCCGCCCAGACCACCAAAATTCAGCGACAGTTTCTTGTTCGTCTGCGCAAACTGGCCCTCAAGACGCTTGAGCTGCGTCTGCGCCGTGCGGTTTGCTTTGTTCAGTGCGGACTCGAAGGCACGGGTGCGTGCTTCCAATGCGACGACTAGCTTTTCAACCTCACTTGCCATCGGTGCCAGCCGCCTTTTTCGCCAGGATCAGCTTTGCGACAAGCAGTCCGCCGTCTCCTTTGCCTGCGGCGGCGACCGCAAGCGCGTTGACCAAGAGCGCCGCGGCGACGTCTTCGGCCGGGAACTGACGCAGTAGGCGTCGGGTTGAGCGCCCCGCCGCAGCGGAGGCCGCTTCGAATTTGGGAGTCATGATTTTCCTACTTTGCGCGCAAGGCGCATTTCAATATTATGGAATTAGCAAATTCACGGGGGCTTGCTATGAAGTACGCGCATGCCATTTTGCTGCTTACTGTTACACCAGCTCTGGCATCACCAAACATTGTTGATAATAGCGGTACGGAAGTTAGCGCAGACAACCTGTCAGCGGTTTCCGTCCTACTAAAGGATCCCGAATCCGCTCAGTTCAGGAATGTCTACTCGCATGGCAACCATGTCTGCGGCGAGGTTAATGCGAAGAATGGTTTCGGTGGGTATGGCGGATTCGTGCCGTTCTTCGTCGCCGATACAGGAATAGGCGCCGAAACCGCCTATTCCGCCAAGAACGACAGCGAAGTTTCGGACTTCATTCGGAAGTTCAAGATAGTTTGCGGCGACTAGATTCCCCTCAACCTCATCGCGGCCTCGGCCTTTTCCACCACGCGGCGGCGTGCATTGGCGGCGCGATCCTGCGGGGTGTTGTCTGAACGCACGAGGTCAACTTCGGACTGCATATAAGCCGGGTGAACCACGGCGGAAATTTCAAAAAGCTCGGCCTCGAGAATGGTTCTCTCTGGCAGCTTTTTGTAGTCCTCCGGATCGAACCATGCCTCCTTGACTACCCGAAAACCAAAACTCATCCCACGCGTATCGCGACGCCCGATTGACGAAAGCGCCAACGCAGCATCCGGGTTTTCAGGGTCAAGCTCGGCTGAAAAATACAGCCCCATTCGGCCTTCGTCGCGCAGGATGAGCGTGCCGCTAGTCGTGCGGGCAAGCGGCCGATCACCATCATGCGACCAGAGCAAAGTCACGTCTTCAAGCGACTTGGAGAAGGAGCCTGGGGCGATCTTCTCAATAAAGGCGCCTGCGATCGTGGTAGGTGCGTTGTATCTGATTGCCCAACCGGAAATCGAGCTATTTTCCGCCATTCTGCTTCACTCGCTTTTCCATGGCGGCCAGTGTGAGGCGCTTGGCGATAAGCTCAGGCGCGTCGTCGCGCGTGGTGTAGCCGCTGTCGCCTGGCAAACGGACTAAGCGTCGGCCCGACCCTTTACGACGTCGATTGTCTGCGTATTCGGCTCTTTCAGTGATTTGTTCACGCATTGGCAGCCTTCCTGACGGAGCCGGCAAATGCGCTGGCGTAATGCGAGAGATTGCTGTGCGGCCATTCAAAATGACCGGCGACATCATGCGCCTCGAAATCCAGCCGAAGCTCATTGAGCGAGGTCAGCGGGCCGCTGATTGCGGCGAGTACTTCTGCTGCTGCAGCGGCGCGCCGGTTGTACTCGGACTGAATGGCGGCGAGCAGCGGGCGTTTTGCGATATCGCGACGCTCACGAATGCGCTTTGCGACGATGTCGATCGCGACACCAAGGTCGCCTGAGAGCTTGCTCAATTCGGAGGCGCGTTGGCGCTTGCCGGTGACAGAGTCAGCCTCCTCGCCTAGCAGTGCGGCAATGCTGGCAGGGACCACAGGGCCTCGCGCGTCTGCCAGATCCTCGCGCAGCGCTGCTAGCTCACGATCCGTTTTCGACTTTTGGGCGTTAAGATCGTTCAGTTGCTGTTCAAGCTTTGCGAATTCCCCGTCGACCTCGGCGAGGTCGGGAACGCGGAACGGCTCGGATTTTTTGAGGAAGGAAGCCATTATTTGCTGTCTCCGAAAAGTTCATTGATGACGCCGACGAGGGCTGCGCCGTTGATTTCCACCGACTTGCGATGGCCGTAAGCCTGCCAACGGCCAGGCTCGCCTGCGCTAAAGCGGCGGGTGTCGATAGCGTCGACCAAGACGATTTCCTGCCAGTTCGACACGACGGTGACGATGGTCTTCGCAACCAGCTCCTTCGCGTCAGGCGGGCCTGTAGCGGCGATCTCGGCGATGATGTCGAGCGCTTCGCCGGCCGTGCCGCTGATGCGCTCAGGAGCGCCTTCTGGCACGCCCTCGCGTCGTAGTGCGCGGTATTCGATAACGGTGTCCGCGACGGCACGGAGCGGCACGTCTAAGGCCGTGCCAAGCATCAGCGTGGCGACGTGCTGCGGGGTTAGTTCGGGTGATTTGCCGGGCGAACCTGAAGGCAACGCGCCGTCTTCGGTTAGCACCCTGGCGACCGCGCTTACGCGGCCATGATCGAAGCCAATGCGACGCGCGAGCGCATCGACGGCTTGCTTGGTCGAAACCATCCTTGTTCCTTGATTCTCGAAAATCGCTAATGCGATAGGTTTTGAAAAATGCCTGGCCGCCGAAGCGACCAGGCTGATTGGTCCCGCCTGCGGTCTTCCGCAATGACGGGTTGCCGCAACCGTGGGGCGATCGCGGCGACGCCAGTGAACTCAGCGAACTCTGGCGGATAACCCCGCTGGACACGTGGGGACAGCGTGGAAACAAAACGGGCGACCGAAGCCGCCCGCAAAAACTCATAAACCCATTATATCATAAATAGGCAGACCGGCCCCCATCCCCTATGCCACCGCATCAATTGCTCGCATGTTCTGGTTCGCAGCGCGGTTGATACACTCTGGTAGGTCGAGAGCCTTCCGCCCAAGTGCATAGGCGATGCGGCGAGGCAAGGGCTCGTCGGATAAAATTGCCGCCTTATCTTCCCGTTCGAACGATCGTAAGTCCCAAAAGACTTCCCGCGCCAAGAGCAAGGCGTCGATAACCTTCTGACGGCCTAGCTTTGCGGCGTCTTCTTTGTTGCCGCCATACTCGCGGCCGATCTCACCCATGGTTTTCCCGAAGACTACGGCATCAATGACCGGGCGCCAGAGGTGCATTACGCGATAGCGAAGAGTTTGACATGTCTGAACAGCCCGCACGCGCCTGATGATGCTTACGGCGTTGCCAGACTGCCCGACCGACATCGCCGAAACCTCTGGCGCATTGGCCGCTTCGTAGCAATCCCGTAAGTCACCTGCGGTGTCACGCAGATATCCGGCAATTCGGCCTTCCCTGAACTCGCGATCAACTGGAAAGCCTTCAGCAGCTGACTTACGAATGCGGTCTGACGGCTTCAGCTTTTCAGCCGCCTGCCGCAGCGGTTTAGGTGCTTTGTCGTCGCCGATGGCACGCAATACCGATAGCCGGTGCCTGAAGGGCTGAGCTTCCTCCTCAAATCTCACGGCGTGCTCCTCGGCCATCCATTGTCTTCGGCGGATGGGATCCTCAATGTTCCGTGAACGAGCCGCAAGGTTGTCGTTGGCCACGGTAACCGGCTTCCACGTCACATCGGCAAAATGCGACGTCTTTCGCTTATGCTTGCGATAGGGATGCGGCTCGAAATCGGTGTAGCCTATGCCCTTATCGGTCTGGCGGAGCCAGTGCCGGCGGTCGGCGACTGCTACATCAGATGAGTTGATTTCAGGGTGATTGTCGTTTGCCGCAACGCGGCGATCCGCCAGGAGGGCGGCCACTTTCTTAGATGGCATTGTTGCTGAGTTCCCAATTGGTCGCCCCACGCGACCGTTGCGTATGCCAGCATTGCCGGCGAGCTTGCCGCCCTCGGCGGTCTTGGTCTTGGTCACAGCATCTAGCGTTGGCATGCGATGCAAACACTAAATCTTGCGTCTTAATGAGGGATGTAGGCTTTAGCGGCGATTTTTTCTAGTTCGATGGCCGGCAACAGCTAAATTTTGACCAGTTCGGCGATCTTGGCCGCGACGCTTGCCATCGGCTCTTCTGCTGTGCTCAGGCCGGATCGAGAGGCCAGCAGAAGGCTGACCTTTTCAAGCTCTTCATATGTGGTTCCATGAGCAACCGGGACGAGCCGCTCGCGCCGGAGGAGTGCAGCAAGCTCTTTGTCTGCGACGCCTTCGGCCGGAAGGCGTCGCAACATAGCCGGTGTCACCAAGACGATGCCGATGCGGGAATTGATCAAACCCTTGTCGATCGCCCGCATCATCGGCACGCCGAGACCAAGGTCTTTCTCGCTAAACCACACGCGAACACCGCGCGCTTCGAGCAGGTCATGCAGTTCTTTGGCGGAGCCTTGTCTATCATCCCACGCGTGACAGAGAAACACGTCTCGAAGGTCAGGCTGTGAGGCCGCTAGGTTCTCCACGTTTTCTCGAACCGGCGTAAGCGCCTGCACTTGTTCAGGCGTGTACCACACGGCCGAGCCTGCCCCTGACCAGCGGGGCTTTGAGGTGCGTCGCCCCGACCCGCCACTGCTTCCAGCGCCACCCGACGACGACGAGGAAGAGTATGACGGCGGCGAGTAGGACGGGTAACTACTGTAGCTGCTGTAACCACCATAACGGCGGCCATAGCGGCCACCGCATGCCGGGCAATCCGCTCCGCCGCCGCGTATATGGCCTCTTACTGGTGCAGTGCATCTTGCCATGAGGCCGACAATACTGTGGCCCATCGTCGGCCTCAAGCATTGTGTCACCGGTTACGGGCGTTTTTCCACACTTCTTATTACAGGACAAAGAAAAAGGGCACCCCGTTTCCGGGATGCCCTTCCTTCATCAGAACAGTCTGGCGAAAACTGCGAGCCACGAAGCCAAGGGCAACTGAATGCCCATAGCCAGACGACGCGTAGTCCCGTTCGACTGGCTGGTTTCGATAGCGAGGAAGACCGTCATGTGGCGGCTTCTCCTTCTACCTTGCGCGGATCTCTTGATGAGCCGAACACCGCGCACAAGACCAGCAGAGAGGTCGTTTCGGATTTAATTCAGCCCCGCGGTGACCCCTACGCCTTCGGCTGACTCGAGTTGAATCAGGAGATGGTTGTCCCGAAGTACCGCCGCAAGAGCAGACCAGCGAAATATTTCAAATCGCGCCGCTCCCATATTTTCAATTGGAAAAATGTGCGCCTTTGGGCCACGGCGGTCCGCGAAAAACCGTTTTGGCAAGGACGCCTTGCGCCCCTCCCATCCCCACGCGCACGCGCGCGCTTGCGCGCACGCGAGGGAATTCCTGTATTACCGTTAGTTGAAGCTTGCGCACGCCGGTCGGCACACAGGCTTGGCCAAGGGCATGATGGCCCCCCGCAGTCTTGACTACTGATAAGAGCGGCGCAAACCTCCCTCTGGGATTGGAGGGCAAGTAAATGGCTGGCACACAAGCTGAACGGATTCTTTTTCTAGACACCGAGACTACAGGGTTCTTCAGTTCTGACCGCATTGTCAGTCTCGGCTTGATATCGGTCGACAGAGCGTCGCTTCCTTCAGGCCAGTATGAGGTAAAAGTTGCCCACTATGTTTTTGATCCCGGCAGGAAAAGTCACCCGCGCGCCGAAGAAGTGCATGGCTATGACGACTGGACCCTCCGCCATCAGGATGAATTCGCCGCTCATGCGCAGGATCTCCGATCGCTCTTCGACGGTTCCCCAATGGTAGTCGCACACAACGTCGACTTTGACCGAAGATTTATCGAGCGGGAGTTCTCGCTCGCCGGCTGCCCACTCCCGTCTCTCGACTACTATTGCACCATGAGGGCTTATCGCGAACAGATGGGAGGGAGGTCAGGCCTGAACGCCGTGCTTGGTCAGATGGGCTTAACACGCGCCAGAAAGACCCACGGGGCATTCGAAGACGCCTGGCTAGCGATGCAGGTCTATTTGTGGATAAACGGATATCGACATTCTGGGACGAACGTCCCCGACGTGGCGCCTTCGAACTTCAAGGCACCACCACCACGCCCGGATGGCCCGTTGCCGCGACGCTCAAAGAAGCGAAAGGCAAATATCGCCGCAGGCATGGAGATAGCGGAGCCGGTCGTTGAATTGCCCGCCAACGTTCGGGCATTTGCGACCCTACTCCTGTATCTGGCGAGGGCAGACGGGCTCGTTGATAGTGAGATCGCGACATTGTCGTCCTTCTTGGAAACCGATGCAATCTCACTTGGGTTCCGACCTGATGAGAAATTGGACGCCGTTGCCGCCATGATGGATCTGCCAAGCCACGACGAAGCGATGAAAGACGCTGCGGTGGCCGTTGCAAAAGGAGACGGCATGCGACCCTTAATCGTGCCATGGTTGCGCTCTGTGGCAGACGCTGACGGCGTCCTGAGCGAGGCTGAGCGCAAGGCTATCGCTCACATAACCGCCGCCTTTCGGGGTGCGCCTCTGTAGCCTTGTTGTCGTTCGCTGGCTTGAGGTCCGGTCGGATCGCGAAGAACTCCTGCCAGGATAGGCGCCGGCCGCGGTACGCGCCGTCGAAGCGGGCCGTGTCTGCGGTGGTCGGGCTATCGAAAAAGATCATGCTGCATCTTTCCAATGGATGTTGCGAATGGCTTGGTCGTCGTCACTTTCGCGAGGGAGGTTGTCGTTTAGTTCGTCAGGGTATCGATACCAGCGCTCGAATTCCTGTTCGTCCTTGCCTGTCCAGAAGTCGGCAAGCACGCGGCGGTACTCGAGGTCGAATGCATCCTTCGCGCCGAGTTGTGTGAGCATGTCGGCAAAGCCCTCGGTCGACATCCTGTTGTCGTAGTACTCTTTCTCGCCATCTCTCGCGTCATTCCATTTGAGCCTGACAATGACGAAACGATCATCGAAGATGACCTCTTCAATTTCAGCGTCACGTCTGGTCGCGCCTTTCCGGACTTTCGGCAAAGTTGGCAACGGGCGCCGGTCGGCCTCGTCGTACTTCTCCGTAGCCAGCCACTTTTCGAGCGGCATGCGCTGCCGGCCAGGCTTTGCGCTGGCCGCCCATGAAGCGGCACGTCCGGCAATGTGGTTGACATCAGGATCCACGATGGCGGCAAAGACTTCGCGTGCGGCATCCTTGCTTCCGAGCTTCCCGTAGGCTTTCCACACGCGCTCGAAACCCGCGGCGGCGCCCGGCGCGATAGCAGCCGGTGCGACCGCAGCCGCGTATACATTACTCTTACCTGTGCCCGGATCCCGTGGACCGGTCACAGTAAGAGGGTCTTCGTTCGGAATATTACTAACGCTATCGGCCGTAGCGTTCGGATTTTCCCGAACGCTCGTGTTCCCGTTTTCCCGAACGCTAGTTTCCTTATCTTTAGTGTTGGCATTTTCCCGAACACTACAAACGCTGTCCCACACCGGCTGATAGCGGCTGGCGCGGCGGCCAGAGCCTTTTTCCTGCTCCAGATAGCCCCAGGCGACCAGATCGGTCAGCGCTTCGTGGATGTCGCCAATGTAGAGGCCTCTGCCAGCCGGATCGCGCTCTTTGAGCTTCTCAGCCACATGGCGCACGCTGGCGAGGGCATCGCCGTACTTGGAGTGAAACCAGTCCAGAATGAAGCCGTAGACAAGCATGTGTTTGCGCTTGGCGCGTGCATCATACGGCAGCGAAATGGCGAGTTTGAACTTGGCCTCTAGGCTTTCGACTTTTGGAAGCCGGGGCGTCGCAGCATCAGGCTCCACCATGGCTGCAGCCCTCCAGCGCAGCTACGGCAGCGCGGGTTATTTGATCGGCCAAGGTAGGGTGAAAGCTCGCGACGCGGACGCCGCTATTCCGGGGCGCATACGTACGCCAGGCACCCTCGGCGTTCTTGGTCAAGCACAAGCCAAAGAGGCGCAGTTGATCGGTTATGGCAATGTCAAAGCGCGCGTCAGCGCCCGGCGCCTGTGAGCGTCGAATGGATAGGATTTTCAAAGTTGGTGTTCCCGTTAGATGTGGGGTTGCGCGCCGGTTGGTCTGGCCAAACGGGGCAGGGACGCCAAACCCGCCGTGCGGGACGTCCATTAATCAAATCAATAATTTAACACAGGATGCGGAACTGCTCGCGGCTCTCGAAGGCCATGGCCGAGCGGCAATAGTCGAGCAGTTGCGTCCAGTTGGACAGGACTTCGCGGCCGCGCACCTCGCCGCGGGCCATGCGCTGGGCCGTCGCGGCGATGACCTTGAGATCGGTCGCGACAGCCGGCCCGATGCCTTTGACCTCCTCAAGCAGGGATGCCGGCGCGCCGAGCACTTCGGCCAGCGAGCCGAAACGGGCAATGAGCGCCTTGGCGATCGGCTTGGTATCGACGCGCGGGATCAGCCGGAAAAGCAGGAGTTCCAACAGTTCATAATCAGGCAGGGCGTCCGGTCCACCGGCGGCAAAACGTTCGCGCAGGCGGTCACGGTGTCCGTGATAGTGGGGCTTGTCTTCCGCCGCCGCCTTTTTCACGGATTTTTGCGGCGGTTCGACCCAGCCTTCTGAAAAGAACGCCCGCTCGTCCTCGACTTTGCCCATTCCTGCCTGTCCCCCAAAAGGCTTTGGCTGAAAACCTAAAGCAATTCCAGGAAAAGTGTGAAGCGGTTTTCCGTTCGGAATTGCGTGAAAACACGAGGATAGGGCGGATCATCGTTTCCATGAAACGATGATCCGCCCTATCCCGGCAAGCCGGGCCGGTCGAGCTTTTTCGGCGACAGCGTGAAAATCTCGCAGCCGGTGTCGGTGACCCCGATCGTGTGCTCGTATTGCGCCGACAGCGAGCGGTCGCGCGTCACAGCGGTCCAGCCGTCGGAGAGCACCTTCACATGCGGGCGGCCGAGATTGATCATCGGCTCGACGGTAAAAATCATGCCGGGGCGCATCTCGACGCCTTCATTGACGGTGCCGTAATGCAGGATGTTCGGCGCGTCGTGGAAAAGCTGGCCGACGCCGTGGCCGCAGAAGTCGCGCACCACCGAGCAGCGCTCGGCCTCGGCATAGGTCTGGATCGCGGCGCCGATGGCACCGGTGCGGGCGCCGGGCTTGATCGCGGCGATGCCGCGCATCAGGCATTCATAGGTCACTTCGAGCAGGCGCTCGGCAGCGCGCTTGATCGTGCCCACCGGATACATGCGTGAGGAATCGCCGTGCCAGCCGTCGAGGATGTAGGTGACGTCGATGTTGACGATGTCGCCTTCCTTCAGCGGCTTGTTGTCGGGGATACCATGGCAGACGACATGGTTGATCGAGGTGCAGGACGACTTGGTGTAGCCGCGATAGTTGAGCGTCGCCGGCAGCGCGCCATGGTCCATGCCGAATTCGAAGACGAAGCGGTCGATGGTTTCCGTCGTCACGCCGGGCTTCACCATGGGCACAAGTTCGTCGAGGCAGCGCGCGGTTAGATCGCAGGCCTTGCGCATGCCGGCAAAGCCTTCCTCAGCATAGAGGCGGATCTGGCCGGTATTTCGAAGGGGGGCCGTGGAAGCGTCGAGATAGGTAACCATTTTTGTCCGTTTGCCGGCTTCGGCTTCGAAGGGAGCGAAGAGCGAGAAATCTGCTCCAGATTTGGCACCGGAAGCCGCAAGGTTCAAGGACGAAGTGCGATTGCAGCGCATCAAGACATTCACGCGCGCGGCCGCCGCGGCCTCTTCGCGGTGCCAGCCCCTATGTGCTGATGGTCGTTATCCATCTGGCCTATGACGCGGAGACAGATCCGGCCAACCAGTAGCGGCAGTGCCGCACCCGCGGGATGTCCGTTCACCGCACTGAGGTCACATTCCCGAGTCAGAAGGCCGCTTTGGGCAACTTTTCACATCGAGCGGCGTTGCTGGGGCGGCGCCAGTTCGGGAGACAGGGAATGGACAGACTGCAATTCGAGGTGCCGGTGCGTATCACGCCCGCGCCCGGCCTGCCCGTCGAGGAAATCTACAGCGTCGAGCAAGCGCTCGATTTCCTGCAGGACTGGCCGAAGCGCCGGCAAGGCAAGGTCTACGAAGCCGCCTTCAACGCCTGCTTCGGCGCGACGGTAGACGTGGCCAGCGCTGAGGAAGCCTGCCGCGCCTTCGCGGCCTTCTGCCGCGTCAGCGGCCTGCTTGCGAGGGATGCGATGTTCCCCGGCAAGCTTGGCAGCAAGGCAGGGGCGTATCGCGACGCGCGCGCTTAGAGCAATTCCAGGAAAAGTGTGACTCGGTTTTCCGTCAGGAATTGCGTCAAGACAAAGAGATAGAGCGGTTCGCCGTTTCCGTGAAACGCTCGAGAGCGCGATCACGGCTATCAGCCGCCGAACGACACGCCGCGATAACGCATTCCCACCTGCACGCCGCGCACGATCACGCGTGACAGGATTTCCATATCCAGCGGCATTTGCGGACGCCACACGTCGAGCAGCAGCGCGACGCGCGGCTGGTCCGAGTTGTTCATGACTTCGTGCTCGAAAGTGTCGTCCCAGAGCATGCATTCGCCGTCGGCGATACGCCTTTCCTGGCGGTTGACCATCATGATCGTTGCCGGTCGGCCGTCCGGCTGTTTCGGGATGACCAGACCAAGATGGAAGCGCATGATGCCGCGGAAAGGTCCGCGGTGTGGCGGTATGTGCTTGCGAGGGGCCAGGAACGAGACAGCCGCCGATTTGACCTCGGGGCATTCCGAAAGCAGCCTGCTGAGGATCGGCATGCGTGCGATG
This sequence comes from Mesorhizobium sp. WSM4832, assembly GCF_055811115.1. Classification (NCBI taxonomy): domain Bacteria; kingdom Pseudomonadati; phylum Pseudomonadota; class Alphaproteobacteria; order Hyphomicrobiales; family Phyllobacteriaceae; genus Mesorhizobium; species Mesorhizobium sp. WSM4832. Next base: position 68,268 of record NZ_JBVVQH010000024.1, on the reverse strand, counting down.
TTTTCCGGGATGGCCATGTCGTACGCCTTGAGCACGAACATGCGCCAGTCGAGACCGTCATTGGCCGAGATTCCGGCCTGTTCGGGCATGATGTCGTGGAAGCGTGGAACCTTGTTCAGCTTAACCGCGAGAGCTTCATCGCGGATGCTCTGCCAGGCGGCGGTGAACTTCGCCGCATTGGGAAAATGCGTGCCGGTATCAAGAATCGCCGGTGCATCTATGCGCTTTTCATAGATACGGCGGACCAGACCGGTTCCAAGATCGTAGGCGCTCGACATCTCATTACCTCGACGACGCTGTTATATAGTGGGATATTGCTTGCTGACATCGCTCACGGAGATTTGTTCGAGCGGTTAACGGCCGATAGACATCGCGCCTCGGGTCTCACTGGGCCTTCGACGCGAAGCGCGGACGGGTGCGGACATCGATGATTTCGGGTCTGGCGGTGGGACCTCCTGGACAAAGCCTTCGGGCCGTTTTTCCGGGTCGGTCCGGCGCGTACGCAATTCATTGCGGGCGCGGGTCTCGGTCTCGCCATCGCCAAGGAGATCATCAAACGCCACGGCGGAACGATCACGCTGGAGAACAGGCGGGGGAGGGTTGGTGCAGACGGTGGTTTTCGACGTCGTTTCCTAACGAGACGGATTGCCTATTTGGCCTTTTCAATCACCGGGCCGCTCGGCTGGTCGGTCGCTGGAGCCAGCGTGCAATCCTGTCCCTTGCACTCCAGGGCAGGGTCGTCCTTCGGAGGCAGGCAATTCTGCCCCTGGCAGTGTATGGCCGGCTGCTGTTGCGATGCGTCCCCGTTCGGCTGGGCAGGCTTGTCCTCGGCGCGGACGGGCTGTAGCCCCGCCAGGCCGGTCATGGCCGCGCATAAGAGCGCTGTTCGAAGCAAGTTCATTCCCGCCTCCATGGTCGAGAGCGAGCAGAACTTTACACTTTCGGGTTGAGGCCGACATCCTGTCAGCCGCGAACGGCGTTAACAGCGGGTTTCCGCTCACTGAGCCTGGTGGGCCGATCGCGTGTAAATTGCATCGATCCAGGTCAGGTGTGGTGGTTCATAGGCTCGGGCTGTCGGTTTCGCCGGCACTCAGTTGCGAGAGCAGCTTCACCACCACTTCCCGCAGCCAGCGGTGTGTAGGATCGGTCGTATTGCGTTTGTGCCACACGACGCAGATGAGGGCGGGATTGATCGGCATGGGCGGAATGTAGATCGCCAGCCCCAAGCGGGATGCCACCTTGCGCGCGAGTTGTTCCGGTACGAGCGCGACCAGATCGCTTGCCGCCACTGCGTTACAGACGCCGCCGAACACCGGCATTGTCATGGCCACTCGTCGTTCGCGCCCCATCCGAGCCAGCGCGGCGTCGCCCATGGCCTTGAGCTTGCCCTCCGGCGAAAAGACGACATGGCCGAGGTCGCAGAACAGGTCGATCGGAATAACGTCGCCCGGCTTCACCTTTGCGCGCTCGAGCCTTGGATGCCCAGCGCGGGCAATCGTCACGAATGTCGACCGGAAGGCAGGAAGATAGTCGATCCAGGTCGGGAAATCGGTCTTGGGAACGAGGGCAAGGTCGATGCCATGCTTTTCGAGCGTGCCGACATAGTCGTCGGGCACAAGGTCCACCAGTTGGATCAGTATTTTTGGAGCAAGCTGGGAGATTGCATTGGCCAAGGCAGGCATCAGCATCTCGGCAAAAAAATCCGAACCTGCGATCTTGAAACTTTGCTCGGCGTCGGCTGGATTGAAGCTCGCAGGCCCGGCAAGCAACGCCGACAATTCATCCAGGATACGGCGAAGCGGAAGTTCGAGATCCCGGGCGTATTGCGTCGGCACGATGCGCTGCCCTTCGCGCACAAACAGCGGATCGCCCAGAAAATTTCGAAGCCGTCCGAGACTGGCCGAAACCGCCGGCTGCGACAGTCCGATGCGTTCTGCGGCCCTTACGGTCGATTGCTCGTGCAGCAGCGCGTCGAGTACCCGTAGAAGGTTGAGGTCGAAGTTCGATAAATTCATCGGTCGAATTTATTTTATACCAGCTATCGATTTCAATTATGAAATTGGCTCTGGCAATTTCATGCAGCGAAAATGGCATCGGATTCGCGGGAGGTTTCGGTGGCTGGTATTTCGGTACCCTATAGCGTCGAGTGGCTCGGCACGTCTTACAGGATTTGCCTGAGCGCGGAACAAACGGCTTCGCGGCTCGGAATGTTCGAAAGTCTCGATCAGCCCGGCTATGGTCCTCCGCGCCATATCCATAACGACGAAGACGAGACCTTCCAGATACAGTCGGGCGAAGTAGAGTTCTGGATGAACGGTCAAACGCGCATAGTCGGCCCGGGCTGTGTCGTGCACGTTCCGCGCGGAACCGAGCATACATTCCGGGTGGTTGGCGACCGACCCGCCAGGATGCTCACCATCATGACACCCGGCGGCTTCGAAGGCTTCTTCGCCGAGATGGCGAAACACAAGTGCCGAATCCCTGAAGACATGGATCAGATCGCAGCCATCGGGTCGCGTTTCGGCCTGACCTTTACAGGCCCACCTCTGGGCGCGGCCAGGTGAAACGGCAAGAAGACAGACCGCCTTTCGGATACTTCATCGGGACCGAACGTTGGCCGGGGTTGCAAAGAAAATGGTCGCCGATCCGGGCCGCACCGGCTCGAAATTCTCGCTGCCTGACGGATCGCCAAAGCGGCAAAACCACCTCAACACTTCAGGTCTGCGACAGAGCACTTATAACCATCGGTGGTACAGCACACAAACTAACGATGTAGCACTCTACCGCTCACTGTTTCGGTCGTTGGGCGGGCGGCGATGATATCGAAACATTACTTGTTGAGGACGGAATCGACCAGTGCGTCGTGTTCACTGGCAGGCGGGTTCTCCTAGTTGGGGTCGGGAATCACTCAGAGTGTTTAAGTTCTCCGGCGAGAGAGCGGTGCTGTGGCAATGAGGGGCTTCACGGCCTGAGGTGAGAAATGACTGTAGTCGGCCAATCCAGCATAGATGTCGCCGTTATAGGGGCAGGCCCGTATGGTCTGTCCGCCGCCGCAAATATTGGCGCGAGCGACCGCAGTATTCGGATCTTCGGACGGCCGCTTCAGACTTGGACCGATACCATGCCGGCCGGCATGAAGCTTAAATCCGATGGCTTCGCGTCCAACCTGTCGGCGCCTGCTCCAGGGGCGAGCTTGGCCGAGTTTTGCCGGGATAGGGGCATTCCCTACCACGATACCGAACACCCGGTATCACTCGAGACTTTCGTTGCGTATGGTCTCGAATTTCAGCGACGGTTTGTACCCTATCTCGAAACCGCAGATGTCCAGCATGTCGAGCGAAGTGGCGACGGGTTCAGGCTGACGGTCGGAGAAGGCCAAACTTTGCTCGCCCGACGCGTCGTCTTGGCGGTGGGCGTAACGCACTTCAGAGTAATGCCGAAACAATTGATGGGCCTACCTGCTTCGTTAGTCAGTCATAGCGCCGACTGCGGCCGTGTGGATCGGTTCGCTGGGCGCAACGTTGCCATCTTGGGAGCGGGCGCTTCCGCGATCGATCTGGCCGCGGCCTTGATTGACGTGGGGGCCACCGCGACTATTGTCGCGCGGGCGGGCAGCATTCGTTTTAATTCGGAGCCAACCGGAGGTCGGCCGACACTGCTAAGCCGGTTCACGAACCCTAGAACCCCGCTGGGCCCGGGTTGGCGATCCCGTTTTGCGTGCAATATGCCGCAGGTGTACCGCCAGTTGCCGGATCGCTTGCGGCTGGCCATCCTGCATCGCCACCTCGGCCCCCGATCAGCATGGTATCTTCGTGACAAAGTGCTCAGCGGAGCCAACGTCCTTGTCGCACAACACCTTGAAGAGGCTGGATTGGCCGGCGATCGTATCTGCCTAAAGCTGCGAGACGAATCGGGTTCGTTGAAGAGCCTTGAGGTCGAGCATGTGATCGCTGCGACAGGCTATTGGCCTCAAATCGAGCGCCTTCATTTTCTCGACCAGAGATTACGACAAGCCATCCGCCATTCGGCAGGCGTGCCGATCCTATCGCAGTATTTCGAGACTTCGGTTGCCGGCCTTTACGCCACAGGATTGACCGCTGCTGGGAGTTTCGGTCCCTTGATGCGTTTTGTTGCTGGCGCGGATTATGCAGCTCGACAGCTTAGCAGGCATTTAGAGAAGGCCCGGGGGAGCCGGCATACTCTCGTAGCAGGCGCCAGGGTGCCACAAGCAATCCGATCATGAATGACACCGCCGCCCTTGAGTTTGAAGATGGTCCAACGTCGACAGCCGAAAGAGCCCGAGAGGTGGTGTTGCCGTTGGAACTCTTGCGCGATGGCGCAGGCGACGAGTTTGTGTTCCTCTTTCCAGGTACGGGAGGCGAGGCTCGCGAACTGGCGCCTTTGGCTGAACGGCTGACCACGTCCGGGCGTATTTTCGGCCTTTCCTACTTGCCCGAGAGCGAAGGCGCCGAAGCTGTCGATCGCCAAGCAACTTATGCTGTCGCTGCCTTGCGCAGCATCCAGCCGCATGGCCCGTATCGGCTGGTCGGTTATTCATTCGGGGCCCTCGTTGCTGTGGAAGTGGCACGGCAGTTGAGGCGGGCGGGTGAGTTGTTGGAACCGCCGATCCTAATCGATGCATATTACGATCAGAAGTTCTGGCCTGCCAAGGCGTGGTGGATCGGGCAAGCACGCCGGACCGGAGCCCACCTCGCTCAAATCCGCCGGCAGCCGCCGGCCATGGCCCTGAGGGAATTTGCGCTCCGAGCCGGGCGGCTAGCGCAACGGTTCTGGTCGAGATGGCGGGAATTGCCACCAGTATCTGGCACGTCCACCGCAACGACAATTGCTGCCGCTAACGTCGCCGCGTTGCGCGCCTACGTTCCTTCGCTTTATCCGAGTTCACTCGCACTCGTGGAGGCTGCCGAAACGACGATGTTTGGCTGCCGGCCGTCAGACCTCTGGCGGCCGATAAGCAGGAAACTCCTCGTCGAAGATATCGCCGGCGATCACCTTGACCTCGTGCGCAATCCAACATCGCTCAAACTCCTGGGACGGGCGGTCGACAGGCACTTGGCGCAAGGAGGACGCGGGCAACAGCCTCTTGCTCTCATCGTCACTACCTTTCGATGGTCGGCAACCGCAGATCTCGCCGAGTCCCTGACTCGCGCAGGCTTTCGGGTAGCAGCGCTTTGTCCGTGGCGGCATCCCATGCATCGCCAGTCAAATCCAGTATTGTACCGCATGCCATGGCTGCATCCCGAGCGCACGCTAAAGTCCCTGATCGAGTGCAGTGATCCGGATCTGGTCCTTCCCTGTGATGAGCCTGCCTTGGACCTGGTTCGGAGTATTGGGGGCGCCGGATCTCAAAGTTTCTGGCCGGATATCTCTCGCTCGGAGATGATCGACATCGCGCGCGCGGCTGGAGTTGATGCGCCGCCAATGCGACCTGTCGACAACCTTGCCGAACTCGACAAATGGATCGAAGACCACGGATTCCCAGTCGTGCTAAAAACGGACGGAAGTTGGGGTGGCAGAGGAGTGGCTATCGTCAACGACCGAGCAGAAGCTGTCCGGGCATGGCGACGCCTCGCGCGTGGCCCGAGCCCACTCCGCATCATAAAACGCGCCATTGTCCATGCGAATCCCAACTGCCTGCGGGACCTGTGGCGTCGCCGCAGGCCTGGCGTAAATGCCCAGGTCTACGTGGCGGGGCGAGATGCCAACGTTGCCCTCGCGGTTAAGGACGGGAGAGTGTTGGCGGCGGTGGCTGTGGAGGTTTTGGAGACTCAGTATAAAAACGGCCCGGCCAAGATCGTGCGCGTGATCGACCATCCTGGAATTGTTACTACCGCCGGCAAGATTATGGATCACCTACATTTGACGGGACTCGTCGGGATAGACTTTATTCTTGATGTTGAGGGTGCTGCGCATCTGATCGAAGTCAACGCCCGCGTGACTCCGACCTGTCGGTTGGCGCTCGGTTCCGGCCGCGACCCGGTCGGAGCGTTGCGCAGTTTGTTCCCGGGCGGGACAACACCTGCTGCGGTTCCGGATTCCGTTGGCAGTATCATCGACCTCGACGCACTCGACTGAGTACGAGCGAAAACGGTCCCCCTCGCTGAACGCGTGCTCCGCGGCTCCGTGACCTTTTCGCTGCGGCAACGCGCTCTTGACGAGGAACGCACCGTCGGCCGAGCGCCTGCTACTGGATTATCGTAACGTGCAAGGCCGCGCGCAGGAGCGCCATCCGAAGCAAGTTCATTCTCACCTCTTTGACCGAGAGAGGAGAACTTCATGCTTTCGAATCGAGACCGATGGATCGTTGGAAGCTGGTACGCCCAAGGGGAATCGAACCCCTGTTACCGCCGTGAAAGGGCTGGCTTTTCGGGATAACAGCGTCCGCCGCCGTCCGCAGAAATCCAATCTGTGCAAGGGTTTCGTTCTCTAGCGTCCGCCGATGTACACGGACGTATATTCGACCTATATTCGACGTGTTTTCAAACCGGGAGCGGGAAACACGATGGCAAAGACACTCAAGGAAGCCCCAATCACCACGGCAAGTGCCCGTTCGAAACTGGCGGCTGGCGAATATCCCCGGCGCCTCGATGCCGATGCGGCTGTCTGGTATCGGAAGGGCAAGCGCGGCGGCGTCTGGTTTGCCCGCTGGCGCAACTGGGGAGAAGGCGCCAACTATTTGCAATCGTCTGTTGGCCCTGCGAACGACGTCAACGACAAGCCGACTGACGGCCTGCTGACCTTTCCGCAGGCAGAGACACTTGCCCGCCAGATCGTTCAACAGGCCCGCCAGGAACAAAAAGCCGCTGCGGCCGGTCCAGCTCTTACCGTTCGGGGCACTGTCGAAACCTACATTGCCGAGCGCGATGCGCGGGACAGCCGCAGGAAAGGCCGTGCGGTGCGTTCTGACGCTGGCCAGCGGCTTCGGCGGTATGTGCTCGGGCAGGACAAGCGCGGCAGTCAGGAGGCCGTGCCAGAGGCAGCGCTGGCGTCCGTGACCTTGCATATGTTGAAGGAAAGCGACCTCCTTGCGTGGCGGGCAGACTTGCCCGAAGAATTGAAGGGCTCGACCGAACAGCGGCTGATCAACGATCTTAAGGCAGCGCTCAACGGAGCATATTCCACACATCGGGAGCGGCTGGAGCCGACGCTGCCCGCCATCATCAAGCACGGCCTCAAGGCCGAGAAATCGGACAGCGATGACGCCGTACCGCTTGCCCGCGACAATCAGATTTTGACCGCCGCTCAAGTGGGGGCGGTGATCAGCGCTGCCCGCGTGATCGACGCCGAACAAGATTGGGACGGTGACCTGTTTCGCTTCGTCGTGGTGCTCGCAGCGACCGGCGCGCGGTTTTCGCAGATCGCCCGCATGAAAGTTGGCGATGTGCAGCGAGCTCAAGGGCGCCTGATGATACCAAGCTCGCGCAAGGGCAGGGGAGGCAAGATTGCCAGTGTGCCCTATCCAGTCGGCAAGGACGTGCTGGACGCGCTGCTGCCGGCCACGTCAGGCCGCGGGAATGGTGAAACCCTGCTTGAGCGCTGGCGCAGCAAACAGGTTGCAGGCTCGATTGGCTGGGAACGCGCTGGCCGTGCAGCGTGGCAGTCGCCTAGCGAGTTGCAGCGGCCTTGGAACGATGTCCGGCAGCGGGCAGGAATGCCGGCGGTGATCCCCTATGGCCTTCGGCATAGTTCGATCGTGCGAGGCATCCGGGCGAACCTACCGATCAGGCTTGTTGCTGCTCTCCATGACACCTCCGTTCCGATGATCGAAAGGCATTATGGCCGATGGATTGTCGACGGCCTGGAAGATCTTGCCGCCGCTGCAGTGGTGCCACTAGTACCTCACGAAGGCAGCAACGTCTTCCAAATGGGCGGAGTTGAAAAAGTTTGGGGTTAAAGTCTCTTTTCACACGCAAAACCTTTGACAGAGGCCAGCGGCCTCTTGCGAACGAACAAAAACAACGTAGATTCTAGCCTGAGAGATCGCAGCTAGTCGCGCACGCCCGTTTGAGGGTTGGTAGTTAGGTTGTCAAACCGAGGCGCACCCGACGAACCTGTCTATCGCTAGATAACGACTTTGAGCTGAGCCAATACGGTTTGCACGGACCTGAGGCTGCTTTTCCGTGGGGCGGAGGGCAACAGTTCGAATTCGTAACAGATCCGAAGACCGTGCCGGATTCCCTGTCAAGTGGGGGTTCGGCGCGGTCTTTTTTTATGCCTCGAGTTCTGAAAAGGAGCGAATGATGAACGAGGTCGGAAGCGCAGAAGTAGGAGCCAAAAAGGCAGCCTACACAATCTTGGAATTCGGTGCCTCGCATGGCATCGGGCGGTCGCTAGTCTATGAAGAGATCGCGGCTGGTCGCTTGAAGTGCCGCAAGGTCGGACGCCGCACCTTGATTTTGGCAAAGGACGCAGAGGCCTGGCGTGATGCCCTGCCAGAAGGGCGGGCTGCATAGTGACCAAGCTGCATGACGGACGACGCCAGCATAGAACGTCGTCTCCGCTCCACGTCCTGGGCCGGTAGGAAGAACGGCAGATGGGCTTGTTTGCTGATTGGCAGCCTACCTATGGAGCGCACGGCGTCGCAACATTTCCGGTGCGCGACAAGCGGCCTGCCGTCAAAGGTTATCTCCGGGTAGGCGACCGGACGAGCGAACAGTTGGCGCTTAAGTTCTCCAATGACAACGCCTTCGGCTTCGCCTGCAAGCGCAGCCGGATAACCGTGCTGGACGTGGACGCGCCCGACGAGAAGTTGCTTGCCGATGCGCTCGACCGCCACGGCCCGACGCCGCTGATCATCAGATCCGGCTCGGGCAATTTCCAAGCGTGGTATCGCAACAATGGCGAACGCCGGAAGGTGCGGCCGGAACCCGACAAGCCGATCGACATCTTAGGCGATGGCTTTGTGGTGGCGCCGCCGTCTCAGGGAAGCAAGGGCCAATATCAAATCATTGCCGGCACGCTTGACGACCTCGACCGGCTGCCGACGATGAAGGGGGTAATTTCTGACCCCAATAAGAAACTGAACACCCTCTCCCCTCTCTCTCCTCCTCCTCCTCCGGTGCGGGCTTCCGAGAAATCGGACGGCGCCCGCAACGACACGCTTTGGCGGGAGTGCATGAAGATGGCTCGGGGCAGTCGCAACATAGAGGAACTGATGGTGAGGACGATGGAACATAATCGGGGATTTTACGAGCCGCTGCCTGCGGACGAGGTGTTGAAGATCGTAGCTTCGGCCTGGAGCTACGAATGCGAGGGCAAAAACTGGTTCGGCCACGGTGCGCGTGTCGTCGTCGGGCATTCGATCGTTGACGACCTGGCGGCATCCGATCCGCGCGCCTACGCGCTGCTGTCACTGCTGATGCGCCATCATTGGGGGCGCGACTTCTATCTTGCCAAGGCATATGCCGAGACGCTGGGCTGGGCCACCAATACCATGAAGGCGGCGCGCAACGCCCTGGTGGAGCGCGGGCTGATAGAGTGCGTCCATCCGGGCGGACGCGGGCCAAACGATCCGCCCGTCTATCGGCTCACCACGGCAGTGGCCGGTGCAGCATGAACGAGCACAAGGAATTCCTGTTTGTGTTCGATAAGATGACGCTGGAGGAGCAAGACAATCTCCTAGGGCTATTCGCAAGGCTATCGGAGCTCGGCCTGCTGCCAAGTGGGACGCACTCTGTAAAGCACCCCGACGGCCGTACCCTTGAGCCTGTGCCGAATGACATGGAGGAATTCCTCCAACTGACTCGACCGGTATCGAGGCATTAGCGATGACCCGCAAGACGGCGTGGCGTAGGATCGTATTCCTATAAGCCATTGCTTATCGGACGCCATTCCGGTATAGGTAGAAATTCCTACATCGGCGCGGCGGCGAATGGCGGTTCCCAAGCAGACGCATCTGGTCCCAATGCCGCGAAAACCTCGCGGGGGGCGCAACCGCTTGGGGGTTTTCCTTTCGCGCTCCCAAGTTTCGGGGCCGAAAGCCATCCGCTTCATTGAAAAGCTGGAAGTCCCGACCGGCGCAAGGGCGGGCAAGCGCATCAAACTTGCGCCCTACCAGAAGGATTTCCTTCGCGGCGCCCTGGCCAAGGACATCTCGATCGGCGTTCTCAGCGTTGCTCGCGGTGGCGGCAAGTCGGCGCTCACTGCCGGCGTTGCGCTCGCGCATCTCCTGGGCGAAGTCGACCCGCAGCCACGCCGCGAATGTCTCATAGGCGCCCGCACGCGCGAGCAGGGCAGAATCGTATGGGACTACGTTGCAGGCCTTGCGCGATCCCTTCCCGACGACCTTCAAAAGCGGCTGACCTTCCGCCGTGCTCCAAGGCTCGAAATCGAGTTCGAGGACGAAACCGGGCCGCATCTCATTCGCGTACTCGCCGCCGACGGCAAGAATGCGCTGGGCACCTCGCCGACATTGTGCATCTGCGACGAACGCGGACACTGGCCGCTCGACAAGGGCAACGCATTGGAAGACGCGCTTTTGAGTGGCAGCGGCAAGCGCAATGGCCGGACCCTGCTCATCAGCACTTCCGCAAGTGACAGCTCGCATCCTTTCAGCCGGTGGCTCGATGAGGATCAGCAAGGTGTTTACCGGCAAGAGCACCGCGCTGACGACGGCTGCGCGCCGGATGACCTGGCACAGATCAGGAAAGCGAACCCCGGTGCCGAGCACGGCGTGGGCGCTTCGCTGGAATGGCTACAGGCGCAAGCCCGGCGCGCAGTCGAGCGGGGCGGCTCCGCGCTTACGTCCTGGCGGCTCTACAATCTCAATCAGCGCATTGCCGGCGAAGACCGCGACGTCCTTCTGACGACTGACCAATGGCTGGTCTGCGAGGCCTCCGAGCTTCCGGCGCGCTCTGGCCCGGTGGTCATCGGCGCGGACCTGGGCGGCTCCGCCAGCATGTCGGCCGCCGCGTACTACTGGCCGGAAACCGGAAGGCTGGAGGCGCGTGGCTGGTTTCCGTCGAAACCGACCCTCATTGCCCGAGGACAGGCAGATGGCGTTGGCGATCGATACGGCGAGATGGAACGCCGGGGCGAGCTGACGACGCTCGGCGATCAAACCGTGCCGGTGGCGCTGTGGCTTGCGGACGTCATGGATCACGTAGCCGGCCAAGCCGTCGCGGCATTTATCGCGGACCGCTTCAAACAGGCGGAAATCGGCGAGGCGCTCGACAAGGCGGGCATCCGTGTTCCGATCATCTGGCGCGGCATGGGATTCAGGGACGGTAGCGAAGACGTCGAGCGCTTCCGCCGCGCCTGCTATGACGGCAGCGTCAAGGCCAACCCGTCCCTGTTGCTCCGCTCCGCTTTCGCCGATGCAATCTGCCTCCGCGACCCCGCCAACAATTTCAAACTGGCGAAGGCTCGAAGCAAAGGGCGCATCGACGCGGCATGCGCAAGCGTCCTGGCTGTGGCCGAAGGCTCCCGCCGCATTGGCCGTCCGAACCGGCAAGCGAGGGCCGCCACATGGGCGTGACGCACCACGACAAACGATGGTCGGCGCTGCGGCTTCTGGCCAAGCGCCGTGACGGTTTCCAGTGCGTGAAATGCGGCGAGCGTCACCGGCTCGAAGTCGACCATATCCAGCCGGCGAAGAAAGCGCCGGAATTGGCCTATGACCTCGCCAATTTGCAAACACTTTGCTCCGGCTGTCACGGCCGGAAAACCGCAATCGAGAACGGCGTCGCGCCCCTCGATCCTCAGCGCCGGATGTGGCGCGACCTCATCAAAAAAGGACTTCAAACATGTTGAAAAGTACTGAAATTCAGCGCCGGCAATCTGAGATCCGGCAATCGCTCGCTACCCTCGTCGGAAAAGAAAAGCCGACCGAAGACGAAACGCGTTCCATGGAGACCATGGACGCGGAATATCGGCAAAATGAGCTGCGCTATCGTGCCAGCCTCATTGCCGAAGACGTCGAGCGCAGGGACGCAAAAGGCGAGCTCGAAACCCGGGGCGACCGCGAATATGCCGACCTGATCGGCAAATTTGAGCTCCGGCAAGTCGCCTTGGCCTTGGACGAAGGCCGGCCGCTCGACGGCGCCACGGCTGAAATCGTGGAGGAAATGCGTTCCAAGGGCGGCTATCGCGGTGTTCCCGTGCCGTGGCTCGCTCTCGAGCGCCGCACCGGCGAGACGGTCGCCAGCGGCACGCCGGACCCAATCATGACCCGGCCGACCATCGACCGCCTCTTCCCCGACAGCGTGGCGGCCCGCATGGGTGCGCAGATGATCACGATCGACAGCGGCGCCCAAGAATGGCCCGTGGTCACGTCCAGCGTGTCGGCCGGCTGGGCCGATGGTGAAACCGCCTCTGTCGCCGGGCCCACCGCCTTTGCCACAACCGATAAGGCGCTGAAGCCCGAGCAGAATCTCGGCATCACGATGAAAATCACCCGGAAGACCATGAAGCAATCGGGGGATGCCCTTGAGGCCGCCGTGAGGCGGGATATGAACAGCGCGATCGGCGCGGCCCTGGACGCCGCGACCTTTCTCGGCACTGGCGCGAACGGCCAGCCGCTGGGTGTCATCACCGGCTATTCCACCTACGGCATCACGTCCACCGATGCCGGCGCCGCCGCCTCCTGGGCCGCGCTGCGGGCCGCCGTGGTTCGCTTCATGATCGCCAATGCCGCCGGCTCGCCGGGCGCGGTGCAGGCGATGATCCGCCCCGAACTGTGGGACGCGCTCGACGGTACCTATGTCGGCGACGTCACGGTCGGAATCACCGAGTGGGACCGGCTGCTGAAGAATATCCCCGCCGGCAACGTCGTGATGACCAGCAACGCGCTCGCCGCGCCGTCCGGCTCGCCGCTCGAAACTCAGGCGCTGCTCACCACGTCGGCCGGCGGCGTCGCGCCGATCTTCGTAGGCGTCTGGGGCGGTGTCGACCTCATCCGCGATCCGTATTCCGATGCGGCAAGCGGCGGGCTTCGCCTGACCGCGCTGACCACGGCCGATGTCACCGTGGCGCGGCCGGCACAGCTCCAGATCGTCACCGGCCTCGAACTGCCGGGGGCTGCGTCCTAACATGCTTTACGGTGTCCCGATTGCCTTCGAAGTCCGCGCCGAGGGCGGGGCGACCCGGCTTTCGGGGCGCTTTCCTTATGGTGCCGAAACCGACCTGGGCGGAGGCCGGCGAGAACGGTTCGCCGCCCAGGCCTTCCGCTCGCGTATCGACGCCGGCGAGAACGTCTTCTTGCTTGCCGGCCACGACCAGGAAAAACCGCTGGCGTCGACAGAGGCCGGTAGCCTTGTGCTCCGAGACAGCGAGGACGCCTTGCACATCGAGGCCCGCGTGGTGCCGTCGACAAGCTGGGCAAACGACGCTCTCGCCGCCTTGGCGGCCGGCCTCACTAAAGGCCTTTCCCCTGGCTTCCGCGTCCCGCCGGGCGGCGACATGGTGACCCGCTCTGATGGCGGAATCCTGCGGACCGTCAACCGGGCCGATTTGTTCGAAATCTCCATGGTCACGCGGGCCGCCTACGATCAAGCCCAGATCGCGGCCCGCAACTGGCAGCCGGTTCCCGTCTCCGAGCCTTCCGACGCCGGCTTGCGGCGCGCGCTCGTCCGGTGGAGGGCATGACCATGGCCGAGACGTTGAAGCAAACGGAGAGCGCACCGGAGGCCTATCCCGTGCCCCCGGACGGTCTTTCTGCCGCCGCCGCGGCGATCGACGCGGACGTTATTTGGCAGCGGCTCGAAGCCTACACGGCATGGCGTTGGAGCGAGCGCGCGGTTGAGTGGATTGTCGAGGGCTGCGGCGAGTGGAGCCCGCCCTTGGCGCCGGCCACCATCGCCACGGTAGAAGTCTGGCAGGGCGATGCCTGGGAAACCGCGACGCTCTCCCCGTCGCCTGTGGGCGGCTACTGCCTCCCAGGCGGCACCTATCGCTTAGTCGGCACCGTGGGCGGTGATGTTCCCGCTGCCGTTCTGGAGGCCTTCCGGCGCCTCGCCGAATACATGGCCGCCGATCCTGGCACTGCCGGCGCCACTTCGGAGCGCATCGAGATACCCGGCGTGCAAACCACGGAAGTGAGCCGCACGGCGTCATGGATGGCCCGAGCGATGCAGAATTCAGGCGCTGGCGACCTCCTGCGCAACTACAGGAGGGCCGCTTGATGCTCGGATGGCTGTTCAAAAAACAAACGGCAAATTTGCCAGTTGAAGCTCGCTCCAGCGCGTCCGGCCTGACGGCGGAAATCATCGCGGCGCGCGAATCCTACATTTCCGGCCGGCGCGGCCTCGCCGAACTGACCGCCACGGCACAGTCATGCGTAAGCCTGTGGGAGGGCGCCTTCGCCCTTGCCGACGTGTCCGGCACTGATCTGCTCGACCGGCGCACATTGGCGCTCACGGCTCGTTCCGTGGCGCTGCGGGGCGAGGCGCTGTTCCTGATCCGCGACACCGGGCTTGTCCCGTGCAGCGATTGGGATTTGAGCACTCGAGGCGGCGTTCCTCGAGCCTACCGGGCCAGCGTATCCGAGGCGGGCGGCGGCACGACGCAAACCGTCCTGGCTGGCGAAGTTCTGCATCTGCGCATCGGTTCCGATCCGGCGGCGCCCTGGCTCGGCTCGGCTCCTTTGAAGCGGGCAAGCCTCACGGCGGGATTGCTCCATGCGGTCGAGAGTGCGCTTGCCGAAGTGTTCGAGAATGCGCCGATCGGCTCGCAGATCGTGCCGTATCCTGAGAGCGCTGAAACCGACATGACGACGCTTGGCCGATCCTTCCGTGGCCAGCGCGGCCGTGTCCTGTTGCGCGAGAGCGTCAACGTCTCGGCCGCCGGCGGACCGGCTCCCGCCGTCGACTGGAAACCGGCCGACGTGACGCCGGACCTGGAGCGGAGCATGAGCATAGAAAGCCTTGCAGCGGGCCGGGAAGCGATTGCAGGCGCGTTCGGAGTGCTCCCGGCGCTGTTCGCCGCTGCTGCGCAAGGTCCGCTTGTGCGGGAAGCGCAACGGCATCTGGCAAGCTGGACGCTCCAGCCTATTGCGATGCTGCTTGCCGAGGAAGCGAGCGCGAAGCTCGGCGCCGACGTGGCGATTGACGTGCTGCGGCCTGTCCAGGCGTTCGATGCCGGCGGCCGGGCGAGGGCGCTTGCGACGATCGTCGGGGCGCTCGCCCAAGCCAAGGAAGCGGGCCTCGCGCCGGGCGATCTGAACGCCGCGCTTACGCTGGTGAACTGGGGCAACAACGACAAAGCAGCCTGAAAATAGCGGGGACCGGCCATGCTCGCGCGGACGCCTTACACCGACCTCTACCTTCGGAAGATCCAGGCCGAGAGCGACGAGAAGATGCGCCGCCAGCGCATCGCCGCCGCAAAGCCGAAGCTGCGGCAACTCAATCGCGATCGGTATAAGCACCTAGTCGAGAGCGTCGCGGACATCCTGCGGACCGGCTTGCCGACGCATTTTGCTTTCGAAGGCCCGTGTCGACATGGCATCCGCAGTGCGCTTTGCATCGATGGCTGGGACTGGACCTCCGCCGACACTGCCGCCGCTGATGTCGTGGGCGCCGCGTTGCGCCAGATCGGCGCCATCCGCCCGACCTGGCAGGCGGGGCAGATTTCCTACACCGAGGAGGCCACGGCCGAGCACACGCGGTGCGCCAACACCGACTGCGGCCGGCCTGTCATCATCGGCCTGAACGGCAGGCCGCGCAAATACTGCTCGTCCGAATGTCTGGGTCGCCACCATGCCAAAATGGGCTCCAGGCATGGCTTCCAGCGCAGCAAGGCCGAAATCATGGCGCACTGGGCCGCGCTGCGGGAAAAGAAGGCCACCGCACAACGCGATTGCGCTTGGTGCGGCAAGATGTTCATTCATCTCGACCGGCGCGCCGAGCCTATGTCCTACTGCAGCGATCCCTGCCGCAATGCCGCGCGGGCCATGGCGCAACGGCGTCTCCGGGATCGCCCCTGCCTCCAGTGCGGCGAGATGTTCTACCCTCGCTATGCAGATGCGAAATTCTGCGGCCGCGCCTGCACGGCGCTGGCGTTCAGCCGGCCGGAAAAGCAGTGCGAGTGCTGTCAAAGGATGTTCCGACCGAAATCCCGCAACGCGCAGCGCTTCTGCGGCGATGAGTGCAAGTACCGCTCCTATAGCCGCAAGCCGCGCAGTTTCCAGTGCGAGGCGGCGGAGTAGCTATTGCGGTGTTGTCGGGTGTGGAGTGGCTTCTAGCTTCTCCGCTCCTCGCAACAGCGAAGCGCTCAGTTCGCGCAACTGAACGGGCGTGAGTGTCAACTGAACAGCCGACAGATTGCCCGACTTCATGTCGGCCGGCGTCTGCGGGTATTCCAGTCTAGCGATGCAGAACATGCCATCTACCTGCACGAGGCTGAAACCCATAAGCGGTCGGACACTGATGTTCCCGTCGTCGCCGATGTCAAAGCCGTTTCGATCTTTCTTCATTCTTCCCCATCTCTCCGGTGGAATGACCTAGCCGGTGAAGCTTTGGCTAAAGGCAATCGCGCTCTTCACCGATTGAATCGCGCTCCCATGAAGGGCGAGCTTTTCTAGGTCTCGATCGTCGTAGCCCTTGTCGCTTTGGGCGATGATCGCTTCGACCAGTTCTAGGCGAGCGTGCTCAAGCATTTCCAGAAAGCCCTTCATTTCCTCGATGTCGGCTATCGGCGGTCGTGGCATTGTTCCCCCTTCTATGTCGCGTTTCATGTCGCGCGGACTAGCCGAGTGTCGCAGGAAACCCTTGGGAAAATCAACGGTTTGCAAGGCGGCTGCGGCATGCTTTGTCCACCAAAGTTCGCAGGCGTTTATTCGTCCAATATTCGATGATTTGAGATAGACAGCAGCTAAGTGCTTGAAAAGACTGGTACGCCCAAGGGGAATCGAACCCCTGTTACCGCCGTGAAAGGGCGGTGTCCTAACCGCTAGACGATGGGCGCGCTCAGACGAAGCGGCTTATAATTGCGTTGTTGCCAACCGGCAACCCATCCGCAGCCACATGCGACAACTTTTTTCACGGCGCCGTGAAACGTGTGACTTTTAGACGAAAAATTGCGTTGCGCGCGTGCGGAGGCGGCCGAAGGGCAGGCGGGCTCAGCCGTCCTCGCCACCGCCGCTGCGCCGGCGGCAACGCCAGTTCCAGTCGCGCTCGGGGCCGACGTCGACATGGATGGATTCGGTGTGGCAGTAGGTGCCGACGCCGCCGCGACCGGGCATCGAGCGGACATAGCTTGCCAGCTCCCACTTCGACACGCCGGGCAACTGGATGTCGGCGGCGGCGCAGTACATGTGCAGCGAATTCTTGGCGCCGTTGGCGCGGCGGTTGCGCGAGGGATCGCGATAGCCGGAGGTGACGATCATCTTGCGGCCGAAATGGCCCTCGATCGTCTTCAGCACCCGCACCAGCGACGGCTTGAGGCAAGCGACGTCGACGCTTTCGTTCTGCTTCAAAAGGCCGTTCGGCGCGAGCCTTGCCATGCCGGCGGCCGACGCCACCTGGTAGGACCCGCCGCTGCCCTCATCCTCGTTGAGGTCGACGTCGCTCTCGTCGTCGATGCCGGACTTGCGCTTGATCTCGAACAGCGCGGTCTGGCGTACGCCGGGCAGGGCGTCGGCGCCGGTGATGTGATAGCTTGGGTCGTCGAGCGAGGCCAATTGCGCGGGCTTTTCGCCCGGCGTCGCCGAGGCCAGCGTCACGATCGGCTTGGCCGGCGGCGTGGTCTTGGCCTGCGCGGCGGGCTGGTCGCCGGAACGCGCGTTGTTGATCAGCGGCGCGGGCGCGGCGGAGGCCGGCGTGGTGCTGAACAGCGAGGCGAACAGGCTCTTCTTCGGCGCGGCGATCTGCGGCTGCGCCGGTTCGCTCGCGGTCACATAGACGCCATTGCTCATGGCCTGCGTGGTCGCCTGCGCCTTCGATGCAACGGCGGCGGCATCGCCGGCGCCGGCCCGCTGGGCGACGGCTTGTGTCTGTTCCGCGGTTTGCGCCTGCTGAACCAGCGGTTGCGGCGTGCTGCCGGCAATGGCCTGGGCGCCGGCAGGGATGGCGACGGGGAAGGTGCCGCCCGGCCGCGTCTCCGGCACATAGGCGACCTTCTCGGGCAGCGGCTTGTCGCCCTCGCTCATCACGGTCGAGGCCGCTTCGGCGGGCGCGGATGCCTGAAGCGACGAATCGGCCGCGGTCGCGGTCTTGGCGCTGGATGTCGCGCTCATTTCGCTGGCGGTTGAATTGTAGGCGGGCGAAACGACCGACATCGTCGGGTCGCTGGTCGAGGTGCAGGAGGCCAGAAGCACGGAGAAAAGCGCCGCCGCAATGCTGCGACTTTCCCTTCGTGCAAGACGCCAACCTGCTGATTTCAAAATAAATTCCCCCTCGATATCCGGTCGGTTCGTCATCGCTACGCCGCTTCAGCACCGCGTCGCGATAACCCCCCAGTTCCCAACCGGAACGGGACGTGTGTCGAATCTGCAAGCCTCGGAATTATTCAGCGTCGGAACGTGATTTGAGGCCGTGAAACGATTGACGCCTCCATTTCGCCCTGTTTTGGCGGCCCGTCAACTCACCAGACATTACAGTCCGTTACACACGCACCTTGACATAGGTGCCCGGCGCATCTCCCAAGGTTTTCATACGCTTGCCGGGTTTGCGGGCAGGTACGTGGATGTTGTCTTGGTTCTCGATCCAGTGCTGCCAGTGCGTCCACCAGGAGCCCTGGTGTTCGTGAGCGGCAGCAAGCCAGGTGCTGAAGTCGCCCACCGGCTTGCCGCCGGTCCAGTACTGATATTTCTTGGCGGCAGGCGGGTTGACGACGCCGGCGATATGGCCGGACCCCGTCATTACATATTCAACGTCGCCGCCGAAAAACTGCGATCCCTGGAACACCGAAAGCGCCGGCGCGATGTGGTCCTCTTTCGTGGCCAGGTTGTAGACAGGGATCGTGATGTCGGCCAGCGAGACGGTGCGCCCGGCAAGCTCCATCGTGCCGCGCGAGAGATTGTTCTCGAGATAGCAGTTGCGCAGATAGAAGGAGTGGTTGGCCGCCGCCATGCGCGTGGAATCGGAATTCCAGTAGAGCAGGTCGAAGGGCAGGGGCTCCTTGCCGCGCATGTAGTTGTTGATGACATAGGGCCAGATCAGGTCGCCCGAGCGCAGCATGTTGAAGGCCGTCGCCATCTTGGTGCCGTCGAGATAGCCTTTTTCGCTCATCGAGCGCTCGACGGCGGCGATCTGGTCCTCGTCGACGAAGACCTTGAGATCGCCGGCATAGGTGAAGTCGACCTGTGTGGCGAAGAAGGTGGCCGATTTGATGCGGCGGTCCCCTTCTTGCGCCAACAGCGCGAGGGCCGCGCCAAGCAGCGTGCCACCGACGCAGTAGCCGATGGCGTTGACTTCCTTTTCGCCGGTCGCCTTCTCAACCATGTCCAGACCGTATTGCAGGCCTTCCCGGATGTAGGCTTCCCAACCCTTGGCTCCGTGGCGCTCGTCCGGGTTGATCCAGGAGATGACGAAGACGGTGTGGCCCTGCTCGATCGCCCAGCGGATGAAGGATTTCTGCGGGTTGAGGTCGAGGATGTAGAATTTGTTGATCCATGGCGGACAGATCAGCAGCGGCCGCTTCAGCACGGTTTCGGTCACCGGAT
This sequence comes from Mesorhizobium sp. WSM4832, assembly GCF_055811115.1. Lineage (NCBI taxonomy): Bacteria > Pseudomonadati > Pseudomonadota > Alphaproteobacteria > Hyphomicrobiales > Phyllobacteriaceae > Mesorhizobium > Mesorhizobium sp. WSM4832. The sequence continues at coordinate 48,650 of NZ_JBVVQH010000024.1, read as the reverse complement.
CGTATTGGATGATCTCGGCGACATCGCTGCGGCCGATGACCTTGCCGGGCGTGGTGGCGATGTTCTTGCCGATCTCGAAGGGCGCGTAGTCCGCCTGGCGCAGCTTCAGGTCGCCGCGGCCGGCGGCGATATCCTCGGCCAGCATCTTCATGCCGCGCACCAGGTTCTCGCCGTTCGAGGCCACGGTCTCGCGGAACAGCTCCGGATTGGTCAGGATGAAGTTTGACGGCGCAATCGCGTTCGACACCTGCTTGACGTAGAAGCTCGCCTTGTGGCGGGTGTGCTCGTCCAGGCCCTCGGCGTGCTCGACAAGCTCGTTCGCCCAGCGCGAGGTGACGAGATAGGCCTGCTTCAGGAAATCAAAGAAGGCATTGCGGCCCCATTCAGGGTCCTGGAAGCGCTTGTCGCCGCGCTCCGGGCTGACCGCGTCGCCGGGAGCCTCGGCGCTAGGCGTGACCTTCTGGATGGCGTTCGCCCAGACGGTCATATAGCCGGCGAACAGCCGCGTCTGCGCCTCGAGCGCGCGTTGCGGGTCGCCCAGCCAGTACTCCGAGAGCTTGGAGAAGGTCTTGACCATGTCGACGACGGGTTCGGCGACATGATCGCGTACTTCGCCTTTCTCGCGCGGTTCGGCCCAGGCGGAAGCCGCCTTGCCGGCCTGCTCGATCATGCGCGCCATGTTCAGGGCGAAGCGCTCGGGGTCCTTCACCAGATATTGCTCGACGGTCGAAGGTCCGCCATTCTCCGCTTTGTCCGAATCGTCAGGTTTGGACATGGTTCGCGGGGTTCCTCCCGGAGCGTTTTCTTGACATATTACCATGGGACATCTGACCGGGTCCAATTCGCTCTAACCCGGCTGCCAGGAAAACAATATGACGATTAATGTCGGCGGGACTTTTTTTCTCGGCGTGGGTTCGATTTGCCGCATGGCCGCAGTGGCGGGGCTGGTTGGCGTGCTGCTGCCCACGGGCGGCTGCACGAGCACCGGCACGAACAACGCGGCGCCGACGGCCTTGAGCGATGGTCCGAAGGACACAGGCTCCTATCCGAACCTCAACGTCCCCCCGCAGGTGGCCGCCAAGCAGCTCACCAAGGAAGAGACCGCGGCGAACCTCGCCCAGCTCAAGGCCGAGGAACAAGCGCAGATTGCCAAGGGTGGCAGCGTCAAGGCACCGGCGAATTCGGCGGCGCTCAACACGCTCGCCAAGACGCATGGCGCCGACACGCTGAAGCAGATCGAGGGCAAATGCGACCCTGCCCTCGACCCTAGCTGCAATTAGGTTTATATCGCGCGCCGAAACTTTGATGGTCTGGAACTGAAATGGAAGAATTTCACAAGGTCCGCCGGCTTCCGCCTTACGTGTTCGAGCAGGTCAATCGGCTGAAGGCCAGCGCCCGCTCGCGCGGCGCCGACATCATCGACCTTGGCATGGGCAATCCGGACCTGCCGACGCCGAAAGCCATCGTCGACAAATTGTGTGAGGTGGTGCGCGATCCGCGCACCCATCGCTATTCGTCCTCGCGCGGCATTCCGGGCCTGCGCCGCGCCCAGGCGAACTATTACCAGCGCCGCTTCGGCGTGAAGCTCAACCCCGACACGCAGGTGGTGGCGACGCTTGGCTCGAAGGAAGGCTTCGCCAACATGGCGCAGGCGATCACCGCGCCCGGCGACGTCATCCTGTGCCCCAATCCGACCTATCCGATCCACGCCTTCGGCTTCATCATGTCGGGCGGCGTCATCCGCTCGCTGCAGGTCGAGCCCGACGATGGCTTCATCCCTGCGCTCGAACGCGGTGTTCGCCACTCGATCCCGAAGCCGCTGGCGCTGATCCTCAACTATCCGTCGAACCCGACGGCGCTCGTCGCCTCGCTCGACTTCTACAAGGACGTGGTCGCCTTCGCGAGGAAGAACGACATCATCATCCTGTCCGATCTTGCCTATTCCGAGATCTATTTCGACGGCAATCCGCCGCCTTCGGTGCTGCAGGTGCCGGGCGCAATGGATGTCTGCGTCGAGTTCACCTCGATGTCGAAGACCTTTTCCATGCCCGGCTGGCGCATGGGCTTCGCGGTCGGCAACGAGCGGCTGATTTCGGCGCTGACGCGCGTGAAGTCCTATCTCGACTATGGCGCCTTCACGCCGATCCAGGTTGCGGCGGCGCATGCGCTCAATGGCGACGGCGCCGATATCGCCGAGGTGCGCGAGGTCTACCACAAGCGCCGCGACGTGATGGTCGATTCGTTCAGCCGGGCCGGCTGGACCATTCCCGCGCCGGCCGCCTCGATGTTCGCCTGGGCGCCGATCCCCGAACAGTTCCGCCATCTCGGTTCGCTCGAATTCTCCAAGCTGCTGATCGAGCATGCGGATGTCGCGGTGGCGCCGGGCGTCGGCTTCGGCGAGCATGGCGACGACTATGTGCGCCTGGCGCTGGTCGAGAACGAGCACCGGATCCGCCAGGCCGCGCGCAACATAAAGCGCTTCCTGACCTCGACCGCCAAGCAGCCCAACAATGTGGTGCCGCTTACCGTTCGGCGTTGAGTTTGCCTGACATTTTTCGCTAGGGCAGCTCAGCGTTTGCCGGAATCACCGGCCTGCTCTAACTATTTGTTTTTATGCAATTCCGAACGGAAAACCGCTTCGCGCTTTTCCCGGAATTGCTCTGGTTGAGGGGCGTCGCCGGACATGGCTGAAGCGTTGCGTATTGGAATTGCCGGCCTCGGCACGGTTGGCGCCTCGGTGGCGCGCGTGCTGCGCGACAAGGCGACCGAGCTCACCCGCCAGTGCGGCCGCGACATCGTGGTGACTGCCGTTTCGGCCCGCGATCCGAAGCGCGATCGCGGCATCGATCTGAGCGCCGCGAAATGGTTCGACGATCCCGTCAGGATGGCTGAAAAGGCCGATATCGATGTCTTCGTCGAGCTGATCGGCGGTGACGAAGGGCCGGCGCGGCTGTCGGTGAAGGCGGCGCTCGAGGCCGGGCGCCATGTCGTCACCGCCAACAAGGCGCTGCTTGCCAAGCACGGCGTGCAGCTGGCCGAGATCGCCGAGAAGAAGGGTGTGCTGCTCAACTACGAGGCGGCGGTGGCCGGCGGCATCCCGGTCATCAAGACGATGCGCGAGGCGATGGCCGGCAATGCGGTGACGCGTGTCTTCGGCATCCTCAACGGCACCTGCAACTACATCCTGACCCGGATGGAAGCCGAAGGCATCTCCTTCGACGCCTGCCTGAAGGACGCGCAGCGGCTCGGCTATGCCGAGGCCGATCCGACCTTCGATATCGAAGGCCACGACACCGCGCACAAGCTGTCGATCCTGACCAGCCTTGCCTTCGGCACGAAGATCGCCGCCAACGACATCTACATGGAAGGCATCTCCAACATCACCCAGGCCGACATCCGCGCGGCCGGCGATCTTGGCTATCGCATCAAGCTGCTCGGCGTCGCGCAGCGCACCGACAGCGGCATCGAGCAGCGTGTCCATCCCACGATGGTGCCGACGGCGTCAGTCATCGCGCAGGTGCATGGCGTCACCAACGCCGTGGCGATCGAGACGGACATTCTGGGCGAGTTGCTGCTTTCAGGCCCCGGCGCCGGCGGCAACGCCACCGCGTCGGCGGTGATCGGCGACATTGCCGATATCGCCAAGAGCCGGCCTGGCTTCCAGCACGCTCCGGTGTTCGGCTGGCCGGCGAAGGAACTGAAGCCTTACAAGAAGGCGCGGATGCGCAGCCATGCCGGCGGCTACTTTATCCGCCTTACCGTGCATGACCGCACCGGTGTCTTCGCGGCCATCGCCAAGCGCATGGCCGACAACGACATCTCGCTGGAATCGATCGTGCAGCAGGCGGCCGGCACCGAAACACAGGCGCAAAAGACGGTGATCCTCGTCACCCATGAGACGACGGAAGCGGCGGTGCGCAAGGCCGTCGAAGGCATCACCAAGGACGGTCATCTGACCGACAAGCCGCAGGTGATCCGCATCGAGCGGGCGGAATAAAACCAGTCCGATTCCACCTTCAATCGATTGATTTTGCTGTCATTTCGAAAAATCACCCGGCAAGTCTTGCCGTTGTCATGGAGCTTTGCCAGAAGAAGCCGGCCTCTGGCGGGAGGCGGATCAATTCCGATGCTCAACCGTTCTGGAATTGCTCGAAGCAAACAGAGGAATGCCCATCCATGAACATCGCCCAAGACATCGCCGCCGGTCTCGACCGGATCCTGACCATGGAAGTCGTGCGCGTCACCGAGCGGGCCGCGGTCGCGGCTGCAAGGCTGCGCGGGCGCGGCGACGAGAAGGCCGCCGACCAGGTGGCGGTCGACGCGATGCGCCAGGAGCTCAACCGGCTGGCCATCAAGGGCACTGTGGTGATCGGCGAGGGCGAGCGCGACGAGGCGCCGATGCTCTATATCGGCGAAGAGGTCGGCAGCGGCAAAGGCCCGGCCGTCGACATTGCGCTCGATCCGCTCGAAGGTACGACGATCTGCGCCAAGAACCTGCCCAATGCGCTAGCGGTCATCGCCATCGCGGAAAAGGGCAGCCTGCTGTTCGCGCCGGACGTCTACATGGACAAGATCGCCATCGGCCCAGGCTATCCTGAAGGGCTGATCGACATCGACGCTTCACCGGCCGAGAACCTCGCCAACCTGGCCAAGGCCAAGGGGGTGGCCGTTTCCGACATCACCGCCTGCATCCTCGACCGGCCGCGTCACGCCAGGCTGATCGACGCCGTGCGCGCTACGGGCGCCGCGATCCGGCTGATCGGCGACGGCGACGTCGCCGGCGTCATCCACACCACCGATCCGGACGAGACCGGCATCGACATCTATCTCGGCACCGGCGGCGCGCCGGAGGGTGTACTGGCTGCCGCTGCTTTGCGCTGCACCGGCGGGCAGATGCAGGGCCGGCTGATCCTCGACACACCGGAGAAGGTAGCGCGGGCCGAAAAGATGGGCATTTCCGATCCGAAGCGCGTCTATCGCGCCCAGGACATGGCGCGCGGCGACGTGCTGTTCGCGGCGACTGGTGTCACCGACGGCAATCTGCTCGACGGGGTGAAGTTCGGCCGCACCTTCATCACCACGCACACCATCGTGCTGCGCTCGTCTTCGCGCACGGTGCGCGAGATCAAGGCCAGACATCAGGATCTGGATAAGTTCTAAAGGGCTCATCGTTTCACGGAAACGGTGAACCCCTTGCGAGGCCGGACCGCAGTTGTTAGCCATTTCGGCGACAACGATACTGGCCGCAAGGATCTGACGATGAAGGCGTTCGACTGGCACGCGGATCCGATTTCGCGTGCCACTCCCATCACGAAATCCTATCGCAACACCCAGAATGTGCGCCGCTTTCTCACGCGCGAATGCGGCAGTGCATTCAGGTTCGACCGCCCTTTCATGGCCTGGCTCAAGGATGGTACGGAAAGGACCATGGGTGATGCGGCGGACGAATGGCTCCGCCGCCAGGCTGAAAAGCGGAAAGCGTAGTTTTCTTGGCGGGCGAGAAACGGTTCTTCCTCGATGTCAGGCAGTCGGCGACCGGTGTTTCCTGGGAACACCGGCTGACTGAGCGGCAGGATATGGCCGCTTTGGCCATCGCGCAGGGCCATGGCGTGCCCGATATCGTGGCGCGGGTGCTGGCCGGGCGCGGCGTCAGCGTGGAGCAGACCGAGAGCTTCCTCGATCCGACCATTCGCGAGCTTCTGCCGAATCCGGCATCGCTGACCGATATGGACAAAGCGGCGGCGCGGCTGGCGGATGCGATTGTGGCCGGCGAAAAAGTGGCGATCTTCGGCGACTACGACGTCGACGGCGCCGCCTCGTCGGCGCTCATCAAGCGCTTTCTCACGCATTTTTCGGTGCCGTCCGAAATCTACATCCCGGACCGTATCTTCGAAGGCTACGGACCCAATCCGGAAGCGATGCGGGAGCTGATCTCGCGCGGCGCGAAGCTGATCGTCACCGTCGACTGCGGCACCAATAGCGCGACCTCGATCGACGCGGCCAGAGAAGCCGGCGCCGATGTCGTGGTGCTCGACCATCACCAGGTAGGCGGCCCGCTGCCGGCGGCGCACGCCGTGGTCAATCCCAATCGCGAGGACGACCTGTCGGGACAGGGGCACCTGTGCGCCGCCGGCGTCGTCTTCCTGTGCCTTGTCCAGACGGCAAAGGTGCTGCGCGAAAGGCTTCCGAGCGCCGCGCCGGTCGATCTGCTTTCGCTGCTCGACCTCGTCGCGCTGGCGACGGTCTGCGACGTGGTGCCGCTCACCGGGGTCAACCGCGCCTTCGTCGTCAAGGGGCTGCAGGTGGCGCGCCAGCAGAAGAATGAGGGGCTGGCGGCGCTGGCGCGGGTCTCGCGCATCGGCGAGCCGATCAACACCTTCCATCTTTCCTTCCTGATTGGACCGCGCATCAATGCCGGCGGCCGCATCGGCGATGCAGCGCTCGGCGGCCGGCTTTTAGCCACCGACGATCCCGTCGAGGCGGCGAGCATTGCCGAGACGCTCGACCGGCTGAACCAGGAACGGCAGCAGATGGAGCAGGAGATGCTGGCGCAGGCGCGCGCCGAAGCCGATGCGGAGCTTGCCGGCGGCAATGGTCCGGCCGTCATCGTCACCGCCAGCAACACCTGGCATCCAGGCATCGTCGGGCTGATCGCTTCGCGGCTCAAGGACCATGCGCGCCGGCCCGCCTTTGCCATCGCCTTCAATTCGACCGGCATCGGCACGGGGTCAGGGCGTTCGGTGACCGGCTTCGACCTCGGGCGGCTGGTGCGCGAGGCGGCCGATGCCGGGCTGATCGTCAAAGGCGGCGGCCATGCAATGGCGGCCGGCATCACCGTCGAGCGCGCCAAGCTCGGCGAGCTGCGCGCCTTCTTCGAGGAGCGCGCCGCGGCCGACGTTTTCCGGCTGCAGAACGAGGAAAGCCTGGCGATCGACGGCGCTTTGGCGGCCGAGGGCGCCACGATCGCGCTGCTCGACGCGCTGGAGAAGGCCGGCCCGTTCGGCGCCGGACACATTGCGCCGGTGTTCGTGCTGCCGCGTCACCGGCTCGCCGACGCACGTGCGGTCGGCACCAACCACATTCGAGTGGACCTGCAGTCGCAAAGCGGCGGCAACATCCAGGCGATCGCCTTCCGTGCCGTCGACACGGCGCTCGGCGAATTCCTGTTCAGGAACAGGGGCAGGACGGTGCACATCGCCGGCTCGCTGTCGGGCAATTACTGGAACGGCAACCGCACGGTGCAGTTTCGCATCAGCGATGCGGCGCTGGCGTAACAACGAACTGGGAAAATCACACCAGAACGGACTGCAGCCGGGTCAGCTCGTTGATCTGCGCTTTGGTCGCCTGGTAGCCGAGGCTGATCGCCTCGTCGGCGCGATGGAATTCGGTCAGGCCGATATGGCTGAGCTTCGGCTGCAGCGACATATCGGGCGGATCGCCGGCGAGCCTTGCCCGCGAAATCCGGTCCTGGATGATGTTGAAGGCCTCGACCATGACGCCGGTGATGCCGAGGCGCGTCTGGTGCGATTGGGGATTGACCTGGCCGGGGCGCGGCGCATCGCTCTCGACGAGAAGCTCGCCGGCGCTATGCTTGATGACGGCGGCGCGTCCGAACAGGTCGTAATGCAAGTTGACCGCCACGACGAGCGGCTGCTCGTAAGCGCGGCAGACCGAGACCGGCACCGGATTGACCAGCGCGCCATCGACCAGCATGCGGCCATTGCAAGCTACCGGCTCGAAGACGCCCGGCAGCGCATAGGAGGCGCGCATCGCGGTGACCAGCGAGCCGCTCGACAGCCAGATCTCATGGCCGGTGCGGATTTCGGAGGCGACGGCGACGAAGGGTTTCGGCAAATCCTCGAAGCGGGCACCATTGAGGTGCTCGCGCAGGCGCTGATCGAGCCTCAGGCCGCCGAACAGGCCGCTGCCGCGCAGATTGAGATCGAGAAGGCCGAAAATGCGCCGCTTGGTCAGGCTTCTGGCGAACTCTTCCAGCTCGTCGAGCTTGCCGGCGAGGTAGCAGCCGCCGACCAGGGCGCCGATCGAGGTGCCGGCAATCATCGACACTTCGATGCCGGCCTCGTCCAGCGCGCGCAGCACGCCGATATGAGCCCAGCCCCTGGCGCAACCGCCGCCGAGCGCCAGCGAAATGCCGGTTTTCTTCTGAGATTTCTGCTCAGACGCGCCGCCGGACGATGCGGGGCCGTTGGCCTCCCGAACGTCAGGTCTGCTGCGCAATGACGCCCATTCGAGCATCATGATCTCCCTTGTCCCATATCCCTTCTACCGCAAGGATATTTGAGAATAGTGAATGTGAGTGGTTTGTGAATATTGAATGGTTCACACCGGCTTCCGATACGTTTGGTCCGCATCGAACAGCGGCTTGCTGCCGTCGTCGGCAAGCACCGCCTTGCCGTCGCTGAGCCCCACCATCCGATAAAAGCAGGAACGTCTGCCGGTGTGACAAGTTGCGTCGTGGCCCAACACTTTGACGCTCAACCATATCGCGTCCTGGTCACAATCCGTGCGCATCTCGACGACGTGCTGGAAATTGCCGGAGGTCTCGCCCTTCTTCCACAGCGCGTTGCGCGAGCGCGACCAGTAGTGGGCAATGCCGGTCTCGAGCGTGAGCGCCAGCGCCTCGGCGTTCATATGCGCGACCATCAACAGCATGCCGTCGCCGGCATCGGTGACGACGACGGTGACGAGGCCCGCGGCATCGAAGCGCGGGGAAAGAACGGCGCCTTCCTCCAGCGCTTTCTTGTCTGACGGGGCTTCGGGAAATTGCAGTGCCGACATCGCCGGTCCATCTTTCTGGTTGACCATGATCTTATCCGAAAACCGGTCTCCAATTTTCGCTGACGCGGTCCTTCGGTTCGGGATCATGGTCTGATGGGCCGGCGACGGCCGGCAGATCAGCCGGCACGCACCATGGTGACGAAGCGCACCTGTTCCTCGGGCGTGTCCTTGAAGACGCCGGTGAAGGTCGAGGTCAGCGTGGTCGAGCCCTGCTTGCGGATGCCGCGCATGGCCATGCACATGTGCTCGGCTTCGAGCATGACGGCGACGCCGCGCGGATTGAGCACGTCCTGGATGACGCCGGCGATCTGCGCCGTCATCGCTTCCTGCGTCTGCAGGCGATGCGCGAAGATGTCAACGACACGCGCGATCTTCGACAGGCCGACGACCTTGCCGTCCGGCAGGTAGCCGACATGGGCCTTGCCGATGATCGGCACCATGTGGTGCTCGCAATGCGAATGAAAGTTTATGTCCTTGACGATGACGAGATCGTCATAGCCTGCAACTTCCTCGAAGGTGCGGCCAAGCTCGTCGGCCGGGCACATGTCATAGCCGTTGAACATCTCGCGGAAGGCTTTGGTGACACGCTTGGGCGTGTCGACCAGGCCTTCGCGGTCCGGGTTGTCGCCGGTCCAGCGCAAAAGCGTGCGCACGGCGGCTTCGACCTCGGCCTCGCTCGGCCGGTCGGTGACGGGCTTGTCCATATAGTCGGAGGGGGGCATGATTTTCTTGATGACGGCATCCATAAAGGCGTCTCCCGTAGTCCCACTCAAAGGTGGAACGAGTTGAACGGACCACGACCTTTTGGGTGAAAATCGCCCATTTCCATCCCGCAAGCGGCGTGAACGTATGGGCAAGGACAACGGTTTGTAGTCGCCTTGTCGATGCCCGACTGCGACCATTATATATGGTTGTAGCTGAGCGAAAGGAAGACGCGAGAGCGGCAAAGCCTGTTCGCTGGGCGGCGACGGATTGGAAAAATATGATCGACGACGTCTACAATGCGAAAATTCTCGGCTTCGCCGGAAACATAGGGCGGATCGGCCGGCTCGACGATGCCGACGCGACGGCCAGGGCGCATTCCAAATTGTGCGGCTCTACCGTCACCGTCGACCTCAAAATGGACGGCGATGTGGTGACCGATTTCGCCCACGACGTGAAGGCCTGCGCGCTCGGCCAGGCCTCGTCGTCGATCATGGCGCAGCATGTGGTCGGCGCCAGCGCCGACGAATTGCGCGCCGTGCGCGAAACCATGCTGAAGATGCTCAAGGAGAACGGCGCGCCGCCGGAAGGCCGTTTCGCCGACCTCAAATATCTGGAACCGGTGCGCGACTACAAGGCGCGCCACGCCTCGACCATGCTGACCTTCGACGCCGTGGTCGATGCGATCGGCCAGATCGAGAAGAAGCGCGCCGGACAGGCCGCCTAAGTTTTGCCTTCTCCGGGATTGTCGCTCAACTCGTCGACGAGCCAGTCTGAAAAGGCTTTCGCCGGCCAGCTGAGATGCTGAAGGTCAGGAGCGACAAGCCAGTACGCGCCAAATGGCACTTCCATTTCGAAGGGCCGTATAAGGAGGCCCGCCCGTAGGTCCGCGCCGTTCAGTATTCGATCGCCCAAGGCGACACCATGCCCGAGCTTCGCCGCCTGCATGGCAAGCGCTGCATCGGTGAATAGCGGCCCTCTTTGCAGCGCGAGGTCCGGAAGGCCCATCGCCTGAAACCATCTAGCCCAGCCATCACGATTGTAGTCATGCAACAGCGTGTAGTGCTGCAGGTCGGCAGGTGTCGCCAGCGGAACTCCGGATGCGAGCAGACCAGAAGCCAGGACCGGCGTTACCAGGACATCAACCAGATGCTTTGCCTGTGTGCGCGGCCATGAGCGAGCTACCGCTCCGTAGCGAATGGCAAGCTCTGCTTCGTTGCCCCGAAATTCTATAAGGCGAGACTCTGCATCGACCGAGATGTCGATCTGCGGATAGTGTTGCCTGAATGAATTGAGACGCTGAATGAGAAACTCTCCGGCAAAAGACGGTTCGACACTGACCCGTAGCGGACTGTGATCTGGCCTGCTGACAATTTGCGATAGACGGCGATCGATATCGTCAAAGCTGGTTGTCAATTGACCGAGTAGGGTCTCTCCCGCCTCGGTCAACTCAACCTTGCGATGGAGCCGTTCGAAAAGCGGCCGGCCGATCAAGGCCTCGAGTTCCCTGATCTGGCGGCTGATCGCCGCCTGCGACACATAAAGCTCCTCGGCCGCCCGGCTGAAGCTCAAATGCCGGCCGGCCGTTTCGAAGCTCCTGAGCGCCGTGAGCGGCAGCCGTCCTCGCTTCATCTCGCATAACCTCAAGTTATCCGAGGCGGAAATTATACTCGTTTGAGGAGGAAGACCAGCAGCAGTCTAGTCGGCGTTCAAAGGAGCGCTGCCATGTACCAGTTTCTGGACATTCTGAACGAGGTCATGCGGATCGCGACATTCCAGTGGCACGGGATCCGGCGCCGCGGTTGCGATGACCATCGCTGCCACCACGCACCGTTGGCCGATAGGCATCCCACGCGCCGCTACAGGCCATGACGGGAAGAAGAAACATTGCGTTTCAGCGCCAAAGCCCACATCTATCGCGCAGTGAAACAGGCCGCGGAGACAGATGGGCGACCATCCTGGACATACACATGGCATCCAGCCGACCCAGCACGGGCGCAACTGGCCGGGGCCGTGGCGCAAGACGCCTGGGCGCATCCTGGGCACGTCGCTCGTGCGCCTCTACCAACTGACGCTCTCGGGCTTTGTCGGCAACAGCTGCCGGCACCTGCCGACCTGTTCCGAATATGCGCATGAGGCCATCGCCCGTCACGGTCTGTGGGCCGGCGGCTGGATGGGGCTGTTCCGAATCTTGCGCTGCGGGCCGTTCGGAACGCATGGTATAGACCGCGTGCCGGAGACGCTTGCTGCGCGCTATGTCTGGTTCATGCCGTGGCGTTACTGGCGGATCGGCAAAAGGCGCGGCCAACCCGGAATCTGATTGCTTCGCGGTCACGGATCAGCGAGTTTTTACGATCCGGTAGGGTTAACGCGAAGCTGCACAAACACTGCCAATTTGAGACAAAATCGAGACAAGACGCGCCGCTAAGCCGCTGCCTGCAATCCCGTTCAGGAGTGACTTCGCCATGCGCCAGATGGACCGCTATCCCTTCATTTTTGCCATCGTCCTTTTCCTTCTGGCCTGGATGCTGGGCCTGCCGGTGCGGGCGCAATCGGCGCCGCTCGACGACATCCACTGCACACTGATCCAGGATCAGCAAAGCGGCGAGACGCTCTATCAGGATGGTGTCTGCGACAAGCGCGTCAGCCCGGCTTCCACCTTCAAAGTGCCGCTTGCGCTGATCGGCTACGATGCCGGGATACTGAGCGATCAGCACACGCCGAGCTGGGACTACAAGCCGGAGTTCAAGGCGGCAAAGCGCGACCGGAAGACCGTCGATCCGACGATCTGGGAACGCGATTCCATCGTCTGGTACTCGCGTGAGATCACGCGACGGCTCGGCGCTGAAAAGTTTGCCTTCTATGTGTCGAAACTTGGCTACGGCAACAAGGATGTCTCGGGCGATGCCGGCAAGGACAACGGGCTTACGCAATCCTGGATAAATTCCTCGCTCGAAATATCGCCGGTCGAGCAGACCGCCTTCCTGCGCCAGCTGCTCGCCGGCAAGATGCCGGTGTCGGCGAAGGCGCATGAGATGACAAAGGCGATCCTGCCGACCTTCGCGGCGGGGGACTGGACCGTGCAAGGCAAGACGGGCAGCACGAGGCTCGGCCAGGACGGCAAGCGCTCGCTCGGCTGGTTCGTCGGCTGGGCCGAGAAGAACGGCCGCCGCATCGTCTTTGCAAGACTGGTTGTGGATGCCAAGCGTACCGACAACCCGAAGGGCCTCGCAACGCGAGCGGCCTTCCTGAAGGATCTGCCGCAGCTGGTGAAGTAGCTTCTCTCAGACGCTCCGGCGGGCGCGCAGGATGTGCCCGCCGGAATTGCCTCGGGAGCCGGGGGACCTGGCAAAACGGGCGGCGATCTCGCCGCTTTCGAGATCCTCGATTTCGTCAAAGCCGAGGTCGGTGAGCGACTTCGTCAATTCATCGGGAACGAAAAAGCTGATCCAGGGTTCGCCGACGGCCGCGACGCGCGCCGCATGGAAGGCCAGGGCGGCCTGTCCCACGCTGTCGCGGTTCTCGGCCGGTTCGCTGTAGTCGAACACTATCTCGGAGCCCGGAATGCCGGCAATATAGGACAACGTGGTGAAGATCGCATCCTGCGTCAGATAAGGCACGACCCCCAGCCACATGAAGAAGCCCGGTTTGGTCGCTTTCAGGCCCGCCTCGGCCAGTTCTTCGGCCAAGCGCTGCCGCTCGAAATTGACCGGCACGAAAATGGCGCCGGGTGGTTCGGCCAGACCGGCTTCGGCGATGCGTTTGCGTTTCCATGCCTGCGTCGCCGGGTGATCGACTTCGAAGACCGTGAGGCCCGGATAGGGATTGCGCAACGAAAACGTGTCGAGCCCGGCGCCGAGCACGACGAGCTGGCGAACGCCGCGCCCCACCGCTGCCGCCAGCCAATCCTCTGCGAGGCGCGCGCGTGCGGCCACGAACAGGCGCATGCGGCGGCTATGCTCGTCTTCCTGTTGGAGTTCCTTTGGCACGGGTGCGGCATCGCCCAGGATTGCGCTCGCATAGGGATCGCGAAACAGCGCGGCCTGGTGCGAAAACTGATGCAACGCCCGCAAGCGTGCGACGCGAAGGGCGGTTCGGCTGGGGGATGCGTCTTCCATGCTTCTATACAAGCCGCGCCGCGTTGCGTTCACAAGCCCTTCGCGAGGCGCCTGCGACATCGCCGGCGACATTTCCTGACGGCCGCTCTTTACCTGACGCGACACTGCCTCTAAAACCGCGCCGCTGCTGGATGCCTCCGGCTAACCCTCTGCATGCCGCGCCGCATCCTGCGACATGCATTTTACCACCCGCGCTCGTTTGCGGGACTGGATAGGAGAACACTGATGCCGAATTCCGTTTCCCTGACATTTCCCGATGGCTCCGTCCGCGATTACGATGCGGCGCTGACCGGTGACGGCCTAGCCGAATCGATTTCCAAGTCGCTGGCGAAGAAGGCTGTCGCCTACAGCCTCGACGGCACCGTTCGCGATCTTTCCGATCCGCTCGGCAAATCCGGCAAGGTCGAGATCATCACCCGCGATGATCCGCGCGCGCTGGAGCTTATCCGCCACGATGCCGCACATGTGCTGGCCGAGGCAGTGCAGGAGCTTTGGCCGGGAACGCAGGTGACCATCGGGCCGGTCATCGAGAACGGGTTCTACTACGACTTCGCGCGCAATGCGCCGTTCACGCCGGATGATTTCCCGGTGATCGAGAAGAAGATGCGCGAGATCATCGCGCGCAACAAGCCGTTCACCAAGGAAGTCTGGTCGCGCGAGAAGGCGAAGAAGGTCTTCGCCGAAAAGGGCGAACGCTACAAGCTCGAGCTGATCGACGCTATTCCCGAGGACCAGGATCTCAAGATCTACGCCCAGGGCGACTGGTTCGATCTCTGCCGCGGTCCGCACATGGCTTCGACCGGACAGATCGGCAACGCCTTCAAGCTGATGAAGGTGGCGGGCGCCTATTGGCGTGGCGATTCCAACAATCCGATGCTGACGCGCATCTATGGTACGGCCTTTGCCGACCAGGCGCAGCTCGAGGCCTACCAGACGCTTCTGGAGGAAGCCGAAAAGCGCGACCATCGCAAGCTCGGCCGCGAGATGGATTTGTTCCATTTCCAGGAGGAGGGGCCGGGCGTCGTCTTCTGGCACGCCAAGGGCTGGAAGATGGTGCAAAACCTGATCAACTACATGCGCCGCCGCCTCGACGAGCACGGCTACCAGGAAGTCAACGCGCCGCAGGTCCTGGACAAGAGCCTGTGGGAGACCTCGGGACATTGGGGCTGGTATCGCGACGCGATGTTCAAGGTGACGGTCGCCGGTGACGACACCGACGACGACCGCGTCTTCGCGCTGAAGCCGATGAACTGTCCCGGCCATGTGCAGATCTTCAAGCACGGGTTGAAGTCTTACCGCGAATTGCCCGTCAAGCTTGCGGAATTCGGCAATGTGCATCGCTATGAGCCATCGGGCGCGCTGCACGGGCTGATGCGCGTGCGCGGCTTCACGCAGGACGACGCCCATATCTTCTGCACCGAGGAGCAGCTTGCGGCCGAATGCCTGCGCATCAACGACCTGATCCTTTCGACCTACGCCGATTTCGGCTTCGACGAGGTCGCCGTGAAGCTGTCGACGCGTCCGGACAAGCGCGTCGGCACCGACGAGGCGTGGGATCATGCCGAGGCGATCATGAGCAACGTGCTGGAGACGATCCGCACGCGCTCCGGCAACCGCATCAAGACTTCGATCAATCCGGGCGAGGGCGCCTTCTACGGCCCGAAGTTCGAATACGTGCTGAAGGACGCGATCGGCCGCGAATGGCAATGCGGCACCACCCAGGTCGACTTCAACCTGCCGGAGCGTTTCGGCGCCTTCTATATCGGCTCGGATTCGGAGAAGAAGCAGCCGGTCATGGTGCATCGCGCGGTATGCGGCTCGATGGAGCGCTTCCTCGGCATCCTGATCGAGAACTATTCCGGCCACTTCCCGCTGTGGTTCGCGCCGCTGCAGGTGGTGGTGGCGACCATCACCTCCGATGCGGATGACTATGCAAGGAAGGTGGTCGAGCGGCTGAAGGCGGTAGGGCTGTTGGCCGAAGCCGATCTGCGCAACGAGAAGATCAACTACAAGGTGCGCGAGCATTCCTTGGCCAAGGTGCCGGTGATCCTCGTTTGCGGCAAGCGCGAAGCGGAAGAAGAAACCGTCAATGTCCGCCGGCTGGGTTCCCGCGACCAGGAATCGCAGAAGCTCGACGATGCGGTGAAATCCCTGGCCGACGAGGCGGTCTCGCCTGACCGCAAGCGTCGCGCCGCCTGACTTTCCAACCTGTCCTAAATGGCGGTGGCGTGTCCACCGCCATTTTCATAAGCCTGTCACGCCAGCCTTGTAACGAGCCGCCATGCTCAAACTGAAACTACGGGAAAGACGTTTTCCCGAGCTCTCCTACGCCAACCCGCATCAGCCGGTGCTGACACGCTGGTTCATCCATTCCGTCGAGGGCCTGTCGGGTCGCGACCGCTTCGCCGTGCTTTATGATTTCTGGCGCCGCCAGGTGGTTCCGACCGGCGATCGCGTGTTCAGCCGCATGCTGGAACTGATCGACGTCAAGGTCCGCAACGCCGTGCAATGGCCGCCGGCAGCGCTACCGGACACGCCGCTGGTCATCGTCGCAAACCATCCGTTCGGCATCGGCGACGGCATTGCGGTGCTGTCGCTTGCCGAGCAACTGGGCCGGCCGTTCCGGGTGATGATCCACAAGGACCTGCTCAGGATCCGCGAGATGGAGCCCTATTCGCTGCCCATCGATTTTTCCGAGACCAAGGAAGCCCTGAAGAACAACATGGCCGTGCGCCATGAAGCGGTGCGGCTGTTGAAGGAAGGTGTCACAATCGTCGTCTTTCCGGCCGGCGGCGTCGCGACGGCGCCGAAAGGCTTCGGCCGCGCCATCGACCTGCCGTGGAAGATGTTCCCGGCCAAGCTCATCCAGGACGCCAGGGCCTCGGTCATTCCGATGCATTTCTCTGGCCAGAACGGCCGTCTGTTCCATCTCGTCAGCGGCCCGATGAACATGGCCGAGCGCGACAACCGCGTGGCAAAATTCATCGGCAAGGCATCGCTGACGCTGCGCACTTCGCTGCTGATCCGCGAGTTCGCCCGCCTGTCGGGCAAGGCGATCGAGGTGCGCGTCGGCGACTTGCTGAGGTGGAGCGACGACCTTGAACCCTTGCGCGATCGCAAGCTGCTGCTCGATCGGCTCTATCGCTCGGTCTTCGACCTGGCGATGCCGGCTGCGCCGCGTGGCGTGCCGTTCCTGCCGAAGCGGATGCGTAAAGCCGCTTGAGTAAAAGCGATTAGTCGGCGCCTTCCTCGGGGTCGATGGCCGAGGACTCATTGGCCACGACCTCGATTTCCTGGTTCTGGCCGGCAACGACCGTGAAATCCTTCTGGTAGATGCGGTCGCGGTTCTTGGCGATGATGGTGTACTGGCCCTCGGCCAGCACCATCGAGGCGAAGGCGCCGACCGCTTCCTTGATCGGATCGCCGCTCTCGTTGAGCAGCGACCAGGACGTGTCTGCAATGGCTTCGCCGCCGGGCTCGCGTACCAGCTTCATCGTCATCTCGGCGGCGCGGTGCTCGACGGTCGCTTCGGTCAGCTTGCCGGCCTCGACGCGGATGTCGGAGCGGATCACGGCGTTGACCGCGCCATAGGTGGAGACGACATGGTAGGTGCCGGCGTTGAGCCGCACCACGGTGTTCGGCGCGACGTCGGGGGCGATCAGCGGGCGGTCGCCATTGGCCGCAGCCTGGCCTTCATAGATCGAGAAGCGCAGTTTCTTGGACTGGATTGGCGCGCCGCCCGATGTCACCGCATCGAGCTTCAGGCCGCCGGCATCGAGCACAAGGCTTTCGCGCCTGGCTTCCTTGCCGACGGTGATGCGCTTGGTGGCGCCGGCGCGCCCGTAGGAGGCATGGACGAGATAGCTGCCGGGGTCGAGTTGGAAAACCGCCGTGCCGCCATGCGCGGATGCCACCATCGGCAGCTTGCCGTCGCTGGTAGGCTGCGGCCTGAAGACCCGCCAGACGATGCCGCGGGTGATGTCGGCGCCCTTGTCGGTCAACTGCGCCGACAGCGTGATGGCGCCGCCATTGCCGAGCGCCAGCGGTCCCTCGGTCTTCGGCGTCGCGTAGCTTGAAATGCCTGGAAGTTTGATGTCGCCGATATCGTTGGCATTCTGGGCCAGCGCGAAGGAAACCGGCACCGCGAACAACGCAGCGACCAGTGCGATCACGAAAAGGCGCAGGGTCCCCTCAAACATGCCTTGCGTTGAAGCCCAAGGCGGTGGCAATTTCAAGGCCTAGGAGTGCGTTGCTTCCCGCAGCGGCTCCTTATCCGGCACAAAACGCCACCGCCCGAGCCACCCGACCTCCCGATGGCGTGCTTCAGCTCAAAATCGAATGCTTTCCAGGAGACTTGCGCCATGGCGTCGCCGATCATCGACTTCCTGCTCACCCGCAATTCCGCGCCGATCCCCGACCTCAAGGAGCCGGCGCCGAGTGATGCCGAGATCGCGACGATGATTGCGGCGGCCTCGCGCGTTCCCGACCACGGCCGGCTCGAACCCTGGCGCTTCATCCTTTACCGCGGCGAGGCGCGGGTCGAGATCGGCAAGAAACTGGCGGCGCTTGCCGAGCAGCGGGAGGGGCCGCTGCCGGAGGGCCGGCGCAACCAGGAACTGGCGCGCTTCTCGCGCGCGCCGCTGGTGATCGGCGTCGTGTCGGTGCCGAAGGAGAACCCGAAGATCCCGCAATGGGAAATGTTCCTGTCGGGAGGCATGGCGGCCATGAACCTGATGACCGCGGCCAACGCGCTCGGCTACGGCACCAACATGATCAGCAACTGGTATTCCGACGTTGCCGAGGGCAGGGCGATCCTCGGCCTGTCGCCGCAGGAGCGCGTCATCGGCTTCGTCCATATCGGCTCCTATCAGGGGCCGGCCCCGGAACGGCCGCGGCCCGATCCGGCGAAGCTCTATGCCGATTACACCGGTCCTTGGGCCGGTTAGTCACGTGCTGCGCGCTTGGAAGCCGCGGCCGGCCCGGCAGGATTACCGCGGCGCGCAGTCATGACGGCGCGCACGAAGCCTGGCTCGCCGATCCGGATGCTGCCGTCAGGAAGGCCGAGGATGCGGTCGAGCGCGATCTCATAGAGCCGCATCCGTTTCTCCAGGGTTTCGATGGCGATATCCATATCGGCATCGCCGCCTGCGAGCGCCTTGGCGGTGACATCGTATGTCGCCAGGCCGAATTGCATGACAATTTCGGCGACGCCTTCCGGGTCGAAAGTGCGGAAGGCGCCATCCTCGACGCCTTGCTTGATGATCTCCACCAGCACGGGTGAGAAGGATTTGCTGGCGGCCAGACTGATGCGATGAAAAAGCACGAGATTCTCAGGCCGGAACAGCGTCTCGAAGAGCGCCCATGCTTCCGGCGCGGTATCGATCTTGGCTTGGCGAGACGCAGCCAGCAGGGCATTCAAGCGTCCAAGCGGATCGAGGTTTGGATCATCGACGACCTTCTGGACGCCGGCGAGCGCCTGTCTGGCGAAACGCTCCGCCAGTGCCTCCAGCAGGGCCTCCTTGGAGGCGAAGTAGTGATAGAAGGCGCCTTTTGAGATGCCGGCGGCCGCGATGACGTCGTTGAGGCTCGCTTTGTCGTAGCCATGCGTCAGGAACAGGGCCTGGGCGTAGTCCAGCAATTGTTCGCGCCTGAGTTCCGGGTGCCTGATGATGCGGGGCATGGCGAAACCTTGTGCACGCGGCGGCCGTTTCCGTCCAGAGTGCCGAAGCGTCTTGAGATGTAGACCGATGGTCGGTATAATAGACCACTGGTCGGATTCGGCCAAATTGCGGCTGGGGCGAAACGTCGTGGAAGGTGGTCATGATCTCGAGATTGATTGTCCAGACATTCCTGTGGTTCGGCTTCATGGGCGCACTGCTCTTCGCGTCGGCCGGCACGCTGCGCTGGCCGGGAGCCTGGGTCTATCTGGTGTTGATGGTCGGGCTCAGCCTGACGCTTGGCGTGGCGCTCGCGCGGCGCGATCCCGGGCTGATGAATGAGCGGCTGAGCCCTCCCATCCAGAAGAGCCAGACCGCGGCCGACAAGATCCTGCTTTCCATCCTGCTCGCCGGCATTTTTGCCTGGCTGATGCTGATGGGGCTCGACTTCCGCTTTGGCTGGTCGGCCGTTCCGCTATGGCTGCAAGCGGCCGGCGCGATCGTCCTGCTGCTCGGAATCTGGATCTCCTACCTGACGATGATGGAAAACAGCTTCGCGGCGCCTGTCGTGAAGATCCAGGACGAACGCGGACAGAAGGTCATCACCACAGGGCCTTACGCTTACGTCCGTCACCCGATGTATGCCGGCGCCATTTTCTTCTTTGCCGGCACGGCGCTGCTGCTTGGTTCCTGGTGGGGCCTGGCATCCGTGCTCGTCTTCATCGTCCTGCTCGGCATCCGCACCTTCATCGAGGAGCAGACCTTGCGGACCGGCCTGCAGGGCTATGACGACTACGCCGCGCGTGTTCGCTACAAGCTGATCCCGATGGTCTGGTAGCAGGCTTCAGGCAGATATGCGGGCCGCCTTGGCGCGGGCCAGCAAGCGCTCGGCCAGCCGCAGATGCGGCCGGTCGTACATCTTGCCGTCGATGCCGACGACGCCCGGGTTTCCGGCAGCCGCGAAGGCGTCGACGATCGCCTGCGATCGCTCGACCGCTTCGGCCGATGGCGTGAAGGCGGCGTTGATGACTGGCACCTGCGCGGGATGGATCGCCATCTTGCCGGTGAAGCCATCGCGCTCCGCTTCTCTGCACTCCTCCTCGAAACCGGCCATGTTACGGAAATCCGGAAAGACGGTATCGATCGCAGCGACTTCCGCCGCTCCCGCAGACAGAATGGTCATGGCACGCGCCAGGCGGAAGACATCGGTGTAGCGGCCGTTTTCGTCGCGGGCCGAGCGTGCGCCGATCGCCGCCGACAAATCCTCCGCTCCCCAGGTCAGGCCGGCGAGGCGCGCGCTCGTCCCGGCATAACTTGCCGCCGCCAGCACGCCTGCCGCGGTTTCGGTGATGATCGGCAGGACCCTTATGCCGCCATCCGGCAACCCGCTTTCGGCCTCATGGACCCGAAGCTTCGCCGCCAGCTGCTGGACGTCCTGCCCGCTGTTCGACTTGGGCAGCATGATGCCGTCGGGTTTCACCGGGACAAGAGCCGCGAGGTCATCGTCGGTGAGGCCGGTGGAAAGGTCGTTGACCCGCACATAGATGGCGCAACGTGTGTGGCGCCTTTGGCTCGAGATGAAATCAGCCGCGGTCGCGCGTGCCGCCGCCTTGTTGGCGGCAGCAACGGAATCCTCGAGATCGACGATGACCACATCGGCCCCCGCCCCGAAGCCTTTTTCCAGCTTCCGTTCTGAATCGCCGGGCACGAAGAGCAACGAGCGCATCAGGCCGCCTTTTTCAGCATCATCGCCTGCCTTGTGCATTTGGCGACAAGAACGTCGTTCTGATTGTAGGCGCGATGTTCGAACTCGACGATGCCGCGGTCGGGCTTCGACCTGGACTCGCGCACCGAGACGACCGTCGTCTCGACCCGGATTGTGTCGCCGTGAAAGACCGGGTGCGGGAACACGGTTTCCTTCATGCCGAGATTGGCGACAGTGGTTCCGACGGTGATGTCGTTCACCGAAATGCCGATCATCAGGCCGAGCGTGAACAGCGAATTGACCAGCGGCTTGCCCCACTCGGTTTTCGCGGCGAAGTCGAAATCGATGTGCAAAGGCTGTGGGTTCAGCGTCATCACCGAAAACAGCATGTTGTCGCTTTCGGTCACGGTCTTGCGAAGCGTATGGCGGAAGACATGGCCGACGGCAAATTCTTCCAGATAAAGCCCGGCCATGGTCGATCTCCTCCGATTTCCTTGCTTGATAGGCGTTGGTCGCGGCTCCATCAAGCCGGTTAAGAAACATGGTGAACCGTTCGTAAACCATTTGCAGCCTACCGTTCATAACGGGGTCGGGAACATTCCGGCAGGGGCGTAGCTGGTTGGCATGGTTGTTTCGCACTTTCTGAAATGGATCGATACGGCGAGGGTTTCCGAGCGTGCCGCCGCCGCGAGCGCGCTGGCACGCGCCTATATCGATTCCGATCTGCCGTTCGAGGATCGCTGCGCCGCCGAGGCAGCGCTCACGCTGCTTTTGGATGACGCTTCCTCCAAGGTGCGCCTGGCGCTCGCCGAGGCGCTGTCGATGAGCCATCACGCGCCGCCGCAGGTGATCAGCGCTTTGGCCGCCGACCAGCCGGAAGTGGCGGCGCTGGTGCTGGCGCGTTCGCCGCTGCTTACCGACGCCGATCTGGTCGAGCGCGTCGCCTGCGGCCAGAAGGCGACGCAGAAGCTTATCGCCAACCGTCCGGTCGTCTCGATGTCGCTGGCGGCGGCAATCGCAGAGATCGGCGAGCCGGAAGCCTGTGCCGCGCTGGTCGGCAACAGTGGCGCCGAGATTGCTTCGCTGAGCTTCCGCCGCATGGCCGAGCGGCATGGCCATCTGCCGCTGGTGCGCGAGGCGCTGATTGCCGATCGGCGCCTGCCCGCCGACTGCCGGCACATGCTGCTGGTCAAGCTCGGCGAGTCCCTGAAAGGTTCGCCGCTGGTGCTGGCGATGATGGGCGCCGCGCGCGCCGATCGCGTGACGCGCGATGCTTGCGTGAAGGCCTCGGTGACGTTGATCGAGGGAACGCACATGGAAGAGCATGCCGCGCTGATCGAGCATCTGAGACTGCGCGGCGATCTCACCGCAAGCTTCATCATCCGCACCATCGCGCATGGCAAGGTGGACTTCTTCGGTTCGACGCTGGTGGCGCTCGCTCAACAGTCCGAGCAGCGGGTAACGGCGCTTCTCGCCGGGGGGCATGACGTGGCGCTGCAGGCGCTGTTCCGCAGCGCCGGACTTGCGCCGGCGACCCATGGCATCATCCTGCGCGCGCTCAAGATCTGGCGTGAGGTCGCCAATGGCCGGCGTGTCGCCGGCGTGCAGGAAGTGAGCTGGCTGATGTTGAAGGAACTCGGCGGCCAATCCGCCGAGGGCGATCTCGCCGGGCTGGTGAAGTCGATCCATCTCGACGCATTGCGCGAAAACGCGCGCGGGCATGCGCTGGCGATAGCCGCCGCCTAGCCAGTTCGATGGGCTACGGTGCGTTGTACCTTGAAAAATCTGGTACTATGTCTTGGTGATGCGCAATTTTTCCAGAACGCGAAGTGCTAAGGTCCCGGCCGAAATTCAACCTTTGATTGATGCGATCAAGGTACGCTTGAATCCGGAGTCTATCTGGCTGTTCGGTAGCCGAGCGCGAGGGGACAACCGGCCAGATAGCGACTGGGATATCCTCGTTGCTCTGCCAGACGATGCTGAGCCCGAATTGCTCGATCCGTTGGTAGCTTGGGCAATAAAGAGCGAAGTCGGTATTCCCGCTACAATCCTTTCCACGAAATCCGGAGAGTTGGCCGCGAGCTGGGACTCAAAGAACACGATTGCGTATGACGTGGCCCGAAACGGCTATCGGCTAGATGTCTGACCAGTGGACCATAGCCAGTGCCCTTCGGCTAGCGAACGGGTGTATCAGCGATGCACTTATCCTGGCTGGCTCAGGTTCTCGGAATAGCGCCTATCTGAGCGAGCAGGCGCTTGAGCAGGTTATTCGAGCCCTGGCAACATCCGAAGCCATTCATATCGAGCGTCATGACGCCCATCAACTGGATAAGGTGATAAGGCGATTTCCGGAAGACAATGCGGAGAGACCTGCACTGAAATCTTTCTCGTGGCTGGAAGCCTATGCGACGACCTTTCGATATCCGTCGCCGTCGGGGCGGATACCTCCGGCTCCGAATAAGCAAAAGCTCCAAGAAGCTATCGATGGCATTTCAAAACTGATCCTGCGGGCTGCGAGCCACTTCGAGGTTGACCTCGCGGACGATACCAAGCCGGCCAAGGTCGTCGCCCCGATGAGAAAGCCGCGAAGCGCGGAGTAAGCTATCCTCCTCGGCTCCTGGCAAAGAAATCCGGGTAATCTTCCATCGCCGCGGCGATGATGCGCAGCGAGGCGGCGATCTGCAGCATCTCGAGCCGGTCGCTGCGTTCGGCGATGCTGGCCGCATATTGCCTCGCCACGGCGACTGTCGCGGTCTGCGGCTCGCCCGGCCGTCGGAACAGCAATTCGCGCGCCAGGCCGCGCAGGAAATTGCCGACGGACTCGACCGTTTCGTGCGGGATGGCGGAGTTCAGTTGCGCGTGGCGCAGCCGCAGCACCTCCAGCCCGACGGTGACGGCCGCGATGCTGCCGCCCAGGACGGGGTCGCCCTTGCGGCCCGTCTGCTGCACCTGGGGCATCAACTGGTTGATCCGGTCATAGGCCAAGCTTTCGAAGGCCGAGCGCCGGGGTATTCGCTCATGCAGGCAAAGTCGCGCCAGATCCTCGCGCATGGCTTGCGAGATACGCTCCACGGTGACCCACGGATCGGCAGGCAGCACGACGATGAAGACGCCGATGGCAATCAGGATGCCGACCAGGATCGAGGCGGAGCCAGCGAAGAACGGCCCGGGATCGTAGATCATCTGCTGATGCGGGCTGAGGAAGGCGAGGAAGTTGATGGCGAAAGCGGTGGCGACACCGACATGGCGTGGATTGGCCATGCCGAGCGCCGCGGGTACCAGGATCGGTACGACGAAGAGCGTGAACCAGCCGAAGCCTGGCAGCGCCGGCAGCGCGACCTGGCCGACGAGAAAGGCAAAAGGCAGCGCGATCAGCGTGCCGGTGAAGAAACCCCAGGCGGACTGCACGGGATCGGGGCGCGCCGCAAACAGGCTGGAGACGACGGCGACGAGGATGACGGTGCCGGCCGCTTCCGACCATTTGGTCGTCAGCCAGAAGATTGCCACAAGCAATGTCGCGAGCGCGGCGCGCAAGGCGTTGCGCCATGCGGCCTGGTAGTCGCGGTGGACGACCAGCGCCGGCTGGCCTCGCTCGCTCGATTTGCGGGAGACGGGCGACCGAAGCGCGTCCAGCCCGCGCATCACCTGCTTCAGCGCCTCGGCGAAATCGCCGGCGATTGTCAGGCGGGTGATTGTGCCGACCTTGTCTTCGCCAGTATCGTTGGGGCCGGTGTCGTCGGGGAGGGCCGGAACTTCCCTTGCCTTGCCGGCAATCCCGTCGAGCCGCGCCACCCAGGGGCCGGTGTCGTCGAGCGCGCCGGGCGTCGCCGCCAATTCGGCGACAAAGGCTTTCAACTCGCTGCGCATGGGAATGAGCGCCGCGTTCTTGGGCCTGCGATGGCTATGCAACGCGCGCGCCGCCGAAAGCGCCCACAGGAGTTGACCGATGGTGCGCCGCACCGGGTGGGCGCGGGTGGCGAAGCTCGGCGCCTCCAGCCGCGCATAAGTGCGCATTTCGGCGAGCGTCTGGGCGTCAGTGATCAGCTTGCGCTGGAGCGCGGCAAGGCTTGCCGGATCGCCTCCGGAAAAGGCGCCGCCGGCATATTCGGCGAGGTCGAGGATGCTACGCTTCAGCCTGGAGATGATGGCGTCGGCCGCCAGCTTCGGCAGGATCAGCCGGCTGGTCACGCCGGCGCAGACGATGCCAAGCACGATCTCGGCGCAACGCGCGACGGCAAGGTCGACGACGACAACCGGCTGCCCGAGGGCCGGCAGGCTGATGATCATCGCCGTGTAGCCGGCAAGTGCCGCGCCATAGGCTTCCGGGTTGCGCAGCAATGACGAGACGAGCGTGCAGACGCCGATCCAGAGCGCCAGCACCGTGACCAGCAGCCAGGGATTGGCGCCGAACAGGGATGTGATGCCGACCGCGGCCAGGCCGCCGGCCAGCGTGCCGAGCAGCCGGTAAAAGCCCTTCGCCAGCACCATGCCGGCCACCGGCTGCGCGACGATGAACACCGTCATCATCGCCCATTGCGGATGGTCGAGTTTCAGCGCGTAGGCGGCAAGAAGCGCGATCAGCCCGGCCGAAACCGTGCGCAGGGCGAAAATCCAGTCCGAACGGGTCGGCTGCGTCAGACCGCTTAACGGTGTCTCGACAAGCTCTTTCAGCCGCGTCCAGGTCACAATCGTCTCCGTACCGGCCTGTTATGGACCAGCAGACGATCAGATATCCAGCACGTCCGTCTCGGCGAATTCGGCGCGCTCCTGGATGAAGCGGAAGCGCGCCTCGGGCTTGGTGCCCATCAGCGCGTCGACGGCATCCTTGGTCGCCTGCTCGGCCTCGCTCACGTCGACCCTGAGAAGCGTGCGCTTCCTTGGATCCATCGTGGTTTCCTTGAGCTGTGCGGCCATCATCTCGCCGAGGCCCTTGAAGCGGCCGATCTCGACCTTGCCGCGCCCGGTGAATTCGGTGCGCAGCAACTCGTCCTTGTGCGCGTCGTCGCGGGCATAGCCGACCTTGCCGCCTTGCCTGATCGAATAGAGCGGCGGCACGGCCATGAAGAGATGGCCGCCGCGGATCAGGTTCGGCATCTCCTGATAGAAGAAGGTGATCAACAGCGACGCGATATGCGCGCCATCGACGTCGGCGTCGGTCATGATGATCACGCGGTCGTAGCGCAGGTCCTCATCGCGATATTTCGAGCGCGTGCCGCAGCCGAGCGCCTGGATCAGGTCGGAGATCTGCTGGTTGGCGGCAAGCTTGTCGTTGCCGGCGCTGGCGACGTTGAGGATCTTGCCGCGCAGCGGCAGCACCGCCTGGCTGGCGCGGTCGCGCGCCTGCTTGGCCGAGCCGCCGGCGGAGTCGCCCTCGACGATGAAGATCTCGGCGCCGGCTGCGGCATTCTGCGTGCAATCGGCGAGCTTGCCCGGAAGGCGCAGCTTGCGCACCGCGCTCTTGCGCGAGACTTCCTTCTCCTGGCGGCGCCGCACGCGCTCGTCGGCGCGCGCGATGACCCACTCGAGAAGCTTCGAGGCTTCTTGCGGATTGTCCGCCAGCCAGTGATCGAACGGGTCGCGGATGGCGTTTTCGACGATGCGCATCGCCTCGATCGTCGCCAGCCTGTCCTTGGTCTGGCCGACGAATTCAGGCTCGCGGATGAACACCGACAGCATGCCCGCTGCCGAGATCATGACGTCCTCGGTGGTGATGACCGAGGCGCGCTTGTTGCCGATCAGGTCGGCATAGGCGCGAAGTCCGCGCGTCAAAACGTTGCGGAAGCCGGCCTCATGCGTGCCGCCTTCCGCGGTCGGAATGGTGTTGCAGTAGGAGTTGAGGAAGCCATCGCCGCCGAACCATGTCACGGCCCATTCCAGCGAACCGTGACCGCCCTGCTTGTCGCTCTTGCCAGCGAAAATCTCGCGCGTGACCTGGAAATCGTCGCCGAGGGACGCCTTGAGATAATCCTTCAGGCCGCCGGGGAAATGGAATTCGGCCTTGGCCGGTGTCTGGTCCTTTTCCTTGATCAGCGACGGATCGCAGGTCCAGCGGATCTCGACGCCCCCGAACAGATAGGCTTTCGAGCGCGTCATGCGGTAAAGCCGCGCCGGTTCGAAGGCGGCCCCCTTGCCGAAAATCTGCTCGTCGGGATGGAAACGGGTCTTCGTGCCGCGGCGGTTGTGGACCTCGCCGAGATGCTCAAGACCGCTGACCGGGATGCCGCGCGAAAAACGCTGGCGGTAAAGCTGACGGCCGCGCGCGACTTCGACCTCGAGGTGGTCCGACAGCGCGTTGACGACCGAAATGCCGACGCCGTGCAGGCCGCCGGAAGTCTCATAGACTTTCGAGTCGAACTTGCCGCCCGAATGCAGCGTCGTCATGATGACTTCGAGCGCCGGTTTCTTGAACTTCGGATGCGGATCGACCGGGATGCCGCGGCCATTGTCGGTGACGGTCAGGAAGCCGTCGGCGGAGAGTTCGACGTCGATGAAGGTGGCGTGGCCGGCCACCGCCTCGTCCATCGAATTGTCGATGACCTCGGCGAACAGGTGATGCATCGCCTTGTCGTCGGTGCCGCCGATATACATGCCTGGACGGCGTCGGACCGGCTCGAGCCCTTCCAGCACCTCGATATCGGCGGCGCTGTAGCTTTCGCTGGCGTCGCGGGCGGCGGCCGGACGCTTGGCGGCCTGCACGAGCGGATCGGCGGGGCGCGACGGCGCGCGCACCGGCTGCGCCGGCTTTTCCATCTTGCCGAAAAGGTCGTTGCTGTCGTCCATGCTGGGCCTAGCGTCCGGTAATGCGAATCACTCGCCGATACTGCCACGCTTTTGGCGGGCGAACGAGTTCCTGTTCCGTTCAGGGATCAAACTGTCTCTTATTCCAAAACCATTCGATAACCAAGCCGGCCGAAATAGGGCGGTCCGGGCGCCTCGGTATTCCTGATTCTTTAACAATGATGCCTAGCGTGAAGCCCAACTAACAAAAGATCACGGGCGTCAGGGGTTTCGTTGTGAGGGGCAGGGCCATAACCATGATCGGCATCGCCGCCGTCTTCGGCGCGATCTCGATCTTTGCGGCGGACTTCTGGGTCAAGAGCCAGGCAAGGGCCGAACCCGAGGTCAAGGTCGTCGCGGCGCCGCAGCAGCCCAAGATCGAGTTCAAGACCATCGTGGTGGCTCAAGCGCCGCTGCGCTACGGCATGGAGCTCGCTCGGCCGCAACTCGCCGAGATCCCGTGGCCGCAGGATTCGTTGCCGCAAGGCTCCTTCCCGACCATCGACAAGCTGCTTGCCGACGGCAACCGGGTGGTGCTGTCGCCGATCGAGGTCAACGAGCCGGTACTGCTCACCAAGCTGTCGGGACCGAACGGTCGCGCCACGCTTTCCAATATGCTGTCGGCGGGAATGCGGGCCGTCACCGTCCGCACCGACGAGATCGCCGGTGTCGGCGGCTTCATCACGCCGGGAGATCGCGTCGACGTCGTCCTGACGCGTGACGCGGGGGACATCCAGGAAGTGTCCAAGAATGCGCAGGGCGCTGCCGGCTCGACGGTCACGTCCGAGGTCGTCGTCTCCGACGCCAAGGTGCTTTCGGTCGGACAAGGCGCCGACGAGCGCAAGACCGAGCCGCAGGTCGCCAATTCCGTCACCCTCGAGGTGACCAACGAAGGGGCGCAGAAAGTGGCGCTTGCCCGCACAGTCGGCACGCTGTCGTTGTCTCTGCGGTCGGCCGCGGACGCAACCGCCAGCAATAGTGGGCTTACGACCATCTCGTCCTTCGGCGGTTCGGTTGCCGCAAACGCGCAGGCGAGCGCCGCCTCGCTGGTCAATGCGGTGACCAAGGAATCGGACGAGCCGAAATTCAAGACAGTGATCGTGACGCGTGGCGAAAAGGTCGAGGAATACAAGGTTCCCTCACGGGAACCGCCGCAGGAACTGCAGCAATAGCCGGTGGGGACCGGCGGGGACGGGGCAAGATGTTTGGGTTTGATGCATTTCGGACGACCGGAGGATGGCGCCTTCTCGGCGCGATCACGCTGGTGGCGTTGCTGGCGATGCCTGGCTTCACCGCGCCGGCAAGGGCGGACAACGATGTCGTCTACGTTTCGGCGAACAAGAACAGCTCGATCAAGGTGGCCAAGGGCAAGCCGAAGACGATCATGACGAGCGCCGCCTTCTACCAGATCGTCATCGGCGATCCGGAGATAGCCAACGTCAACCCGCTGACCGACAAGTCCTTCTATGTGCTGGGCAACAATCTGGGCACCACCGGTATCGCCCTGTTCGACCAGAACAAGCAGCTAGTCGGCACCATCGATATCGAGGTGACGCTGGACACCGACCAGCTGGCCAGCACCATCCGCGCCAGCGTGCCCGACGCCAAGATCAAGGTCGGTTCGGCAAACGGCCGCGTCGTGCTGTCGGGCGAGGCCGACGATGCGGTCGCCGCCGACAAGGCCAGCAAGATCGCGTCGCGCTTTTCCGGCAACGAGGAAGTTATCAACTCGGTCAACATCTCGTCCTCGCAACAGGTGCAGCTCAACGTCCGCTTCGTCGAGATCAACCGCCAGGCCGGCCAGGATCTCGGCGCCAAATATGCAGCCAATTTCGCCTATGGCATCGGCAACCGCAAAGTCGTGCTGAACCCGGGCGGGGGAGATCTGACGGCCGCCGGAACAGGCGAGATTATCGGCAGCCTGCTGTCGAACGGCGTGTCAATCGACATCGCCATCAAGGCGCTCGAGGAACGCGGTCTGGCGCGGCGGCTTGCGGAGCCGAACCTGATTGCACGTTCAGGCCAGACGGCGAGCTTCCTTGCCGGCGGCGAGTTCCCGATCCCGGTTTCCGAAGAGAATGGCAAGATCAGCGTCACCTACAAGAAATACGGCGTCGGCCTGGATTTCACGCCTACGGTGCTGAAGGACGGGCTGGTAAGCCTCGACATCGCGCCGGAAGTGTCCTCGATCGACCCGTCTGCTTCCATCCAGGTCAGCAGCGGCATTTCCATTCCGGCCTTCATCGTGCGCCGAGCCAGGACATCGGTCGACCTCAAGAACGGCCAGAGCTTCATGATCGCCGGTCTTCTTCAGTCGCAGAACGACATCACGACATCGCGGGTGCCGGGCATAGGCAGGCTGCCGGTGCTCGGTCCGCTGTTTTCCTCGAAATCCTACCAGCGCCGCGAGACCGATCTGGTGATCATCGTCACGCCTTACCTGGTCAAGCCGGTCGATCCGTCGAAGAAGATGGCCATGCCGACCGATGGCACCCAGCCGGCAAGTCCCGCCGACTATTTCCTCAACAACACCGACGAGGTGGACGCCTCGGCGCCGAAGCGTCCGGTGGCGCTGGCCGACGGCAGCGCCGCCCGCCCGGTGGCCGCCAGCACGTCCGGCCACTTCCTCGATTTGCCGAAGGACTAAGGCCATGCGCACCGCCCTTTGGACTGTTCTATTGCTGACCGGGTTCGCCAGCGGCTGCACCAG
Source organism: Mesorhizobium sp. WSM4832 (assembly GCF_055811115.1). Taxonomy (NCBI): domain Bacteria; kingdom Pseudomonadati; phylum Pseudomonadota; class Alphaproteobacteria; order Hyphomicrobiales; family Phyllobacteriaceae; genus Mesorhizobium; species Mesorhizobium sp. WSM4832. Next base: position 18,182 of record NZ_JBVVQH010000024.1, on the reverse strand, counting down.
CGACGACTATGTGCGCACCGAAGGGGTGACGCCTGGCGTCGGCAACGCGCAGGCGGCCAACACGGCCATGCAGATGGTCGATCCCTGGAAGTACGGTGTCCAGAACACCAGGCTTCTGGTGCCGGCCCAGCGTCCGGGTTCCGAGAGCGCTGCCGTCGGTGCGAAAGCCGGCTCCGGGCCGGCACCGACGGCATCATCATCAACGACATCGGACTGATGGGCTGACGACGATGGCATCTGGTACCAAGACCAAGAAAATCCTGCTCGTTTCCACCGACAGGGCGTTTGTGCAGGACACGCGCACGGCCTTCACCGCGTCCGAGGTCATCGAGCTTCTGACGGTCGAGAAAAGCATCAACGAGCTGCGCGGCGAGATCCTCGAGGCGGATTTCGGCACGGTCATCGTCGACATGGATGCGGCGAAGCTCGAAGAGATCGAGTCGCTGCAGCGCGTCATGCGCCGGCTGGAAGGCCGCATTCCGGTGGTCGTCGTCACCCAGGAATTCAACGCGGCGGCTGTGCGCATCCTGGTGCAGCTCAAGGTCGCCGATTTCCTGGTCAAGCCGATTACGACGGCAGACCTCGTGCGCTCCGCCATCCGTGCGCTGCAGGGGCCGGGGCGGGAAGAAAACACCGAATCGCACATCTATACGTTCATGCCGGCCGCCGGCGGCGTCGGCACCACCACGCTCGCCCTTCAGACGGCCTTCCAGCTGCATCATTCAGTGACGCGCGGCGCCTCGACATGCGTGGTCGACCTCAATTTCCAGCAGGGCGCCTGCGCCGAATATCTCGACCTCGAACCGCGCTTCGACATCACCGAAATCGAGAACCAGCCGGAACGCCTCGACCGGCAGCTGCTCGACGTGATGCTGTCCAAGCATGCGAGCGGGCTGTGCGTGCTTGCAGCGCCGACGCGCCCCTCGGACATGCGCTCGTTCAAGACCGATGTGGTGGTGCGCATGCTCGACCTGGTGGCGGCTTATTTCGACAATGTCGTCATCGACATGCCGCGCACCTGGTTCCCGTGGACCGAGACGGTGCTGCTGGGTTCCAACAAGCTCTACATCGTCGCCGAGATGACGGTGCCTTGCCTGCGCCATACGCAGCGTCTCATCCAGGCCGTCTATGAGACCGCCGGCAAGGAAGTAAAGCCGAACGTCATCGTCAACCGCTTCGAGCAGAAGATGTTCGACAGCGGCATCAAGGCGGCCGATGTCCAGGACATACTCGGCGAGCATTTCGTCGGCGGCATCTCCAACAATTACCGGCTGGTGCGCGAGGCCGTCGACCGCGGCGTGCCGCTGCACGCCATCGACCCCAACGCCAATGTCGTCAACGACCTGAAGAAGATCATCCTGCCGGAAGAGGCCGTCCAGACCGCGGTCAGGTCGAAGTCGCTGTTCGGCCTGGGCAAGGGCTTGCTGAAGAGGAAGGCAGGATGACCAGTCGTTTTTCCAACCTGCAGAGCCGCGACGTCCGCCCCCTGCGGGCGCCCGAACCAGCGCCTGTCGCACACCATGCCGTGATCATTCCGACGACCCGCAAGCCAGCGCCGCCGAAGCCTGAAGCCGCGCCGGCAAAAAGCGCCAACAAGGTGCTAGATGCGCGCGTGCGTATCCATCGCATGCTGCTCGAAGAGATCAACCTCGTGGCGCTGGAGCGGCTGCCCAAGGATGAGATGCGCCGGCAGGTGCATGAGTTCGTCTCGGAAAAGACGCGCGAGGAGCGGATGGCGATCAACATCGCCGAGCTCGACTCGCTGGTCGACGACATCGTCGACGAGATGGTCGGCCTCGGCCCGCTGGAGCCGCTGCTCAAGGACCCTGAGATCAACGATATCCTGATCAACGGCCACCAGAACTGCTTCGTCGAAAAGCGCGGCAAGCTGCAGCAGGTCCATATCCCATTCAAGGATGAAGCGCATCTGCTTCGAATCATTAATAAAATCGTCGCGGCTGTCGGCCGCCGCGTCGATGAATCGCAGCCGATGGTCGACGCCCGCATGCTCGACGGTTCGCGCTTCAACGCCGCCATCCGCCCGGTCGGCGTCGACGGCCCTCTGGTGTCGATCCGCAAATTTTCCAAGAACAAGCTCGGCCTGCACAAGCTGGTCGAATTCGGCGCCATCACCCAGAACATGGCCGAGGTGCTGGCGGCGGCGGTGCATGCCCGCAAGACCACGATCATCTCTGGCGGCACCGGCACCGGCAAGACGACGATGCTCAACGCACTGTCTGCTTTCATTCCCGAAGACGAGCGCCTGATCACCATCGAGGACGCGGCCGAGCTGCAATTGCAGCAGCCGCATGTGGCACGCATGGAGACGCGCCCGGCCAACATCGAGGGCCATGGCGAGTTGAAGCAGCGCGACCTGGTCAAGAACGCGCTGCGCATGCGTCCTGACCGCGTCATCCTCGGCGAGTGCCGCGGTGAGGAAGCCTTCGACATGCTGCAGGCGATGAACACCGGCCATGAAGGCTCGATGGCCACCATCCATGCCAACACGCCGCGTGACGCCATCTCGCGTCTGGAACAGATGCTCGGCATGACCGGCATGCCGATGACGGTGCAGTCGATCCGCAGCCAGATTTCCAGCGCCCTCGACATCATCGTCCAGCTGACACGCCTTTCCGACGGCAAGCGCAAGGTGACCAGCGTTGCCGAGGTGACCGGCATGGAAGGCGACGTCATCCAGATGCAGGAGATATTCCGCTTCGTGCGCACCGGCATGGAGGCGGACGGCAAGATCCTCGGCCACTTCGAGGCGACCGGTATCCGTCCGCGCTTCCTCGAGGACCTGCGCAACATGGGCATCGAATTCCCGGGCAGGTATTTCGAGCCCGGCCGGCCGCAGGACTAGGCCGGTGTTGGAGGGTTTCAGCCCGATCTACGTCGTGTACGCAGCGGCGGCGCTCACCGGCATCATGATCGCCGAGGGCTGCTACCTGCTTTATGCCGGGCGCAGCGACAAGCGCACGGCGATCAACCGCCGCATGAAGCTCGCGGAGAACAAGATCAGCCAGGAGCAGGTGCTGATCCAGCTTCGCAAGGAGCGCGGGATCGACGGTGCCACCTCCATCTTTTCGCCGGACCGCTTCCGCGCCCTGCGCACGCAGTCCGGCATGACCACACCGCTGCCGAAGTTCCTGATGATCACATCGGGGATCGCTCTCGCGCTGGCGCTTTTGGCGATCTGGAAGGGCTTGCCGCTCTTGTTCGGCCTGATCCTGCTTCTGGTGTTGCTGCCGGTGCTTCCAGTGATGGCAATGCGCTTCATGCGCAAGCGCCGGCACAAGCGGTTCGGCATCCAACTGCCCGAGGCGCTTGAATTGATCACGCGCGGCCTGAAGGCCGGCCATCCGGTGCCGGTGGCCGTTGCCATGGTGTCGCGCGAGATGGCCGACCCGATCGGCACCGAGTTCGGCGTCGTCGCCGACGAGGTGACCTATGGCTCCGACCTGGTCTCGGCGCTGAACAACCTGTTCGACCGCGTGGGTCACGAGGACCTGCCGCTGTTCGTCACGGCGGTGTCTATCCAGAGCAGTTCGGGCGGCAATCTGCGCGAGATCCTGGACGGCTTGTCAGCGACGATCCGGGATCGCGGCAAGCTGCGCCGCAAGGTGCGCGCCATTTCGACGGAAGGCCGCATGTCGGCCTATATCCTGACCGCGGTGCCGGCGCTTCTGTTCACCGCCATCATGGTGCTGATGCCGCAGTTCTACCGAGATGTCTGGGACGTGCCGAAGACCTGGTACATGCTGAGCGGCTCCATCATCTGGCTGCTGCTCGGCAACGCCATCATGTTCAAGATGTCGAATTTCAGGTTCTGAGATGGAAGATGTCATCCGATTCCTCGCTTCGCTCGCGCCGGCCTCGTTGATGCCGGTTGCCGTGCTGCTTCTTGTGCTGGGCGGCGGCGCTGTCGCCTGGCCGCTGGTGCTTGCCAAGGGCGATCGCAGCGACGTCAAGCGCCGGCTGAAGGTGGAGGCAGTGCGGCCGGTCGAGCAGGTCGAGCCCACGCCTAAGAAGAACACCAATGCCGTGCGCGAGAAGGCGATGAAGCGGGCACAGGAATTCTATGCCAAGAGCGACCCGGAAAATGTCGCGCGGCTGCGCATGAAGCTCATCCAGGCCGGCTATATGGAGCCGCGCGCCGTCGGCATGTTCTTCCTGGTCCGTTTTGGCACCCTGGTCGGCGGGGCGATAGGCGCCTTCCTCATCAATCATTGGGCGGCGAGCGCCGAGTCGACCATGACCAGCCGCTGGACCTTCATTATCCTGTCAGGCGCCGGCGGCTATTTCCTGCCTGGCCTGGTGCTGACGCAGAAGGTTCGGGAAAAGATGCGCGAATACCGCAACGGCTTTCCCGACTTCATGGATCTGATGATCGTCTGCTCCGATGCCGGCATGAGCATGGAGGCGGGGATCGAGCGGGTCTCCAAGGAGCTTGCCAGGACCTATCCGTCGCTCAGCCAGAACCTGATGCTGGTGTCGCTGGAATTGCGGGCCGGACGCAGCCTCGACGACGCGCTGAAGGCGCTTGCCGACCGCCTCAGCCTCGACGAGGTGCGCTCCTTCGCCACGCTGCTGCAGCAATCCAAGGAGCTTGGCACCAGCCTGTCGGGCTCGCTGCGCGTCTTTTCCGACGAAATGCGGCACAAGCGCATGTCGCTGGCCGAGGAGAAGGCACATGCCTTGCCGGCCAAGATGTCGGTCCCGGTAACGGTCTGCATCCTGCCGGTGGTGCTGATGATCGCCATCATACCGATCATCGTGAAACTGACGGCGCACTAAAGCGTGTCGCGCCGAAAACAGATTCAGGCGATACGCTTTAAGTCTTTGTTTTTATGCATGTCGTTGCCCCAGAACCGCTGCGCACTTCTGGGCGACATGCATTAGGGATTCAGGTGAGCCCGGTCTGCAAACGGCGGCTTCCTGCGCTTCCGGACTTCGCCGGCCGAAGCACTCGCGGGTGGCGTGCGCATAAATTGAGGCTACAGCCGGCGTGGGCCGGTGCTCACGTACTTCAAGTACGCTCCGCTCCAGTTCTCGGAAACCACCGTTTTCGACTCGGCCTGACCTGAATCCGGGCATGGCTCAGGGCGCCAGCACTGGTTAACGCATCCTTGGCATACAACCGAAATTTAGCTGCGTTTCGGCACCGAAGCTTAATCGCTCCCTTGTATGGTCTTTTCTGAAGAACGACCCGGCAAATCGGGCGATGGGGCAGGGGCATGCGTCAGAGACTTCCCAGGGCAGCGGCGGCGTTGGCAGCCGTCTTGATGATCACCGGCTGCACGACGAACGCAAACGTCGACACGACCAAGACCACAGCGATCCAGCCGGTGGCCAAGGATGTCAGCGCCAGCGACCTCGTCGAAGGCAAGGCGCAGTTCCGCGAGGCGAATTTCGGCCTTGCCGAACAGCATTTCCGCAAGGCGGTCGAACTCAAATCCGACAATGCCGAGGCCTGGATGGGGCTTGCCGCGTCCTATGACGAGCTCGGCCGTTTCGACTTCGCCGACCGCGCCTATGCGCAGCTGCTGAAGGTCGCCGGGCGCAAGCCGCAGATCGTCAACAATATGGGCTATTCGCAGCTTCTGCGCGGCAACAGGAAAAAGGCGCGCGCGCTGCTGCTCGAGGCCAAGGCCGGCATGGCCGACCAGACGGTGGTCGATGCCAATCTGGCGCTGCTCGACAAGGGCTGATAGCGTTCCAGATTCTCGTATCCCGTGTACTGTCAAGGGATTTCGCCTCACGTGTCGACGCTTTGTAAACCCTGTATCGAGGTAGCGTTGGGCATCCGCCGAAAACGGTTTGCGCCCACCGCCGCCTGCCTACATTGAGGGGCGACGGGCACTCGCTAGAGGCAGTTCTTCACCGATGTTGGATTTCAGTTCGCTCCTGCTCGCGGCGGCACTGTCGGGCACCTGCCTCAGCATCACCATGTTTGCGATCTGGCTCACCACGCCGCGGGCGCGCTTCGTGCTCACGGTTGCCTGCGGCATCTTCGTGCTCGTCGCCCACGTCGTCGCGTTCTGGCGCTACACCAGGGATGCCAGCCCCTGGCTGTGCCAGGTCGTGCTCGCGCTGCTCACCCTGGGGTTCCTGGTCATCTGCATGTCGGCCATGCAGTATCTCGGCTTCCGCAACTTCCGCCGCGCCATCGCGCCGACGCTGGCTGCGATGGCCGTCTGCGCGATCGTCACTTATCTCGGTTTCGATGGCATCGGCTTCCAGATCACCTACGCGGCCGTGACGGCGCTGCTCGCAGCGATCGGAGCGATGTTCTGGATGAAGGGCGATCACGACCGCCGCATCCTCCTGGTCGTCTCCTTCCTAAGCGGAGCCTGCGGCCTGTCCTTCGCGCTATGTGCCCTGGAGCTGCTCGTCCACGGGCAATGGGTGCTTGGCGCCGCGCCCGACAACTGGGCGGAGCGGTTGAACTCCGTTATCGCGGTCGCCTGCATGACCGGCCTCGGCGCGCTGACGCTTTCGCTGCACCATCTGCAGGCGCAGATCGAGCTCAAGGCCGAGACCATGACCGATCCACTGACCGGCCTGATGAACCGCAGGGCGCTCAACGAGCTTTACGGCGATCGAAGCTTCGGTCCGTTCATGGCGATCGCGATGTTCGACCTCGACCATTTCAAGACGACCAACGACGTCTTTGGCCATCCCGTCGGCGATCAGGTTCTTTGCCGCTTCGCGGTGGTGATCAAGAAGTACGGCAAGGCGGGGATCGATGCCTTCCGGCTGGGAGGCGAGGAATTCGCGCTCGTCATGTCGCGCGTGACGCCGGAAAAGGCGCATGACATGGCAAGCCGGATCGGCGTCGCTTTCGGCACCGAGGTCGTCGCGACCCATCGCGGCCCGCTGCGCAGCAGCGTCAGCGGCGGCATGGGGTTTGGCTCGGCCGCGGGCCGCTCCCTGGACGAGGTGCTGGCGCAAGCCGACGCGGCGCTTTATGCGGCCAAGCGCGCAGGGCGCAACCGGGTCATCGCCCAGGACGACAAGGCGGACCAGCCCGATGCCGGGCCGGCGCTACGTTCGGCCTGAGCAAACGTCAGCGTCTACTCTGCGGCGCCGAGATATTCCGACAGCGGCGGGCAGGAGCAGACGAGATTCCGGTCGCCGGCGACATTGTCGATGCGCGATACCGGCGGCCAGTATTTCGCCGCCAGATCGGCGTCGCCCGTCGGATAGGCCGCCTCCAGCCGTGAGTAGGGATGCTTCCACTCACCGGCAAGCGCTTCGGCCGCGGTGTGCGGAGCGTTGACCAGCGGGTTGTCGTTGGGCGGCCACTCACCCTTGGCCACTTTCGCCGCCTCGCCGGCGATGGCGATCATCGCCTCGCAGAAGCGGTCGAGCTCGCGCTTGGGCTCGGACTCGGTCGGCTCGACCATCAGCGTGCCGGCAACCGGGAACGACATGGTGGGCGCGTGGAAGCCGTAGTCGATCAGGCGCTTGGCGATATCGTCGACGCTGATGCCGGCGCTCTCCTTCAGCACGCGGGTGTCGAGAATGCACTCATGCGCGATGCGGTCGCTCCGGCCCTTGTAGAGGAGCGGGAAGTGCGGCGCGAGCCGCGTCGCCACATAGTTGGCCGAAACGATCGCCGTCTCGGTCGCCTGCTTCAGGCCGGAGCCGCCCATCATGCGGATATACATCCAGGTGATCGGCAGGATCGAAGCGCTGCCGAAGGGCGCGGCCGCCACGGCATGCGCCGTGCCTTCCGTGACATGACCCGGCAGATAGGGCTTCAGATGCGCCATGACGCCGATCGGACCGACGCCCGGGCCGCCGCCGCCATGCGGGATGCAGAAGGTCTTGTGCAGGTTCATGTGGCAGACGTCGGCGCCGATATCGCCGGGACGGGCGAGGCCGACCAGGGCGTTGAGGTTGGCGCCGTCGAAATAGACCTGGCCGCCATGCTCGTGGATCAAGGCGCAGAGGTGACGCGCGCCTTCCTCGTAGACGCCGTGCGTCGAGGGGTAGGTGAACATCAGCGCCGCGAGGTTCTTGGAATGCTCGTTGGCCTTGGCCCTCATATCGTCCATGTCGATACTGCCGTCCTCGGCGCAGCGTACGACGACGACGCTCATCCCGGCCATCGCCGCGCTCGCCGGATTGGTGCCATGCGCGGAAGACGGGATCAGGCAGACGGTGCGATGGCCTTCGCCACGCGCGCGGTGATAGGCGCGGATGGCGAGCAGGCCGGCATATTCGCCCTGGCTGCCGGCATTGGGCTGCAGGCTGACGGCGTCGAAACCGGTGATCTCCGACAGCCAGGCTTCAAGGTCGCCGGCCATGGCGCGGTAGCCGGCCGAATGGCTGGCCGGCGCGAAGGGATGCAGGTTGGCGACATTCGGCCAGCTCACCGGCATCATCTCGGCGGCGGCATTGAGCTTCATGGTGCAGGATCCGAGCGGGATCATGGCGCGGTCGAGCGCGAGGTCCTTGTCGGCCAGCCGGCGCAGGAAGCGCATCATCTTGGTCTCGGAGTGGTTCTCGCGGAAGACCGGCTGGGTCAGGAACTCCTTGCCGCGCGGCTTGCCGGGCATCGAACCGCGTTCCGCGCCCGGCTTGGCGCCGAAGAGGCCGGCGATCGCCTCGAGATCGGCTTGCGTCGAGGTTTCGTCGAAGGCGATGCTGACATGGTCGGCATCGATGACGCGCAGCAGCCGGCCGGTCTTCTCGGCGGCTTGCGCAAGCGAAGCGGCCTTGCCTTTCACCTGCGCCGTCACCGTATCGAAGCGGCTCGCGCCGAGCACGGCAACGCCCGCGGCCTCGAGGCCGGAAGCGAGGCGGTCGGCCAGCCCGTGGACGTGACTGGCAATCGCCTGCAGGCCGGCGGGGCCGTGCCAGATCGCATAGGCAGTCGCCATGTTGGCCAGCAGCGCCTGCGCCGTGCAGATGTTGGAGGTGGCCTTGTCGCGGCGGATATGCTGCTCGCGCGTCTGCAGCGCCAGCCGGTAGCCCGGGCGGCCCTTGGTGTCGGTGGACTGGCCGACGAGGCGGCCGGGCATCAGGCGGGTCAATTTGTCGGAAACGGCGCAGTAGGCGGCGTGCGGACCGCCGAAGCCCATCGGCACGCCGAAGCGCTGCATCGGGCCGACGGCGATATCGGCGCCAAGCGCTGCCGGAGCGTCGGTCAGGGTGAGCGCCAGCGGGTCAGCGATGAAGACGACCAGCGCGCCTGTGGCGCGGGCCTTTTCGATCGCCGCCTTGTGATCGCCGTAGACGCCGAACGTGTCCGGCCAGGAGACGAGCAGGGCCGCGGTGTTGTCGTCGATCGTCTCGCCGTCGACCTCGATGCCGAGCGGCTCGGCGCGGGTGCGCACGACATCCAGTGTCTGCGAATGCGGCGTTCCGGCAAGTGCTACCTTGGTGCGCTTGTCGCGGTGGTGACGCAGCGCAATGCCGACAGCTTCCGCGACGGCGGTGGCTTCATCGAGCAGCGAGGCCGACGCCACCGACAGGCCGGTGAGTTCGGCGACCAAGGTCTGGAAGTTGAACAGCATTTCCAGCCGGCCTTGGCTGATCTCGGCCTGGTAGGGTGTGTAGGCCGTGTACCAGGCAGGGTTCTCGAACAGGTTGCGCTGAATGACCGGCGGCACGAAGACGCCGTGATAGCCGGCGCCGATGAAGCTCTTAAGCACCGTGTTCTTCGCCATGATCGCCGACAATTCGGCCAGCGCTTCCGCTTCGCTCGCTGGCGCGGGCAGGTCGAGCGGCAGGTCGAGGCGGATCGATCTCGGCACCGCCTGGCTGATCAGCGTTTCGACGGATGGAACGCCGATGGTGGCGAGCATTGCCCTGACGTCGCTGACGCCGGGGCCGATGTGGCGGGCGGAGAAGGGAATAGGTGCTGCGGTCATTTCCAAAATCCTGATATCAGCCGATATGGGCTTTGTAGGCGGCCTCATCCATGAGGCTGTCGAGCTGGCTTTCGTTGGCCAGCTTCATCTTCCAGAGCCAGCCGTCGCCGGTCGCCGCCGAATTGACCAGCGAGGGGTCGGCGGACAATGTGGTGTTGGCCTCGGTGATCTCGCCGTCGACTGGCGCGTAGACGTCCGATGCCGCCTTGACGGATTCGACGACGACGGCGGTATCGCCCTTGGCGAGCTTGCGGCCGATTTCCGGCAGCTCGACGAAGACGAGATCGCCGAGCTGTTCCTGCGCATAGTCGGTGATGCCGACAGTGGCGACGCCGCCTTCGACGCGGAGCCATTCATGATCTTCAGTGAAATAGGTCTTTGCCATCTGGAAATCATCCTTTGCGGTAGCGATGCTGGGTGAAAGGCAGGGTCGTGACGTCGACCGGGATTTTCGTCCCGCGGACATCGGCGAACAGTTTTGTGCCGGGTTTGGCAAGTGCAGTGTTGACGTAGCCCATGGCGACCGGATGACCGGTCGAAGGGCCGAAACCTCCGGACGTGACATGGCCGGCCGGATGGCCGTCGGCATCGATGAGTGCCGCGCCGGCGCGCACCGGCTGGCGCCCGTCCGGCTTCAGGCCGACGCGCTTCTGCGCCGGCCCGCGCTCCAGGATCGAGCGCAGCGCGTCGGCGCCGATGAAATGGCCGGCGGCGCGGACTTCCTTGGCGATCGCCCACATCAGGCCGGCGCTTGCCGGATCGATCTCGGGCGTCAAGTCCTGGCCATGCAGGCAGAGCCCGGCCTCGAGGCGCAGGCTGTCGCGGGCGGCAAGGCCGATCCACTGCACGCGCTCGTCTTCCAGGAGCCTGGCGACGAGATCGCGGGCATCCGATTCCGGCAGGCCGATTTCGAACCCGTCCTCGCCGGTGTAGCCGGAGCGGCTCATGAACCAGTTTTGCCGAGGCTCGATACCATGCATGAAGAGCAGCGAACCGGTCTCGATGCCGGCCCGTGCAAGGGCTGCCCAGGCGTCTGGCCCCTGGATCGCCAGGAAAACCCGGTCGAGCGGTTCCACTCTGGCGTCGAAATCCGCGGCCAGCGCCAGAAGGTGCTTTTCGTCTTCGACAGCGTTGCCGGCGTTGGCCACCACCATGAAGCGGTCGTCGCCAAGGCGCGTCACGATAAGGTCGTCGATGATGCCTGCCGCCTCGTTGAGGAAGAAGGTGTATTTGGACTGCGAGATTTCCAGCGCGCCGGCGTCAAGCGGGCAGGCGCGGTTCAGCAGCGCCGCGGCGCCCGGACCGCTGAGCGCAAAGAGCTTCATATGCGAGATGTCGAACAGGCCGGCACGCTCGCGCGTGTGCAGGTGTTCCTTCATCACGCCGGGCGGGTAGGTGAGCGGCATCGACCAGCCGGCGAAGGCGCCGAAACGCGCGCCTGCGGCCTGATGAAAATCCTCGAGGGGTAGATGCTTGGTGTCTTCGTCGGTCATGTCTTCTCCAGAGTCGCACGACAATCGACCGCGAATGGCGGCCTAGTCGTGCCCCTCTGTCTGAAGCCTGAGAGACTTGCGCCCCGTAACTCTGTCGGCAGCGCTTACACCTTCGGCGCGGGAAGATTCCCGACTTTCCAGAGTTGTCTTCCCCGTCCACGGTTCTTTTGCCTGAGAGATTTCGGGCGATTTCCCCTTCGGCGACAGCTTGCGCTGCTCTCTCCCACAAACAGGTAGGACTCAGTCGCCTGAGCCCTCGACGCGCCATCCATAGCCTGTCGGCGACACCTTGTCACCTCCCAGCGACATGTTGCCGACAAGTCTTCGCTAACCACGCCATTTGCCGGTTTCTCAAGACAATGCTGATAAAGCTCGGTGGGGCTGATAAAGCTCGGTGGGCTAATGCACTGGGTTCGCCGGCAACGGGCGACGGGCAGGGGCGGCAGATGGGCGAATTGATCATGAGCGCTCCGGTGGCGGGGCTGACCTCGAAGAACAAGATCACGGCCGAGGACGTGACGATGCTGCGGCGCGAGGTTTTCGCAGACGGCCTGGTGAGCCGCGGCGAGGCAGAGGCGCTGTTCGCGCTCGACCAGACGGCGCGCGACAAGTGCGGCGAATGGGCGGCGTTCTTCGTCGAGGCGGTGACCGACTACATCGTCCGCCAGGAAAAGCCGGAAGGCTATATCTCCGAGCAGAATGCCGACTGGCTGGTGCGCACCGTCTCACGCGACGGCATGGTCGACAGCCGCACCGAGCTGGAACTGCTGGTGCATGTGCTGGAGGAAGCGAAATCCTCGCCAGGACAGCTTTCGGCCTATGCGCTGGAGCAAGTCGCGCATGCGGTGGTCGAAGGCAAGGGTCCGCTTATGCACGGCGGCAGCCTGGTTCCCGGCCATATCGCCAAGGCCGAGGTCGATCTCCTGCGCCGCATCCTCTATGCTTACGGCGGCGACGGCAACATAGCCATCAGCAAGGTCGAGGCGGAGGTCCTGTTCAGGATCAACGACCGGACCGCGGCCGCCGACAACGACCCTTCCTGGAACGACCTCTTCGTCAAGGCGATCGCTAACTATGTCATGTGCTCGGCCGGCTACGAACCGCCGACTCGCGAAGCGGCGCTGCGCCACGAAAACTTCCTCGATGAGGCCGCGCCGACGCTTGGCGGTTTCTTCAGCCGGATGGTCTCGGGCGGGTTTGCCGCGATCCTCGAACCCTATCATTCGCCCGGCGATATCGAGGCTGAATGGGAAGCCAAGAACCGGGCAGCCGAAGCGCTTGCCCGCCGCGCCGAGACGGTCGACGCCGACGAGGCCGAATGGCTGGCCGAGCGCGTCGGCGGCGGCCAGCGGCCGCTGCGCGACAACGAACGCGCCCTACTGACGCTGATCAAGCACGCTTCGCCGGAAATCCATCCGGCGCTAAAGCCGCTGCTGGATAAGGTGGCTTAATGCGTGTCGCCCAGAAGTGCGCACCGGTTCTGGGACAACGACATGCATCAAAACAATGACTTAAGCGCGAAGCCTGAATCCGGTTCAACGCGACGCGCTTTAAGCTTACTGCTTCGGCTTGGTCTGTTCCGGCTTGGCTGAAGTGTCGAAGCGCGACATCCATTTGAAGCCGCCGAACCAGTAGCGGCGGACACCGGCGATGGTGCCATCGGCGGTGCGCGCGCCGATCCAGTTGTTGACGTATTGGACAGGCGGACATCGTCCGGCCGCAGGGCGAAGGCTTCCGGCGTGCGCAGCAGCGGGCCTCCGACCAGCCTGAATTTCGCATCGTAGAGCCTCGCCGCCATCTGCGGCGTCGGCGAGGTGGCGACCATCGCCTGCGCGTCGCCGCCGATGATCGCGGCAAAGACATCGGCGGTGTTGTCGAACGACAGGATGTTCGCCCTCGGAAAGGCTTCCCTGGCAGCCGCCTCGTCCGTTGAATTGGACAGCACTGCGATCTTATACCCCGGCGCTGTCAGCGCCCGTCCGGGCCTTTTGCCCAGGCCGGCGATCGAGGCCACCATGCGGATGTCGGCGGTGCCAGTCGGATTGGAGAACACGACCTCGCGGGCGCGCTCCGGCGTGCTGGCATAGCCTGCGGCGATCAGGTCGAAATCGCCCTTGAGCAGACGTGTCTTCAGGTCGTTCCACGGCACTTCGACCAGCTTCAGGTCGACGCCGAGATCGGACGCCAGGGCGCTGGTCAGGTCGACATCGTAGCCCGCGAATTTGCCGTCCGCGTTCTTGAGGATCCATGGCGGGTTGAGCGCCACGCCGACCGTCAGTGTCTTCTGGTCGATAACGCGCTTCAGGCTGTCGTCCGCGCGGGCTGGCAGTAACGCCAACCAGGCGGAGAGAACAAGTATGATCGCCGCGATCATTTTGTTAGCGCGCATGAATATATCCTCGCTGCACCTTGTCTGGTTGTAAGACTTACACAGAGGTGCCATTCTGTCGATAGCGAACCCAATTGGAGACTTGCGATGTCGGCGCGGATGGCGGTGATCGGTTCGACGGTGTTGCTGGCCAGCTTCCTGGGCAATCCGACGCAACTGTCGCTGCTACCTGATGCCGCGCGGGCCGCGGGTCCCATGCGCGTGGTCTGCTCAAGCTCCGACTACCGCTACTCCTATTGCGGGGTCGACACCCGTGGCGGCGTACAACTGACCAACCGGCTGTCGAAGTCGCGTTGCCAGTTCGGCACAAGCTGGGGCTATGACGGCGGTGGCATCTGGGTGGACAAGGGTTGCTCGGCGCAATTCCTGGTTGCCGGCTCCGGCCGCAGGCCGTCTCCAGGCGATGCGGCGGCCGCGATCATCGTCGGCGGCATTGTCGGCGCCATCCTCGACAGCAATGACAGGCATGGCCGCCATTCTGACAATTACTATCCGAGGCCGAGGCCGCGCCGCGACGACCAATGGATCGACCCGACGCCGCAGTTCGACAAGGACGGCAATTCCAATTTCGATACTCACGGCAACTATCAGGGATGCCACGGCGTCGGCTGCATGGTGGATAATCCGGACGAGACGCAGGACGACGAATGATCGCGCCGCCAAGGTCTGCATGCTGAACGCCAGACCTGTCCGGCTGCTGCTTATCGGGGAACTACCGTCTTGCAGAAGATGATGTTGGAATGGCCTTCCGGCCATCCTGTCAATTCGGCCATGCGCTCGAAGCCGGCTTTTTCGTACAAACCCGGCGCCTGGAAGTCATGGGTCGAAACCCATATTCGCCGCACGCCGCGCGCGGCCGCCTCCGTGACAAAGGCGTCGAGCAGCTTCCTGCCGTGGCCGCGGCCTCGATAGGCCTCGTCAACCCACATCAGCTCGAGCTCGGCGATGCCGGCCCAGGAATAACCGGCGGCCATACCGATCGCGCGCCCCGCTTCGTCTCGCAGCACATAGACGAAGCTGCGGTCGTCATTGCGCCCGGTTAGCCGCCGGTTGTCGCTGTTGAGCTGTTCCTCGATGGCGCCAAGCTCGGCTGCCGGAAGATCGTGTTCGGCCCGCAGGCGAGGGGCCGTCAAATCCCGCCATACCAGTCGTAGCCGTTGTCCTCCCAATAGCCGCCGCGGCCACCGCCGATAGTGGCGAAGCTGTCGACCAGCTCTATTTTGTAGAGGTATTTCGGCATCTTGTAGCCAAGCTGGCGCTCGACGCGCACGCGCAGCGGCGCGCCGTTCTCCACGGGCAGCGGCTTGTCGTTCACGCCATAGGCCAGAATCGTCTGCGGATGGCGGGCGTCGATCAGGTCGATCGTGCCGTAATATTTGATGTCGCCGGACAGGCTTTGCTCGATCGTGTCGAGGCAGTGGAACATCACGTAGCGGGCCTGCGGCTTCACCACTGCCTGGTCGAGCACCAGCGACAGCGGCGTGCCGGTCCATTTGGCGATGCAACTCCAGCCTTCGACGCAGTCATGGCGGGTGATCTGGGTGCGGCTCGGCATGTTCTGGAGCTGCTCGCGTGTCAGCGACAGTGGCTTCTCGACAAGGCCGGTGACCTCCAGGCGCCAGTCGGCGAAATTGTTGGCGAGCAGGCCCTTGTAGGTGTCATCGTCGGGCGCTGTGACACCATTCGGCCGCTGTGGCTGGCGGATATCAGCCTCGGTGAATTCCGGCGCCAGCGCGTCGCGACCGGCAAGCAGGCGTTGCGCGCGCCAGGTCAGGCCATTGGCATTTTCGAGGAAGCTGCGCAGCCCGCCGCCGATGCCGAGGCCGCTGTCGAAGGCATCACAGCCGGACAGCGCGATGCCGGACAGGCC
This sequence comes from Mesorhizobium sp. WSM4832, assembly GCF_055811115.1. Classification (NCBI taxonomy): domain Bacteria; kingdom Pseudomonadati; phylum Pseudomonadota; class Alphaproteobacteria; order Hyphomicrobiales; family Phyllobacteriaceae; genus Mesorhizobium; species Mesorhizobium sp. WSM4832. The sequence continues at coordinate 2,546 of NZ_JBVVQH010000024.1, read as the reverse complement.
AAGGCTGCTGGCGGTCAAGAACTTGCGGCGGCTGATCTGGAATTTTGCCATGTCAGACGCTCCTCTCGGTTGGCTGATCATGCTTTGCAGGCGGGTCAGTGCGATACCAGCCGGTGATGATCGAGCGCAGTTCGTTGATCGGGCCGGCGGCGAGGATCATCAGGATGTGGATGACGAAGAAAAGCACGAGCAGCACCATGACGGTGAAGTGGATGGTGCGCGCCGTCTGCCGGCCGCCAAGGATTTCGTTGAGCCAGGGCAGCACCGAATCCATGCTCGGCGACATGGCGAGGCCGGTGACGATCATCAGTGGCAAGAGCACGAAGAGCACGCCGCCATAAGCCATCTTCTGCAGCGTGTTGTATTCGCGCGTGTGATGGAATTTCAGCTTCGCATGGTCGACGATATCGCGCCGCAGCTTGCGCAAATCCTCGACGCGCGGCGCCAGATCGCGACGGATATGGCCGTTGATAAGGCTCGCGACCAGCCAAATAAGCAGCGTTGCGCTCAGCACCCAGGCGAAGAAGAAATGCACGACGCGCGCTGTGCCGAGGTCGTAATAGGACGGGATCGTCGCCCAGGCCGGGAAGGCGCGCGGCGTCTCCTGGCCAGCGGGGCCCGACCAGCCGAGCACGCCGGTGGTGTCGAAGCGATGCCCGAAGATTTCGGTGAAGCCGCGCGGTCCCTTATCGGTGTTCTCGGCCCCGATCTGGAGGATGGTGTTGTTATATCCGAAGCCGGACTCCTTGCCGACATAGAGCTGCGGGCGCGCGTTGAAGATCTGCAAACCGGACAGCAGCATGAAGAACAGCGCGAGTGCCCACAGCCAGTGCGTCAGCCGTGTCCAGAGCGACTGCCGGTAGATGAGGGTCGCGTTCTTCGCGTCCTTCTGGGCGGCGGGTTGGCTCGTGGGAGCAGAGTCCATTATCGTCCTCCAGCCGCGTTATCGCTCGCGGCCTCTTCAGGTCATTGTCTTCCTCTCAATACGTCACCGCACAAGGCAATGTTTCATGCGATCACGGTTTTATTACGAGGCGCCCAGGCTGACCGCGAGATTGACCGCCGCCGCAACGATCACCGTGTTGAAGAAAAAGGTCAGGATCGAATGGACGAGCACGACAAGGCGCATTTGCGAGGTGGTGACGGCCGTGTCGGCGGTCTGCGCCGTCATGCCGATCACTGTCGCGAAATAGAGGAAGTCCCAACCTTCCGGCCGCTTGCCGCCGGGAAAATCGAGGCCGCCGACCGGTATCTTCTTCTGGGTCTTCTCATCGATCCCGTCGCCATCCTTCCAATAGACATGCGCGTAGTGCAGCGACGCCATGGCATGGATGGTGAACCAGCCGAGCGGGATCGACAGCATGGCAAAGGCGAGTTGCAGGGCATGCGCGGCATCCTTCTGGTTGATGAGCAGGAACAGCGAGACGATGGCCGCGCCGACGACGAAGAGCGTGACGGCGAAGATCAGCAATACGGGCAGATCGGTCGCGCGCGCGTTCTTGCTGAGATAGCGGCCGGTAAGGCTCGGCATCAAGGCGAGCACCAGAGCGATATAGCTCACAAAGAACACGTTGGCGCCGATCGAGTAGGGCAGCGGCGCGCGCAGCAGCAAGGCAAGCAGCAGCGCGACGATGCCGATGGCCGCGGCCAGAGCGAACTGCATGTGCCGATGCATCGGCGTCTTGAGGGATGTATCGTCACCCATGGCCCGGCCTCCTGAAAGGCGTTCGGATCAGTCCGGTGTGACGGATTTCAAGGCACGCCGCAAGATGCGGTCGAGCTCACCGAGAAACTGCGACCTGTCCTTTGGCGTGAAGCTGGCGTTGAAGCCCCGGCTTTCACCGGTCTCGCGCAGATGCTGCTTGAGGTCGCGCATCGCCACCGCCATGCCGATGGTCTCCGGCGTGAAGGGGCGTCCGGTGGGACCAAGCACATGCGCGCCGAGCGCAACCGTGCGCGCGGCAAGCGGTATATCGGCCGTCACCACGATGTCGTTGGTCCTGGCGTTCTCGACGATCCAGTCGTCCGCGGCATCCGCGCCCTTGGAGACGACGACGTTGCGGATCATCGGATCGCGGGACGGGCGCAGGCCGCCATTGGAGACATGGGTGACGACGACGCCATGGCGCTCCGCGACCTTCTCGACCTCGGCCTTGACCGGACAGGCGTCGGCGTCGACATAGATGACAGGTGCAGGCAATTGTCGCTCCAAATGTGCAAAAAGGGCCGGCGCTGGCCGGCCCTTTGCATGAAATTCGCGATTGTCAGGCCGCCAGGGCTCCCGTCTTCTTCGCGGTCCAGGTGGCCATATAGTCCATCAGGCCGGGGTTGAGGCAGTCATAGGGTTCGAGCCCGATCGACTTCAGCTGGCCGCGGATACCGGCCATGCGGCTCGGGTCGACGCCGGATTCGATGATCGAGGAGACGAACGCGGCAAAGCCCGGCGGCGACCAGCCATCCTCCTCGAAGCGCTCGGGGTGGATGAAGGACAGGCCCTTGAAGGCATGGTCGCGCTCGACCGGGCCGTACATGTGGACGCCGCAGCC